>NZ_JBCFQL010000002.1:0-290549 GCF_041729725.1 Flavobacterium zubiriense | reverse complement strand
AATATCTAAAATTTAAACGGTTACTAAATGTAATCTATTTATTAGATAGACTTATTTTTTCAGGAATGGTTTAATATGCCGATTAAGAGTCTGTTTAAATTTATTAAGAAAATAAATTTTCTTTTTCCCTGTTTCTAAAGTTTGAAAATTTTTTAAAATTCATCAAAATTACATCCACCGCGGCGGAGTGGGGAAATTAATTTATACAAAGTCTACTATTAAATAATTAATATTCTGATGTAATTTTGTTTTTGATAACACTAGTTTAGTGTGTAATTAAAATAGGTATTTAAATAAAATTATTTCTTAACTACTTTAAGATTTATTGCCTAACTTGAAAACACTTTAAAACAGAAGGAATTCTTTAAAAATAACTCATGAAACATCCCATTTTACCAATAAAATCAAAAGTCGCTTTTTTTTCAACCCAGGTTTACGATCAAGTTTTCTTTGAAAAATACAACACCGATTTTGGTTACGAATTAGATTTTTTTGAAACTCAATTAAATGAGCAAACAGTAAAGTTAATTAGCAATACTGATGTGGTTTGTGTTTTTGTTAATGATGTTGTCAATGCGTCGGTAATCCAACAACTAGCAGAAAAAAAAGTGAAAATTATTGCTTTGCGTTGTGCGGGTTTCAATAATGTCGATTTAGAAGCTGCTAAAAAACACAATGTAAAAGTATGTCGCGTTCCAGCTTATTCTCCAGAAGCGGTTGCGGAACATGCCATGGCAATGATTTTGACATTGAACAGAAAAACTCATAAGGCATACAATCGAGTTCGGGAACAAAATTTTTCTTTAAACGGATTGTTGGGCTTTGATTTGCATGGAAAAACGGTTGGGATTATTGGAACAGGAAATATTGGAAAAGCGTTTGCTAAAATCATTACAGGTTTTGGTTGTAAAGTTTTGGCTTTTGACATCGTTACCGATTCGGAAATGGAGAAGAACGGAGTAACTTTTGTCTCATTAGAAACTATTTTTAAAGAATCGGATATTATTTCGTTGCATTGTCCGTTGAATGAAAAAACAAAACATCTTATAGATAAAAAATCACTTTCGATAATGAAAGAACATGTGATGATTATCAATACAAGCCGAGGAGCATTAATTCAAACTTCGGATGTAATTAAAGCATTAAAAAAAGGTAAAGTAGGCTATTTAGGCATTGATGTTTACGAACAGGAAGAAAAACTTTTTTTCAGAGATCTTTCAGAAGATATTATTCAGGACGATGCCATTCAGCGTTTAATGAGTTTTCCGAATGTTTTGGTTACAGCGCATCAGGCTTTTTTTACCAATGAAGCTTTAACGCAGATTGCTCTAGTGACTTTCAATAACATCGAATCCTTACTCGCTCAAAATGATATTGACAATAAAGCGGCTTTGTTAGTTTAAAATAAAAAAAGAGCTTAATTTAAAGCTCTTTTTTTGTGCGCGTGAGAAGGGATTCGAACCCTATACTTTGAACTATTCATTATGATTGTAGTTTGTGATAAAATTGTGCTCACGCAGTCAAAGTTTTAAACACGCCGTTTTTTATTTTTTCCATAAGTTTTGATTTATTTAAATAACAAGTTATACAATCATACAAAATGCCTAAACCCAATTTAAGGAACAAACTACAATCATAACCAGTTATCAATGTTATTATCAAACTGATTAAATGAATATTTTAAATATTTTGTTTTAAATATTTAATTCAGAGAAGAATGGTTCTTCACCGGTTGATTCATTTTTTAAAAAAATATCTTCAACATATTTAATTTCATTTTCTGTGTGAATTTTTATAAATCCTAAAGTTCTTAATTCTTTAATTGCTTTATCCCATTTTTTTCCAGATAAAAAGGATTTTTGTTTTAAATCAACTAATTCCATTTTAGTTGACTTTTCTAATATGTCAAATATTAATTTTTCATCACCAGTTATTACAAATTGTTTTGACTGTTTTTTCTCTGGACGCATTTGCGGAAACAACAATACTTCTTGGATAGAAGCATTATTCGTCAAGAACATCATCAAGCGATCCATTCCTATTCCTAATCCAGATGTTGGAGGCATTCCGTATTCTAATGCTCTCAAGAAATCTTCATCGATAATTCCATTTGCTTCATCATCACCTTTGGCAGCAAGACGCATTTGGTCTTCAAAACGTTCTCTTTGATCAATTGGGTCATTTAATTCAGAGTATGCATTTGCTACTTCTTTACCACAAACCATTAACTCAAAACGCTCCGTCAATTCAGGATTGTCGCGGTGTTCTTTACAAAGCGGAGACATTTCTTTTGGATAATCAGTAATGAACGTTGGCTGAATATAATTCCCTTCGCATTTCGCTCCAAAAATCTCATCAATCAATTTTCCTTTTCCCATGGTTTGATCTACTTCGATTCCCATTCCTTTAGCTGCTTCATATAATTCAGCTTCGCTTTTTCCAGAAATATCAAAACCGGTAAAATGTTTGATAGAATCGGTCATCGTTACACGCGCATAAGGCGCTTTGAAACTAATTTGGTGTTCGCCAAAAGTAGCTTCGCTAGTTCCATTCACGCCAATAGCACAATGCTCTAACAATTTCTCGGTAAATTCCATCATCCAGTTGTAGTCTTTGTAGGCTACATATATTTCCATTGCTGTGAATTCTGGGTTGTGTGTTCTGTCCATTCCTTCATTACGGAAGTTTTTCGAAAACTCATACACACCATCAAATCCACCAACAATTAGTCTTTTTAAATACAATTCATTCGCAATACGCATGTACAACGGAATGTCCAATGAATTATGGTGCGTAATAAACGGACGTGCTGCAGCACCACCCGGAATGGCTTGTAAAACAGGAGTTTCCACTTCTAGATATCCAGCATCATTAAAGAATCCACGCATAGCGTTGAACAATTTAGTACGTTTGATAAAAGTATCTTTTACGTTTTGGTTTACCGTTAAATCCACATAACGCATACGGTAACGCAATTCGGCATCGTTAAAAGCATCGTGCACTTTTCCATCTTCATCTACTTTTGGTAAAGGAAGCGGACGCAACGTTTTACTCAAAAAAGTGAATTCGTCCACACGAATACATTGCGCACCAACTTTGGTGGTAAACAATTCGCCTTCAATACCAATAAAATCACCTAAATCGGTCAGTTTTTTGAATACTTGGTTGTACAAAGTTTTATCATCACCTTCACATAAAACATCGCGATTCACGTACAATTGAATACGTCCTTCGCTATCCTGCAATTCAGCAAAACAAGCTTTTCCTTGATCTCTCACACTCATCAAACGCCCAGCAACAATCACTTTTTTCCCTTCTTCGAAAGATTCCTTAATCTGCTTCGAAGTATGATTTACAGGAAAAAGATTAGCAGGATAAGGATTGATTCCTAAGTTGCGTAAAGATTGAAGTTTTTCTCTTCGGATGATTTCTTGTTCGGATAATGCCATTATAGTCTGATTTTTAAGACCGCAAAGATAGTCAAATTTGAAAATGTGGCAATTTGAAAATTTGAAAATGATTTTAGAAATTTTATGAGCTGAAAATCTCCGTTTTTAATCATAATTTGTCCCGCTATCCGTTGCAATCTTTTTTGTCCGCTGCAGCGGACAAAAAAGGATTTTCACTACTATCGGGGCTATACTAGAAATTCTTTTTTTCAAATTATGAATAAAAGAATTGAAACCTCCTTTGTATATTTGGAAAAAAATTCAAAAGCACGATGAAATCAAAATTTCTACTTTTTCTTACTTTCTTATTGGTATTTTCTAGCTGCAACTTCACCGAAAACCTAAATGTAAAAGACGACGGAACCGGAACTTTTGCATTAGAAATGGATGGAGCAGGATTGATGGCGATGGCTGGGGATAAATTGTCGGAAGGTTTAAATCAAAAAAAAGACACTAAGGTTATTGACTCTACTTTTTCATTCAAAGAAATTTTTGAAGCTAAAAAGGATAGTATTGCTAAATTGTCACCAGAGCAACAAGCAGCATTGAAAAAAATGGAGAATTTTGTGATGCGTATAAAAATGAATGCTGAAAAACAACAGTTTTTATTCTCTATGGATACGCCTTTTAAAAGTGTAGCCGATTTGCAAAACATGATGGATGGATTTAAAATATTAAATGATTTAAAAGGAAAATCAGATAATGGAGGAATGGCTAATCCTTTGACAGATGGTTTGGGGAGTAATGCAAAAGTAGATTATTCCTATAATGGCAAAACATTTACTCGTAGCGCTACAATGAATAAAGAAGCTTTGGATAAAGTGAAAAATGATTCTCTGGGAATGGCTAAAATGATTTTTGCTTCGTCCAAATATACTTTGAAATACCATTTTCCTAAAGCTGTAAAATCGGTTTCTAATCCCGATGCGTTATTTAGTGCCGACAGAAAAACCATTACTGTTGAATATCCTTTTACTGATTACTCAGAGAATCCGGAAAAGTTGAATCTGAATGTGGTTTTTGAATAGATTAAAAAAAAATGACCGCAAATTCGCAAATTTTTTACTTCTCCTTATGCTTTGAGTTTCTTGGGAAATGTTGTGACTAATTAAGGCAGAGTTTGAATTCTTTATTTTTTTTAGAAATAAGGAAAAAATAATTTGCGGTAGGATATATTTTTCGTTTGTTTTTGGTGACTTTGTGGCTTCGTGGCAAAAGAAAATAATTAATTGTATTTTTGCAGTTCACAAATGAGACATGAACAAAAAAATCCAACTTCAAGATTTAGGTACTAAAGATTACAAATCGACTTGGGAATATCAGGAAGAATTGTTCAAAGGTATTGTCGACTTGAAAATTCAAAACCGTAGAGAAGAAACGCAAATTCCAACGCCAAATTATTTACTTTTTGTCGAACATCCGCATGTTTATACTTTAGGGAAAAGCGGCGATTTAGAGAATTTATTGTTGTCCGAAAAACAGCTCGAAGCTAAAGGTGCTACTTTCTACAAAATCAATCGTGGTGGTGATATTACCTATCACGGCCCGGGACAAATTGTAGGTTATCCCATTTTGGACTTAGAAAATTTTTTTACAGATATTCATAAATATTTGCGTTTTCTGGAAGAAGCTATTATTCTGACTTTAGCCGAATATGGTGTAGCATCCGGACGTAGTGATGGTGAAACAGGAGTTTGGCTTGGAGTAGGAACGCCATTTGCCCGTAAAATTTGTGCTATGGGTGTGCGCGCTTCGCGTTGGGTAACCATGCACGGATTTGCGCTAAACGTCAATGCCGATTTGGGTTATTTTGATAATATTATTCCTTGTGGAATTCGTGGAAAAGCAGTGACTACTTTAAATGTAGAACTTGGTGTCGAAAAAGTCGATGAAGCTGAAGTAAAATCAAAAATCCTGAAACATTTTACAGATTTATTCGAAGCTGAATTTTAATTAAATTCCATGTTTTTTGGAACACAGATCTAACGGATTTTAGCAGATTTACACTGATTTTTCTTTTTCCCTTTGCGTCTTCGTAGCAAAAAAACTTTGAGAACTTTGCGGTAAATTTTGCACGCAGTAGTAAATCTGAAATCAAAAATCGTTAATCTTCAATCATAAATCTAAAACCAGCTGTTCCGGCAACAATCGAAAACTCATTCTGTGGTATTTTGTAGTGCCATATTTCCGAATAGCTTCGCGATGTTCTTTGGTAGGATAGCCTTTGTTTTTTTTCCAATTGTACATCGGGAATTCTTCGTGAATCTTGTTCATGTATTCATCGCGATAGGTTTTTGCCAAAACGGAAGCGGCTGCAATGCTCAAATATTTCGAATCTCCTTTAATAATACTTTGATTCGGAATTGATTTTAGTAATTCGATTTCCTCAGTTGTGAATTGTTTTCCTGTGGTATTTTTTAGACCTAATTTGGCATTCAAAGCTCTATTACCATCCACAATAATAAACTCAGGGACAAGATTTAATTTCAAAACCGATTCTTGCATGCCTTTCATAGAAGCGTTTAGGATATTGATTTCGTCAATTTCATTTGGAAGCAAATGGGTAACGGCAAAAGTAACGGCTTGTTCTTCGATTATGGGGCGTAATTGTTCTCTAACTTTTTCAGAAAGTTGTTTACTGTCGTTTAGAATAGAATTGTTGAAAGTTTGAGGTAGGATGATTGCAGCAGCAGTTACGGGCCCAGCAAGACAACCGCGACCCGCTTCGTCGGTTCCTGCTTCAAGAATAAGTTGAGAAAAAGTAGAGGCAAGCATATAGAAGATTTTTTGAAAAGCAAAGATTATAAAATTTTTAAGATAATAGTTCGTTATTCTAACGTTTACTTGAAAAGAAGGTAGAATTAAGTTGTTTTTTTATACGCTTTTATCGTTTACCTTTGCTTCATTATTAGTTTTGAAATAGAACCCAAATTATATAGCTATTCCGAATGAGAATTCTCTTTTTTTTATATTTTTTAGTAGTACCCACATTGGTGTTTTCTCAAGTAGATTCAAGAGAAGAAGAGCCTAAAAGAAGTTTTTCGGACAGGTTGAAAGGAGCAAATGATAAGGATAAAGATACAGCCAAAGTTGCATCAATTGATTTGTACCGTTTTATTACTTTAGAAAGAGATACCACTTATTTAGATACTTCGCTTACTATTCAAAGAGAATACAGTCACAATTATCTTAGAAGAGATCTTTTTGGATTATTGGCTTTCCCAAATGAAGGACAGCCTTACAATACACTTCAGTACAGTTTGACTGATTATTCACCTTATCCAGAATTTGGTTTCAAAGGAAAACAGTTTAATTTTTTAGAGGCAAATCAAATTAGGTATAGTTCAGTTGCTACTCCTGTTACCGAATTGTTTTTTAAATCTACTTTGGGAAGAGGACATTCGGTAGACTCATTTTTCACATTAAATTTGGCGCCTAATCTTAATTTTTCTATTGCTTACAAAGGTTTGCGTTCAGAAGGAAAATACATCAATCAGTTTACTACTACTGGAAGTTTTAGGTTTACGTCAAGTTATCATACTCTAAGTAAACGTTATCTTCTAAATGCACATTTTGTTTCTCAGGATGCTTTAAATGAAGAAAATGGCGGAATTACAACCGTAGAAGATTTTGAAAGCGAAAATCCAGACTTTGAAAACAGACAACGTTTGCAGGTTTTTCTAACGGATGCCGAATCTTTTATAAGAGCAAAACGTATTTTTGTAGATCATGCTTTTAGAGTCAATCCAACGGAAGGAGATAATAATTTATATGTAATGCATCAGTTAAATTATGAAAATAAATTCTTCGAATACTATCAGCCTACATTACTTTCGGCAGTGGGAACACAAGCTGTTCAACGATTTGGTGATGCTATTGTAACTTCGGAACTTAAAGATCAAACGCGTTACAACAAGATGTACAACAAAGCAGCTTTGAAGTACGAAAACAGAACACTAGGAGAATTTCAATTTTTTATAGATGATTTTCGTAGTAATTATTATTACAGTCGAATATTAATTAGAGACGATGCCGAAAATCCTTCTACTACACCAACTATATCAACAAAAGTAATTCCTTCGACTTTATCTCGAAATATTAACAGTGTTGGAGGGCAATATGAATATCAAAAAAACAAATGGCATGGGAAGTTTTTGCTGTCAAGATCCATTACAAATCAGTCTTTGTCTAATTTAGATGCCAAATTAGATTATAATTTGAATGATGATTTCCAGTTTGTTTTTGGATATCAAAATCTAAATAAATTGCCTAACGATAATTATAATTTGTACCAAAGTAATTATGTAGGATACAATTGGTCGAATGATTTTAAAAACGAAAAAATTAATGTAATTAGTGGAGATGCAGTAACACCTTGGTTTGAAGCTTCGTTAGAGTTGTCGACGCTCACCGATCATTTGTATTTTGAAAATGTAGCAACCGATGAATTGCAGCAAATAGTTACTCCAAATCAATATAGTGGAACCATTAATTATTTGTCTCTTAAATTGAATAAGGAGATTACTTTTGGGAAATTTGCGTTGAATAATACGGTTTTGTATCAAAAAGTAGATCAGCAAGATGCCATATTGAATGTGCCGGAATTAGTTACTCGCAACACCTTGTATTTTACTAATTATTTCTTTAAAAGAGCCTTGTTTCTTCAAGCAGGAATCACTTTGAATTATTTTACCAATTATTTTGCTAACGATTACAATCCGGTTATTGGAGAATTTTTTATTCAAAATAAAAAGGAAATTGGAAATTACCCTAACCTTGATTTCTTTATCAACGCTAAAATACAACGCACCAGAATTTATATAAAAGCGGAACATTTTAATGCGGCTTATACAGGAAATAATTATTATTCGGCACCTAATAATCCGTATCGCGATATGACTATTCGTTTTGGATTGATATGGAATTTCTTTAATTAGTTTTTTTATTATGACCTTTACCGCCATAGATTTTGAAACCGCTACTGCTTTTCATCCCTGTTCTGTAGGGATTGTTACGGTGGAGAACGGAATTGTTGTAGATGAGTTTGTAACTTTAATCAAACCACCTAATAATTTGTATTCGCCATTTACCATTCAAGTGCATGGGATTTATCCAAGTGATACGGCGCGGGAGAAAAATTTCCTTCAAGTATTTCCTGAAATTCAAAAACGACTTCAAAATAGAGTGGTTGTAGCACACAACGAGAGTTTTGATCGAAATGTTTTGGCTAAATCCATGGCGTATTACGGTTTAGATTACGCCGATTTGGATATTGCTTCACGATGGGAATGTACCGTAAAAATTTATAAAGCCAAAGGCTTAAAGCCTACTAAACTTAGTGATTGTTGCCGTGCAATGAATATTCAGTTGAATCACCACGAAGCATTGTCTGATGCTAGAGCTTGTGCCCGTTTGTATCTTATGCAGTAAGAAAATCAATTCTAAAGTTTTTCGTGTAGGCTTTTTCATTAAATTAGTGTATTTATTTTTTAAGTCATTATGATGAAAGAAGATTTTTTACACTATTTATGGAAATTCAAGAAGTTTGATGCACTGAATTTAAAAACTTCTAGCGATCAAGAAATTACCATCATCAATGTTGGTCAATATTTACAACAAGCGGGTCCAGATTTTTTTAATGCCCAAATTATTATTGGGAACCAAAAATGGGCGGGTAATGTAGAAATCCATCTGAAATCTTCCGATTGGTATGTGCATCATCATGAAAAAGATACTGCTTATGAAAATGTGATCCTTCATGTGGTTTGGGAACACGACACCGAAGTTTTTAGAAAAAATAATACTGAAATCCCTGTTTTAGAACTTAAAAATTATGTTGAAAAAGAGGTTTTAGTAAATTATCAAAAGCTATTGACTCCAAAATCATGGATCTTTTGCGAAAAACAACTACAAGATTTTGATGATTTTGTTTTAAAAAATTGGCAGGAACGTTTGTTTTTTGAGCGTTTAGAAAGAAAATCAAAAGCAATTTATGAGTTGTTAGAACAAACTAATATGGATTGGGAAGCAGTATTGTTTTGTATGCTGGCTAAAAATTTTGGATTGAATACCAATGGCGAAACTTTTTTCAAAGTTGCCAAATCAATTTCTTTTACCATAATAAGAAAAGAAAGTTTTGAAGTAGAGAATTTAGAGGCGCTTTTGTTTGGAAAAGCAGCTTTGTTGGATTCAGAGAAAGAAGATGCTTATTTCAAAGATTTAAAATTCAGGTATTTTTATCTACTACATAAATACCAATTAGAGCCAGAAAGCGAAGGGCAAGTTCAGTTTTTTAAACATCGTCCAGATAATTTCCCAACCATTCGGCTTTCACAATTGGCTCATTTGTATCATTTGCATCAAAATTTATTTTCGAAAATTAATAATAATTTTTCCATTGACACCATTTATCAATTGTTTCAAGTAAGTACATCGACTTATTGGGAAACGCATTACCAATTTGATAAAGTGAGTCCGAAGAAATTAAAAAAACTCTCCAAATCTTTTGTAGATTTATTACTCATTAATACCATTATCCCCATTCAGTTTGCTTATGCTAAAAGTCTAGGGAAGGAGATAGCAGAGGATTTGATGACAACCTTAGTTTCCGTTGCTCCCGAGAGAAATAGTATTATAGATAAGTTTAGTTTTTTTGGAATAAAAGCCAATAATTCGTTTGAGACCCAGTCTTTGTTGCAATTGAGAAATGAGTATTGTAGTGCAGGAAAATGTTTGGAATGTGCTATTGGAACCGAGTTGTTGAAAAAAAGTTAGTGGTTGCTATTGTGTATTATTTTTGTAATTTTACCTCATTCTTAAAACAGTTTAAATCATGTCGGCAATCATAAAACTTAAGTTTTTTTTCGAAAAATACGGATTTCAAGTTTCTTCACGACTTGCAGATAGTTTGGGAATGCGAGTTACCAGCGTTCGATTGTTTTTTATTTACATTTCATTTGTAACTGTAGGGCTAGGTTTTGGGATTTACTTAACTTTGGCTTTTTGGATTCGTTTGAAGGATTTAATTAGAGCTAAAAGGACCTCTGTTTTTGATTTGTAATTTTAAAATGCAATAAAAAAGGGACTCTAAAATATTTTTAAGAGTCCCTTTTTTTATTATAATGAGTTAATTATTTTGCTTTTTTGAAACTGTAGCCATAAACAAAAGCATGAATTATAGAGAAAAATAATGAAAAATAAAACAAATAAGTGTCATTTAAATTAGGGTCGCTATGGTGTATGAAAGCAATGACAACAAGTATGAACACCATTCCTAATCCAGATCCTGAAACTGTTTTTTGATTTTTTAAACTGTATTGTCCTTTATTTAGAACACTATTTTTCATTCCGTAGAATAGGTACAAATCAAAACCAATCATCATCCAAACGATAAGTCTAATCCAGGTGTCTAATGGCAAAAATACCATCATAAATAAACAAACGATAACTCCCGCAATAGGAACAAAAGGAACAAGAGGAGTTCTAAAAGCTCTTGGTGCTTCAGGCATTTTTTTACGCATAATCAATACGCCGAGACATACTAAAATAAAAGCAAACAAAGTACCGATACTAGTCATCTCGCCAACTACTCTTGCAGGAACAAAAGCAGCAAAAACACTTACAATTAACATAAACAATAAATTGTTTTTAGCAGGAGTTCTAAATTTTTCATGAACTTCAGAAAAAACTTTTGGAATTAAACCATCTCTACTCATCGAGAAAAATACACGACTTTGCCCCATTAAAAGAACTAATATAACAGAAGAATAACCGCCCAGAATAGCTAGTAAAATAGCATTATTCAACCAGGGATAAGCGGGGGTAATCATTCCGTTAGCTCCAGTAGGCCCCATGGCTTCAACTGCAATAGCAACAGGGGCAATTCCGTCTTTTCCTGCAAAAGCTTGGTAATTGATAACACCTGTCATAACGTGAGCAAACAAGATATATAACACCGTACAAATTGCTAATGATAATAAAATACCAATAGGCATGTCTCTTTTTGGATTTTTAGCTTCTTGCGCAGCAGTCGAAACAGCATCAAAGCCAATATAAGCAAAAAACACAATAGCCGCAGCTCTAATAATTCCTGAGAAACCAAACTCTCCAAATTTTCCAGTATTTTCAGGAATGTAAGGCGTGTAGTTTTCAGGTTTGATATATTGCCATCCCACGGCAATAAAAATTAATACAATGGATACTTTTAATAAAACGATAATTCCGTTAAATAAAGCGGATTCTTTAGTTCCTCTTATTAAAATCATTGATACAGCCATAACAATAAATACGGCCGGAAGATTAATTATTCCACCTTCGAAAGGAGAAAGCATATACGAATCACTAAGGTGAATTCCATAACCTTCTAATAATTTACCTAGATAGCGAGACCAACTAATAGAGACCGTTGCGGCTCCTACAGCGTATTCGAGCACTAAATCCCAACCAATTATCCAAGCTATAAATTCTCCCATTGTTGCAAAGGAATAGGTGTAAGCACTTCCTGCAACAGGAATCATCGATGAAAATTCAGCATAGCACAAACCTGCAAAAATACAACCCAAAGCAGCAATAAGAAAAGAAATGGTTATTGCTGGACCTGCATTTAGCGAAGCGGCGAGACCGGTTATTGAAAATAATCCAGCACCAATAATGGCTCCTATACCTAATGCAACAAGACCAGGAGCTGTTAGTGTTTTTTTTAATCCTTTTTCAGAATCTTCGGCTTCGGCTAAAAGTTGGCTCAATGGTTTTCTTCTCCAGATAGACATGGTATTGTGTTTTTTTGGTTATAATGTTTCAAAAGTATAGTTTTTTATGGAAAAACAATAATTATGTTTTTGAATTAGATTAAAAATTATTTGTAAATTTATCTTGTAAGATTTAATGTTCAAAGCAATGATTTTTAAAAAGAGTATGGATTGTTTTCAATTTACAAAAGAACAGCAAAGAGGAATTCTGGGACTGTTTTTTATTATAATTGTAATTCAGTTTGTTTCTTTCTTAGTAGATTTTAAAACTACTCCAAAAGTAGATTTAGTAGAGCAAAAATGGCTTGCAATGCATTCTGAAATCAATGTTCTTGAAAACCAACTAAAACAGCAAACGATTAAATTGTATCCTTTTAATCCAAATTTTATCACGGATTACAAAGGTTATCAACTCGGTATGTCAGTGGAGGAGATTGATAAACTTCAGGCTTTTCGAAAAGAAAATAAGTATGTCAATTCAGTCAAGGAATTTCAATTAATCACGGGTGTTTCTGATTCTTTATTGGCGGTTATAGCTCCTTATTTTAAATTTCCTGATTGGGTTAAAAATAAATCATTGGCTAAGTCGGCTGCTTTTTCGAAAACAAATCCAGCCTATTTTTCAAAAAAAGAGAAATTGATTGTTAAGGATATTAATCAGGCTACTCACGAAGATTTAATTAAAATTTATGGAATAGGTGATGTGATTTCGAAGCGAATTTTAAAGTTCAAAGAGAGTTTGGGCGGTTTTGTTTCTATGGATCAAATGAAAGATGTCTGGGGATTGTCACCTGAAGTTATTGAACAATTGAATACTAATTTTAAAGTTGGAACTCTTCCTAGTTTAAAAAAAATAGATATTAATAACGCTTCGGTGAAGGAATTGACTCAGTTTCCTTATTTCAAATACAGTTTGGCACGAGAAATTGTTATTTACCGAAGTAGTTATGGGGATATTAAAAATGCAACCGATTTAACAAAAATTAAAGGAATGTCTATTGAGAATGCAACTATTATAGCCTTATATTTGGACTTTTAAACAAAAAAACTATAATATGTATTTTGATAATAGTGAGACACAAAATATGATTGCTCAATCCATTAGAGATTTTGCCGAAAAAAACATAAGACCTTATATAATGGAATGGGATGAAGCTCAGTTTTTCCCAGTTCCTTTGTTTAAGCAATTGGGGCAAATGGGTTTTATGGGTATTTTAGTTCCAGAAGAATTAGGTGGTTCAGGATTAGGTTATCATGAATATATTACCATTGTTGAAGAGCTTTCTAAGGTTGATCCTTCTATAGGTTTATCGGTTGCGGCACATAATTCTTTGTGTACAAATCACATTTTGACTTTTGGTAACGATGAACAAAAAAAGAAATGGATTCCTAAATTAGCATCGGGAGAACACATAGGTGCTTGGGGGTTAACGGAACACAATACAGGATCGGATGCTGCGGGAATGAATACTACTGCAAAAAAAGATGGTGATTTTTGGATTGTAAACGGAGCAAAAAACTTTATTACTCATGCCGTTTCTGGTGATATTTCGGTAGTAATTGTTCGTACTGGTGAAAAAGGAGATTCTAGGGGAATGACTGCTTTTGTGTTCGAAAAAGGAACGGTCGGGTTTTCTTCTGGTAAAAAAGAGAATAAATTAGGCATGCGTGCGAGTGAAACTGCCGAATTAGTTTTTGATAATTGTCGAATTCCAGACGCGAATAGGTTAGGAGAAGTAGGTGAAGGTTTTATTCAGGCAATGAAAATATTAGATGGCGGAAGAATTTCTATTGGAGCCTTATCATTAGGAATTGCAAAAGGAGCTTATGAAGCGGCTTTAAAATATTCGAAAGAAAGGTATCAGTTTGGAAAAGCTATTTCTGAATTTCAGGGAATTTCTTTTAAATTAGTGGATATGGCTACAGAAATTGAAGCTTCAGAATTATTATTACATAAAGCGGCTTTCTTAAAGCAGCAACATCGTCCTGTGACTACTGCTGGAGCTATGGCTAAGATGTATGCTTCTGAAGTATGTGTAAAAGTAGCTAATGAAGCAGTCCAAATTCATGGAGGTTATGGATTTACCAAAGATTTTCCAGTAGAAAAATTCTATAGAGATGCTAAGTTGTGTACCATTGGGGAAGGAACTACTGAGATTCAAAAAGTAGTGATTTCGAGAAATTTGTTGAAAGAATAAAGAATAAAGAATAAAGAATAAAGAATAAAGAATAAAGAATAAAGAATAAAGAATAAAGAATAAAGAATAAAGAATAAAGAAGTTTTTTAATCAACAATGATGAAATCTATTTTCTTTATTCTATGTTCTTTTATCTTAATTTAAAAATAAGTCAAAATTCATAACTCATAATTAATAATTAATAATTACTTTTGCAGCCTTAACGAGAGGAGGTGTCAAAATTATGTTAATTATACCAATTAAAGACGGAGAAAATATCGATAGAGCATTAAAGCGCTATAAAAGAAAATTTGATAAAACTGGAACAGTTCGTCAATTAAGAGCTCGTACAGCTTTCATTAAGCCGTCAGTTAAAAATAGAATGAAATTCCAAAAAGCGGCTTACATCCAAAACATGAAAGATGGTTTAGAGAGTTAGTAGTTTTCTTTTTGAAACAAATATAACCGTTAGTGGTCAGATTTTTTATAAATTTGATGCTAACGGTTTTTTTATGGCTACAAATTTAGAAGCATTTACAGATTATCTTCAAAAAGAGAAAAAGTATTCTCCTCATACACTTTGTGCTTATGTGAAAGACGTGTCTGATTTTCAGGAATACAATGCGGCAAATTTTAATCAGCAGGATATTGTTTCGGTTGAGTATGTTCAAATCCGGTCTTGGGTTGTGTCTTTAGTTGAAGATGGTTTGTCTACAATTTCTGTGAACAGAAAAATAGCTTCGCTAAAAGCGTTTTATAAATTTCTTTTAAAAATAAAACAAATAGAAGTCAATCCTTTATTGAAGTATAGGTCTTTGAAGGTGTCTAAGAAAATTCAAATTCCTTTTTCGGAAAAAGAAATGAATCTTGTATTGGAGGGTTTTGAGCTGGAAAAAGGATTTGAAGGAGTTAGAGACAGGTTGTTAGTTGAATTATTGTATTCTACAGGAATCAGAAGGGCGGAATTGATTCATTTAAAGCTAGATGCGGTTGATTTTTCTAATGGAACGATTAAAGTTTTAGGGAAAAGAAGTAAAGAACGTATTATTCCCGTTTTGTCGGTGGTGATGGAACAAATGCGTTTGTATCTTAAGGAGAGGAGTGGTTTAGAGATTGTTAAGGATGAAGCTTATTTTTTTTTGACAAAAAAAGGATTAAAATTGAGTGAATCTTTTGTCTATCGTTTAATAAATTCTTACTTTAGTAAAGTCTCCGAAAAGGTAAAGAGAAGTCCGCACATGTTAAGACATACGTTTGCAACTCATTTATTGAATAATGGAGCTGATTTGAATTCAGTTAAGGAGTTGTTAGGGCATTCTAGTTTGGCTTCGACGCAGGTTTATACTCACAACAGTTTATCAGAGTTGAAAAAAATCTATGTTGGTGCGCATCCTAGAGGTAATGACGATTCTAAAGTTTAACCATAAAAAATATTGATTATGAAGGTAAATGTTCACGCTGTTAACTTTACGGTTGATGGGAAACTAGTAGATTTTGTTCAAGGTAGAATGGATAAATTGGAAAAATACTACGATAAGGTGGTTTCTTCAGATGTCTATTTGAAAGTAGAAAATATAAGTGAAAAAGAGAATAAAATCGTTGAGATGAAGGTAAATGTACCTGGAGATGATTTTGTGGTTAAAAAACAGTGTAAAACTTTTGAGGAGGCGGTAGAGTTATCGGCGGAATCATTAGAGCGTTTGCTGGTAAAAAGGAAAGAAAAGATAAGAACGCATATATAATTGAAATTTTTTTCAAAAAATGTTTTGATTGAAAGATAAAATCTATACATTTGCAGTCCGTTAGAAATAGCGGACTTTTTTATTGATACTGCCAGCGTAGCTCAGTTGGCTAGAGCAGCTGATTTGTAATCAGCAGGTCGTGGGTTCGAGTCCCTCCGCCGGCTCAATAGATATAAGATTTTAGATTAACGATTTTAGATTTCAGATTCTTTGAAAATCAAAAATCACTAATCCTCAATCAAAAAAATCTGCAATCATAAAAAAAGGGGGAGATACTCAAGCGGCCAACGAGGGCAGACTGTAAATCTGCTGTGTGAACTTCGCAGGTTCGAATCCTGCTCTCCCCACGAAAAAAGAAGTTTGGGTTTGTGTAATGGTTTTTAAGTTTTAATTTGAATTCTAAATCATAAATCTAAAAAGAACTCTCTGCCGGTGTAGCTCAGGGGTAGAGTGCTTCCTTGGTAAGGAAGAGGTCTCGGGTTCAATTCCCGACATTGGCTCAATTAAAAAATTTTGAACACTAATAAATTAATAAAGATTAAAATCTAAGTAAAATGGCAAAAGAAACCTTTAATCGTTCGAAACCGCACTTAAACATTGGTACAATCGGACACGTAGATCACGGAAAAACTACATTAACTGCTGCAATAACTAAAGTGTTATCTGATGCTGGTTACTGTCAAGCAAAATCTTTTGATCAAATTGATAATGCTCCTGAAGAAAAAGAAAGAGGTATTACAATTAATACATCTCACGTAGAGTATGAAACTGCTAACCGTCACTACGCTCACGTTGACTGTCCTGGTCACGCGGATTACGTAAAAAACATGGTTACTGGTGCTGCTCAAATGGACGGTGCTATCTTGGTAGTTGCTGCTACAGATGGTCCAATGCCACAAACTCGTGAGCACATCCTATTAGGTCGTCAGGTAGGTATTCCTAGAATGGTTGTATTCATGAATAAAGTGGATATGGTTGATGACGCTGAGTTGTTGGAATTAGTAGAAATGGAAATTAGAGACTTATTGTCTTTCTATGAGTATGATGGTGACAACTGTCCAGTTATTCAAGGTTCTGCTTTAGGTGGATTGAATAATGACGCTGCTTGGGTTCCTAAAATTCTTGAATTGATGGCTGCTGTTGATGCTTGGATTGAAGAGCCAGTACGTGATACTGAAAAGCCTTTCTTGATGCCAGTTGAAGATGTATTCACAATTACAGGTCGTGGAACTGTTGCTACAGGTCGTATCGAAACTGGAATTGCTAATACTGGTGATGCTGTTGAAATTATTGGTATGGGTGCTGAAAAGTTAACTTCTACAATTACAGGAGTTGAGATGTTCCGTAAAATCCTTGATAGAGGTGAAGCTGGAGATAACGTAGGTTTGTTATTGAGAGGTGTTGCTAAAGAAGATATCAAGAGAGGAATGGTTATCATTAAGCCAGGATCTGTTAAGCCACACGCGACTTTCAAAGCTGAGGTTTATATCTTGAAAAAAGAAGAAGGTGGACGTCATACTCCATTCCATAATAACTACCGTCCGCAGTTCTACGTACGTACAACTGACGTAACAGGAGTTATTACTTTGCCAGAAGGAGTAGAGATGGTAATGCCAGGAGATAACTTGACTATCAATGTATCTTTATTAAGTCCAATCGCAATGAGTGTAGGTTTACGTTTCGCTATCCGTGAAGGTGGTAGAACTGTAGGTGCAGGTCAAGTGACTGAAATAGTAGGATAATCCTATAAAAAAATACATAAAGCCAGTTGATTTTCTTAACTGAAATCACTGGCTTTAATTACGGGCGTAGTTCAAGGGTAGAATAGCGGTCTCCAAAACCGTTGATGGGGGTTCGAATCCCTCCGCCCGTGCAATAAAAAATATATCACAATGGCAAAAATTGTTAATTACATATCAGAAGCATTTGAAGAGTTAAAGTCAAATGTAACTTGGCCAGAATGGGCTGAGGTGCAGCGTCTAACAATTGTTGTGGCTGTTTTTTCAGTACTGTTTGCTTTGGCAACATGGGGAGTTGATGAGTTTTTTGCAAAAGCATTAGCAGGATTTTTTAACTGGATAAAAGCGTAGTTTTTATTATGGTAGATAGTAATGTTAAAAAGTGGTATGTTGTTCGAGCAGTAAGTGGGCAAGAAAATAAAGTTAAGGCATACATAGAAACAGAAATCTCTAGATTAGGGATGGCTGATTATGTGTCTCAAGTTCTTGTTCCGACTGAAAAAGTTGTGTCTGTAAAGGATGGTAAGAAATTAGTTAAGGAAAAAGTATATTTTCCTGGCTATGTTATGATCGAAGCAAATTTAGTTGGAGAAATTCCTCATATCATTAAATCAATAACCAGTGTTATTGGTTTTTTAGGAGAAACTAAAGGAGGTGAGCCAGTTCCACTTAGACTTTCAGAAGTAAATAGAATGCTTGGTAAGGTTGATGAGTTAGCTGTTAATACAGATACAAAATCAATTCCATTCAACTTGGGTGAAACTATTAAGGTTATTGATGGTCCTTTTAATGGTTTTAATGGTACAGTTGAAAAAATCAATGAAGAAAAGCGTAAACTTGAAGTTATGGTTAAGATTTTCGGTAGAAAAACACCATTAGAATTAAGTTTTATGCAAGTAGAAAAAGTATAATTTTCGTTACACTATAATAACCACTTCAATTGCTTCCGTAAATTGTTGTGTTAAATTTTTTAAAAAATGGCTAAAGAAATTAGTAAGGTAGTTAAACTACAAGTTAAGGGAGGTGCTGCGAATCCGTCGCCACCGGTTGGACCTGCTTTAGGAGCTGCTGGGGTTAATATCATGGAGTTCTGTAAGCAATTTAATGCTAGAACACAAGATAAACCTGGCAAAATATGCCCAGTACAAATTACTGTGTATAAAGACAAATCATTCGATTTTGTTGTTAAGACTCCTCCTGCAGCAGTTCAATTATTGGAAGCTGCAAAGCTAAAATCTGGTTCAGGTGAGCCTAATCGTAAGAAAGTAGCTAGTGTTACTTGGGAACAAATTAGAGCTATTGCTGAAGACAAAATGCCAGACTTAAACGCTTTCACAATTGAGAAAGCTATGAGTATGGTTGCTGGAACAGCTAGATCTATGGGTATAACTGTATCAGGAGACGCTCCTTTTTAATTAAGAGAAAGACATGGCAAAATTGACAAAAAAGCAAAAAGAGGCTGCTTCAAAAATTGAAAAGAACAAATTATACTCTTTAAAAGATGCTGCTGCATTAATTAAAGTTATTGCTTCTGCAAAATTTGATGAGTCTGTTGATATCGCAGTACGTTTGGGTGTAGATCCAAGAAAAGCGAATCAAATGGTGAGAGGTGTGGTAACATTGCCTCATGGAACTGGTAAAGATGTAAAAGTATTAGCATTAGTTACTCCAGATAAAGAAGCGGAAGCTTTAGCAGCTGGTGCAGACTATGTAGGTCTTGATGAATATTTACAAAAAATTAAAGACGGTTGGACAGATGTTGATGTAATTATCACTATGCCAGCTGTAATGGGTAAATTAGGTCCATTAGGTCGTATTTTAGGACCTAGAGGTTTAATGCCTAACCCTAAAACAGGTACAGTAACTATGGATGTTGCTAAAGCTGTCGCAGAGGTGAAAGCTGGTAAAATTGACTTTAAAGTTGATAAAACTGGTATCGTACATGCAGGAATTGGTAAAGTTTCTTTTGGAGCGGAGCAAATTTATGACAATGCACACGAAATTATTCAAACATTAATCAAACTTAAGCCAACTGCTGCTAAAGGTACCTATATTAAAGGTATTCACCTTACAAGCACAATGAGTCCTGCTATCGCATTGGATCCAAAAGCAGTATAATTGGTAGTTAAAAATTTTTAGTATGACTAGAGAAGAAAAATCAATCGCGATTGAAGATTTAACTGCACAGTTAGCTGGTACAAATATTATTTATGTATCTGATATTTCTGGACTTGATGCAGAGGCAACTTCAAACTTAAGAAGAGCTTGTTACAAAGCTGGAATTAAATTAGAAGTTGTAAAAAACACTTTGCTTGCTAAAGCAATGGAAGCTTCTGATAATGATTATGGCGATTTACCTTCAGTATTGACTGGTAATAGTGCTATTCTTATTGCAGATGTTGCTAATGCGCCTGGAAAAGTTATTAAAGACTTTAGAAAGAAAGCTGCAAAACCTGTTTTAAAAGGAGCTTATATTAACTCTGAGATTTATATTGGTGATGATCAATTAGATGCATTAGCTACTATTAAATCTAAAGAAGAGCTTATTGGAGAACTTATTGGATTATTGCAATCTCCAGCACAAAGAATTATTTCTGCTTTACAAAACAAATTCGCTGGTAGCGAAGAGGAAGTTGAAGCATAATAATCAAAACAAGAAAGTTTATTTTCTTGTTAATTAAATTAGCGCACAATAATAAATTATATTTTACAAATCATTTTAAAAGATAGAAAAAATGGCAGATTTGAAACAATTCGCAGAACAATTAGTTAACTTAACAGTTAAAGAAGTTAACGAATTAGCAACAATATTAAAAGACGAGTATGGTATCGAGCCTGCTGCTGCAGCTGTAGTAGTTGCTGCTGGAGGTGGTGAAGGTGCTGCTGAAGAAGCTCAAACTGAATTTACAGTTGTATTAAAAGAAGCTGGTGCTTCTAAATTAGCTGTAGTGAAAATGGTTAAAGAATTAACTGGTTTAGGTCTTAAAGAAGCTAAAGATATCGTAGATAGTGCTCCATCTAACATCAAAGAAGGTGTATCTAAAGATGAGGCTGAAGGTCTTAAAAAATCATTAGAAGAAGCTGGAGCTGTTGTTGAATTAAAATAATTCAACTCGGTTTTAAGAACTAGGTTTAGGTCTTGAGTTAACACTCAATGCCTAAACCATTTTTCGTATAATAAAATAGATCAATTTTATTATAATTTTAAGTTTAAAATACGAAAAAGTTTTTGATCAATACGAAGAAAAAAAATGGAACCGATTTGAATTCGTTTTATTTTTAAAGATGTATTGATTACAAAAAAGAAAGTATAATTTAAACAGTGTGTTTTACACAAAAAACTACTTTTTTTTAATCAAAATTTTGTCCATTGATGATAACAAATCAGACTGAAAGATTGAATTTTGCCTCTACTAAAAACATACCTCAGTATCCAGATTTCTTGGATGTTCAGGTTAAATCTTTTCAAGATTTTTTCCAATTGGAAACTAAATCAGACGAAAGAGGCAACGAAGGTCTATACAACACCTTCATGGAAAACTTTCCAATTACAGATACAAGAAACAACTTTGTATTGGAATTCCTGGATTATTTTGTAGATCCACCACGTTATACAATTCAAGAATGTATAGAAAGAGGTCTAACGCATAGTGTACCTTTAAAAGCAAGGTTAAAACTATACTGTACTGACCCAGAGCACGAAGATTTTGAAACTATTGTTCAGGATGTTTATTTAGGAACAATTCCTTACATGACTCCTAGTGGAACTTTTGTTATTAACGGTGCTGAACGTGTTGTTGTTTCTCAACTTCACAGATCTCCAGGTGTTTTCTTCGGACAATCATTCCACGCTAATGGAACAAAATTATATTCTGCCAGAGTAATTCCTTTTAAAGGATCTTGGATAGAATTCTCTACTGATATCAACAGCGTTATGTACGCTTATATCGATAGAAAGAAAAAATTACCTGTTACAACTTTATTCCGTGCAATTGGTTTCGAAAGAGATAAGGATATCTTAGAAATTTTTGACCTTGCTGAAGAAATTAAAGTATCTAAAACAGGACTTAAAAAATATATCGGTAGAAAATTAGCTGCTCGTGTATTAAATACATGGCATGAGGATTTCGTAGATGAAGATACTGGTGAAGTAGTTTCTATCGAACGTAACGAGATTATCCTTGATCGTGATACAATTATCGATAAAGATAATGTAGAAGAGATCATCGATTCTAACGTTAAATCTATTTTGTTACATAAAGAAGATGCTAATCAAGCTGATTATGCCATCATTCATAATACATTACAAAAAGATCCAACAAACTCTGAAAAAGAAGCTGTTGAGCATATCTACAGACAATTGCGTAACGCAGAACCGCCTGATGAAGAAACTGCTCGTGGTATTATAGATAAATTATTCTTTTCTGACCAACGTTACAACTTAGGTGAAGTAGGTCGTTATAGAATGAACAAAAAACTTGGTTTAGATATCCCAATGGAAAAGCAAGTGCTTACCAAAGAAGATATCATAACTATCGTGAAGTATTTAATTGAGTTGATAAACGCGAAAGCAGATATTGATGATATTGATCACTTATCAAACCGTCGTGTTAGAACAGTTGGTGAACAATTGTCTCAACAATTCGGTGTTGGTTTAGCACGTATGGCCAGAACTATTCGTGAGAGAATGAACGTTAGAGATAACGAGGTGTTTACACCAATTGATTTGATTAATGCTAAAACATTATCATCAGTTATCAACTCTTTCTTTGGTACGAACCAGTTGTCTCAATTTATGGATCAAACGAATCCATTAGCAGAGATTACACACAAAAGAAGATTATCTGCCCTTGGACCTGGTGGACTTTCGAGAGAAAGAGCTGGATTTGAGGTTCGTGACGTTCACTATACGCATTACGGACGTTTATGTCCTATTGAAACTCCAGAGGGACCAAACATTGGTTTGATTTCTTCTCTTGGTGTTTATGCTAAAGTAAACGGAATGGGATTCATTGAAACTCCTTACCGTAAAGTAACTAATGGTGTAGTTGATTTAGTTTCTGAAGCAACTTACTTAAGTGCTGAAGAAGAAGAAGGAAAATTGATTGCTCAGGCAAACATTGAGATGGATGAAACTGGAAAAATCACAGCTGAAAACGTAATTGCACGTGAAGAAGGTGATTTCCCTGTTGTTGATCCTTCTAAAGTTGATTATACTGACGTTGCTCCTAACCAAATTGCATCTATCTCTGCATCTTTGATTCCTTTCTTGGAACACGATGATGCGAATAGAGCCTTGATGGGATCTAACATGATGCGTCAGGCGGTTCCTTTGATTCGCCCTGAAGCTCCAATTGTTGGAACTGGTTTAGAGCGTCAAGTAGCTTCTGACTCTAGAGTGTTGATTAATGCTGAAGGGCATGGTACTGTAGAATATGTAGATGCTAATATCATTACTATTAAATACGATCGTTCTGAGGAAGAAAGAATGGTAAGTTTTGATACTGATGAAAAGACATACAACTTAATTAAATTTAGAAAAACCAATCAAGGAACAAGTATCAACTTGAAACCTATCGTAAGAAAAGGTGACAGAGTGATTCCTGGTCAAGTATTATCAGAAGGATATGCTACTGAAAATGGTGAATTAGCTTTAGGTAGAAACCTAAAAGTAGCGTTCATGCCATGGAAAGGGTACAATTTTGAGGATGCGATTGTGATTTCTGAAAAAGTAGTTCGTGATGATATCTTTACTTCAATCCACGTAGACGATTACTCATTAGAGGTAAGAGATACTAAATTAGGTAACGAAGAATTAACGAATGATATTCCTAACGTTTCTGAAGAGGCTACTAAAGACTTAGATGAAAACGGTATGATTAGAATTGGTGCAGAGGTGAAACCTGGTGACATTTTAATTGGAAAAATTACACCAAAAGGAGAATCTGATCCAACTCCAGAAGAGAAATTGCTTCGCGCCATCTTCGGGGATAAAGCTGGTGATGTAAAAGATGCTTCGTTAAAAGCATCTCCATCTTTACACGGTGTTGTTTTAGATAAAAAATTATTTGCAAGAGCGGTAAAAGATAAACGCAAACGTACTCAGGACAAAGATGCTTTAGGAGCACTTGAAATGGAGTTTGAAGTTAAATTTACAGAATTAAAAGATAAGTTAATTGAAAAACTTTTCTTGATTGTAAACGGAAAAACATCACAAGGAGTAATGAATGATTTGGGTGAAGAAGTTTTACCAAAAGGTAAAAAATACACTCAAAAAATGCTTTACGCTGTTGAAGATTTTGCTCACTTAAGCAAAGGTCAATGGGTAGCTGATGATGCAACTAATAAAATGGTGAATGATTTAATTCATAACTATAAAATTAAGTTGAACGATTTACAAGGAGCGTTAAGAAGAGAGAAATTCACAATTACTGTTGGAGATGAATTGCCATCAGGAATTTTGAAATTAGCTAAAGTTTATATCGCTAAGAAACGTAAGTTGAAAGTAGGGGATAAGATGGCTGGACGTCATGGTAACAAAGGTATTGTTGCAAGAATCGTTCGTCATGAAGATATGCCTTTCCTTGAAGACGGAACACCAGTTGATATCGTGTTGAACCCACTTGGGGTACCTTCTCGTATGAACATTGGTCAAATTTATGAAACTGTTCTTGGATGGGCTGGACAAAAATTAGGTAGAAAATATGCTACTCCAATTTTTGATGGTGCTTCACTTGATCAAATTAATGAATTGACTGACGAAGCTGGAATTCCACGTTTTGGACATACTTATCTTTATGATGGTGGTACAGGAGAGCGTTTCCATCAGGCTGCAACTGTAGGTGTAATTTACATGCTTAAATTAGGACACATGGTTGATGATAAGATGCACGCACGTTCTATTGGTCCATACTCGTTGATTACACAACAACCACTTGGAGGTAAAGCTCAATTTGGAGGTCAGCGTTTTGGAGAGATGGAGGTTTGGGCACTTGAGGCTTATGGTGCTTCTAGTACACTTCGTGAAATATTAACAGTTAAATCTGATGACGTAATTGGTAGAGCTAAAACTTACGAAGCTATCGTAAAAGGTGAAACTATGCCAGAACCAGGATTGCCAGAATCATTCAATGTATTGATGCATGAATTGAAAGGTCTTGGATTAGACATTAGATTAGAAGAATAATATTCAGTGAACAGTGTTCAGTTTTTAGTAATCAGTGATAATCTGAATACTAAAAACTGAGCACTGATTACTTTTTTTAAGTTTTTAGGATTTATACCCGTAAACCGTTCCGATTTTTTATAGAACTAATGGTTTTATAACTAGCACTTCAAATAGTCGTTTGAGGTTTAGAGAAGTAATTCGAGGTAATGTAGAAGTCAAAAGTTGGAAAGTCAAAAGTCCCCAGCGACTTTAAAACTTTCGACACTTGACTAAAATAATTTTAATTGCAAATAAATCAATAGTAAAAACTATGATGAATAATAGAAATAATAATAAAGAGAAAACCCAAGTAAAAAGGTTTGACAAAATTTCGATAGGACTAGCTTCTCCTGAATCCATCTTGAAAGAATCAAGAGGTGAAGTTTTAAAGCCAGAAACTATCAACTATAGAACACACAAACCAGAACGTGATGGTCTTTTCTGCGAAAGAATCTTCGGACCAGTAAAAGATTTCGAATGTGCTTGTGGTAAATACAAAAGAATCCGTTACAAAGGAATCATTTGTGACCGTTGTGGTGTTGAAGTTACTGAGAAAAAAGTACGTCGTGACAGAGTAGGACACATCAACCTTGTTGTGCCTATTGCTCATATCTGGTATTTCCGTTCTCTTCCTAATAAAATTGGTTACATCCTTGGTCTTCCATCTAAGAAATTAGATATGATTATTTACTACGAAAGATACGTAGTAATCCAAGCAGGTATTGCTAAAAATGCAGAAGGAGAATCATTACAAAGATTAGATTTCTTAACTGAAGAAGAATATTTGAATATTTTAGATACCCTTCCTCAGGATAACCAATATTTAGATGATTTTGATCCTAATAAATTTGTTGCCAAAATGGGAGCAGAATGTATTATGGATTTATTAGCTCGTATTGATTTAGATCAATTGTCTTACCAATTAAGACACTCAGCTAATAACGAAACGTCTAAACAACGTAAAACAGAAGCATTAAAAAGATTACAAGTTGTTGAATCATTCCGTGAGTCTAATTTGAACCGTGAAAACCGTCCAGAATGGATGATTATGAAAGTGGTTCCTGTTATTCCACCAGAATTACGTCCTCTTGTGCCACTTGATGGAGGTCGTTTTGCAACTTCAGATTTAAATGATTTATACCGTCGTGTAATCATCCGTAACAATCGTTTGAAAAGATTAATGGAGATTAAAGCTCCAGAAGTTATCTTGAGAAACGAAAAACGTATGTTGCAAGAATCAGTAGATTCACTTTTCGATAATACACGTAAAGCATCTGCTGTAAAAACAGAATCTAACAGACCATTAAAATCACTTTCTGACTCGTTAAAAGGTAAGCAAGGACGTTTCCGTCAAAACTTACTTGGAAAACGTGTGGATTATTCTGCTCGTTCGGTAATTGTTGTTGGACCTGAATTGAAATTATTCGAATGTGGATTGCCAAAAGATATGGCAGCTGAATTATACAAACCTTTTGTTATCCGTAAATTGATAGAAAGAGGAATTGTAAAAACAGTTAAATCTGCTAAGAAAATTATAGACAAAAAAGAGCCTGTAGTTTGGGATATTCTTGAGAATGTAATTAAAGGACACCCAGTATTACTGAATCGTGCTCCTACGTTGCACAGATTGGGTATTCAAGCTTTCCAACCAAAATTAATTGAAGGAAAAGCAATCCAATTACACCCATTAGTTTGTACAGCTTTCAACGCTGATTTTGATGGGGATCAGATGGCAGTTCACTTGCCATTAGGACCAGAAGCAATCCTTGAAGCGCAATTATTAATGTTAGCTTCTCACAATATTTTGAACCCTGCTAATGGTGCTCCAATTACGGTACCTTCTCAGGACATGGTTTTGGGTCTTTATTATATGACTAAAGAGCGTTTGTCTACTCCAGAAAAGAAAATTTTAGGAGAAGGACTTACTTTTTACTCTGCTGAAGAAACAAATATCGCATTAAACGAAGGAAGATTAGAATTAAATGCTCGTGTGAAAATTAGAGCAAAAGATTTTAATGATGAAGGAGAATTAGTATACAAAATTATCCAAACAACAGCGGGTCGTGTATTATTTAACGAAGTAGTACCAGAAGCTGCAGGATATATCAATGATGTATTGACTAAGAAAAACCTTAGAGATATTATCGGTCACGTATTAAATTCAACAAGTGTACCGGAAACGGCTGCCTTCTTGGATAACATGAAAGATATGGGGTATAAATTCGCATTCCGCGGAGGTTTATCATTCTCATTAGGTGATATTAGAATTCCTGAGCAAAAAACACAATTGATTGCTGACGCAAGAGAGCAAGTAGAAGGAATTTCTGCTAACTATAACATGGGTCTTATTACTAATAACGAACGTTACAACCAAGTTATTGACGTATGGACTTCTGCGAATGCACAATTGACCGAATTAGCAATGAAAAACATTAGAGAAGACCAACAAGGTTTCAACTCGGTGTATATGATGCTTGACTCTGGAGCTCGTGGATCTAAAGAACAGATCCGTCAGTTAACTGGTATGCGTGGTTTGATGGCTAAGCCTAAAAAATCGACTGCTGGTGGTGGTGAAATTATTGAAAACCCGATTCTTTCTAACTTTAAGGAAGGTCTTTCGATTCTTGAGTACTTTATCTCTACTCACGGTGCTCGTAAAGGTCTTGCGGATACGGCTCTTAAAACGGCAGATGCTGGATACTTGACTCGTAGATTACATGATGTTTCTCAAGACGTTATTGTAAACATCGAAGATTGTGGAACATTAAGAGGTGTTGAAGTTTCAGCATTGAAGAAAAATGAAGAAATCGTTGAATCATTAGGAGAAAGAATCTTAGGACGTGTTGCATTACAAGACGTAATTAATCCTTTGACTAATGAAGTATTAGTAGCTTCAGGACAACAAATTACGGAAGTAATCATGAAAGCCATCGAAGCTTCTCCATTAGAAAGTGTTGAAGTTCGTTCTCCATTAACATGTGAGGCATTAAAAGGTATTTGTGCTAAATGTTACGGACGTAACTTGGCAACTGGAAAAATGACTCAAAGAGGTGAGGCTGTAGGTGTTATTGCTGCACAGTCTATTGGAGAGCCAGGTACACAGTTAACACTTCGTACTTTCCACGTTGGAGGGGTTGCAGGAGGTATTTCTGAAGAGTCTAGTATTATTGCTAAATTCCCAGGAAAACTTGAAGTTGAAGATTTAAAAACTGTAAAAGGTGAAGATAATGAAGGAAACGAAGTGGATATCGTTGTTTCACGTTCTACAGAATTAAAATTAGTTGACGAAAAAACAGGTATTGTTTTAAATACACATAATATTCCTTACGGTTCTAGTATTTTTGTTAAAGACGGTCAGTCTATTGCAAAAGGAGATGTAATCTGTAAATGGGATCCATATAATGGAGTTATTGTTTCTGAGTTTACTGGTAAAATTGCTTACGAAGATTTAGAGCAAGGACAATCATTCATGGTTGAAATCGATGAGCAAACTGGTTTCCAAGAAAAAGTGATTTCTGAATCTAGAAACAAAAAATTAATCCCAACCTTATTAGTTTACGGTAAAGATGGTGAATTGATTCGTTCTTACAACTTACCAGTTGGAGCCCACTTAATGGTTGAAAACGGTGAGAAAATTAAAGCAGGTAAAGTATTGGTTAAAATCCCACGTCGTTCTTCTAAATCAGGAGATATTACGGGAGGTTTACCTAGAATTACTGAACTTTTAGAAGCACGTAATCCTTCTAATCCAGCTGTAGTTTCTGAAATTGATGGTGTTGTTTCTTTTGGAAAAATCAAAAGAGGTAACCGTGAGATTATCATTGAATCTAAATTTGGAGAAATTAAGAAATACTTAGTGAAATTATCTAGTCAAATTCTGGTTCAGGAAAATGACTTCGTAAGAGCGGGTATTCCTTTGTCTGATGGAGCAATTACTCCAGACGATATCTTGAGAATTCAAGGTCCAGCTGCTGTTCAACAGTACTTGGTTAACGAAATTCAAGAAGTTTACCGTTTGCAAGGGGTAAAAATCAACGACAAACACTTTGAGGTAGTTATTCGTCAAATGATGCGTAAAGTAAGGGTTCAGGATCCAGGAGATACTTTATTCTTAGAAGATCAATTGATTCACACTAAAGATTTTATCGTTGAAAACGATAAATTATATGGAATGAAAGTAGTTGAGGATGCAGGAGATTCTTCTAACTTAAAAGAAGGTCAAATTGTTACTCCACGTCAATTGAGAGATGAGAATTCTTTATTGAAACGTACTGATAAAAACCTAGTTGTTGCTCGTGATGTAGTTACTGCAACTGCAACTCCAGTATTACAAGGTATTACAAGAGCTTCGTTACAAACAAAATCATTCATTTCTGCGGCATCGTTCCAGGAAACTACTAAAGTATTAAACGAAGCTGCTGTAGCAGGTAAAGTGGATTACTTAGAAGGATTGAAAGAAAATGTAATTGTAGGTCACAGAATCCCTGCTGGTACAGGTATGAGAGAATATGATAATGCTATTGTAGGTTCGAAAGAAGATTACAATGATATGATGGCAAACAAAGAAGAATATATATACTAGTTTATAGTGATTAGTACTTAGTGATTAGTGATTAGTCTTATGGCTAATCACTTTTTGCTAATTATTTGTTACTAAGTACTAGTTACTAATCACTAAGAACTCATTTATATGAAAGATCAACAAGAACAAATTAATATTGAATTAGACGAAAAAACAGCTGAAGGAATTTATTCTAATTTGGCTATAATTAATCACTCGGCTTCAGAGTTTGTTTTGGATTTTGTAAGCATCATGCCAGGTGTCCCTAAGGCTAAGGTGAAGTCTAGAATTGTTTTAACTCCACAACACGCTAAGAGATTGTTAAAGGCTATTGGTGAAAATATTCACCGTTTTGAAGTAGCTCATGGCGAAATCAAAGATACGGAGCAAACACCTATTCCACTTAATTTTGGTCCTGCTGGACAAGCATAAAATTACAAAGGCTTTCATTTATTGAAAGCCTTTTTTCTTTGTTTTCCGGATGTAATTTGTCTTTTTTAGTAGCTAAACGAGTTTTGGGGTAGTTTATCGGAAATGTTTTTTACTGTTTATGTATTGCAATAGATTTGTTTCATAATAAAATCAAAACTGTAGCAACAAAGCCATGAACAACTTAAAAACAAATAACACGAATTCTAAATTAATACAATTGATATTTGTATTTGTGCTATTTTTTATGTTTTCCTCTTCAGTATTCAGTCAGTCTCAATCAGCATCTAATATGAGTTTTACTGAGAAATCAGAAACGACTAATGTGAAATTAGAAAGTTCAAGAGCGACTTCTAATATGGAATTTGCACTTTGGTTTATGGGAACAAAACAAGATCCTAATTCTACATTATCTACAGAAGGTAGTGCTAAGAAATTAATCATTACCTCTGGAATTGCACCAAATCGTTTGTTAATTAAAGCTTTTTTGAAAAAAGTAGTGAATTACGAAAATTCATTGTCTTAGTCATACTATTTCAACATAAAAAAAGGGTCACGTTTTAAAATATGACCCTTTTTTTATGGAATTAAGTGTTGTTTTTAGTCCATTTCAGAAGTAAAAAACAATTTAACACTTGGGTATTTATTCTGTGTCATTTGGATTGTAAAGTCCGAATCTGCTAGAAAAACCAATTGGTCGTATTTGTCTTTGGCTAAGAATTTTTGTTTGATTCGTTTGAATTCTTTAAACTCGTCATTTTTAGCATCATCTGGTTTTACCCAACAGGCTTTGTGTACAGGGAAGTTTTCATAAGTACATTTAGCACCGTATTCGTGCTCTAAACGGTATTGAATTACTTCATATTGAAGTGCTCCAACAGTACCAATTACTTTTCTGTTATTCATTTCTAAAGTAAACAACTGGGCCACACCTTCATCCATTAATTGGTCAACTCCTTTTTCCAGCTGTTTTGCTTTCATTGGGTCTGCATTATTAATGTATCTAAAATGTTCTGGAGAGAAACTTGGAATTCCTTTGAAACTCATGATTTCACCCTCGGTTAAAGTATCACCAATTTTGAAATTTCCAGTATCATGAAGTCCCACAATATCACCAGGATAAGAGATGTCTACAATTTCTTTTTTCTCAGCAAAAAAAGCATTCGGACTAGAAAATTTTAAATTTTTCTTTTGTCTAACATGATAATAAGGTTTGTTTCTTTCAAAAGTTCCAGAAACAATTTTGATAAAAGCCAAACGGTCACGGTGTTTTGGATCCATATTAGCATGGATTTTAAATACAAAACCGGATAGTTTTTCTTCTTTTGGATCTACCAATCGGGTTTCTGATTCTTTTGGTCTTGGAGAAGGAGCTATTGTAACAAAACAGTCTAATAACTCTCTAACACCAAAATTATTCAAAGCAGAACCAAAAAACACGGGTTGTAATTTTCCGTCCAGATAATCTTGTTGATTGAATTTTGGATAGACTTCGTCAATTAACTCTAATTCTTCACGTAAACGATCAGCTGGTTTTTGACCAATTATTTTTTCCAATTCAGGATTTTGAACATCCGAAAAAGCGATAGTTTCTTCGATGTTTTTTCGGCTGTCTCCACTAAACAAGTTGATGTTTTGTTCCCAAAGATTGTAAATTCCTTGAAAATCGTAACCCATTCCAATAGGGAAACTCAATGGAGTAACGGTAAGACCTAGTTTTTGTTCTACTTCATCCATCAAATCAAAAGCGTCATGACCCTCCCGATCTAATTTATTGATAAAAACAATAATTGGAATTTTACGCATTCTACAAACCGCAACTAATTTTTCAGTTTGTTCCTCAACTCCTTTTGCTACGTCAATTACTACAATAACGCTGTCAACTGCAGTTAAGGTTCTAAAAGTATCTTCTGCAAAATCCTTGTGCCCAGGGGTGTCTAGAATATTGATTTTTTTATCCTTATAATTGAATGCTAAAACTGAAGTAGATACCGAGATTCCTCTCTGACGTTCAATTTCCATGAAATCACTCGTCGCTCCTTTTTTAATTTTGTTGTTTTTTACAGCTCCTGCTTCCTGGATTGCTCCTCCAAAAAGTAATAATTTTTCGGTAAGAGTTGTTTTTCCAGCATCGGGATGCGATATAATTCCAAAGGTTCTTCTACGTTGTATTTCTTTTAAAAAGCTCATATTAAATATAAATAGTTTGCAAAAGTACTATTTATATATGCGATTTGAAAATAAATAAGTCTCCAGTTGATTTAGAGTATTTGTTGGTCAGACTTCTGTTCTATGGTTTGTTTTTTAAAAAAAGTTTTTTTGTAAAAGTCATTACTTGCTTTTTTCGAGTATAATTTTTTGTTAATAGTCAGGTGGAAACTTGTATAATGTAATTGAATTGTTATTTTTGTTCGTTTTTACTGAAATAAAATTTAAATAATATTCTTTAATGAAATCCATACATATTAAAAATGCACTTTTGTTTTTTGTACTTTTTTTGTTCAATACAGCAATTAATGCTCAGGAAATAATAAAAGACACTGTTGTTGCTGAAGTCAAAAAAGCAACTCCAAGTCAAAGACAAAAAATAGATGGTGTTATTGCTACAGTGGGGGATTACATAGTTTTGGATTCTGATATTGATAAGGCTTATTTAGAAATTTCTAGCCAGGGAGGTTCTGTAAAAGGCATTACAAGATGCCAAATGTTGGGTAAATTATTGGAAGATAAATTATATGCACATCAGGCTGTTCAGGATAGTGTTAAGGTTACAGATGCAGAGGTTAAGTCTATGATGGATGAACGTCTAACTTATATGATTCAACAAATTGGTTCCTTAGAAAAGGTAATTAAATATTATAAAAAAGATACCGAAGAAGAATTTAGAAGTTATTTTTTTGATATTTTAAAAGAAAACAAGCTAACATCTGAAATGCAAAAAAAGATAGTTGACGAAGTAGAAATTACGCCTGAAGAAGTTCGTAATTTTTTCAAGAAACTATCTAAAGACGAGTTGCCGGTTTTTGGTGCAGAAATGGAAGTTTCTCAAATCATAATTGAGCCTAAAATAACTGCAATTGAAAAACAAAAAGTAATTGATCAGTTGAATGGGTTTAAAAAAGACATTCAGGAAGGCTCTAGTTTTGCAACCAAAGCAGTTTTGTATTCTCAGGATCCAGGATCAAGATCTAGTGGAGGTTTTTATAAAATGACTCGAAAAACCCCTTTTGTTAAAGAGTTTAAAGATGTTGCCTTTGATTTAGAAGAAGGAGAAATATCTGCTCCATTTGAAACAGAATACGGTTATCATATTATTTATTTAGAAAAAATAAAAGGGCAAGAATTAGAATTACGTCACATATTATTAAGTCCTACCGTAAGCAAAGAAGCGCTGGAAGAAGCAAAACAAAAAGCTGATTTAGTTAGAAAACGTATTTTAGATAAAGAGATTACTTTTGCTGATGCAGCCAGAAGTTTGTCAGACCAAAAAGAAACAAGAGCAAATGGTGGGGTTTTGATTAATCCAAATACACAGGATACTCGTTTTGAATTGACTAAAATGGATCCTAATTTATATTCTCAAGTTTCTAATTTAAAGGATAATGAGATTTCGATGCCTATTTTAGATGAAACAACATCTGGAAAAAAACAATATAAATTAATCACTGTTACCAATAGAATTAATGAACATACTGCTGATTATGCTCAGGATTATGTAAAAATTAAAGAATTGGCTTTAAAAGAAAAGCAAATCAACGCCATAGGGAAATGGTTTGATGAAAAAATTAAAGAGACCTATATTAAAATTATTGGGGAATACAGAGATTGTAAATTTACAAATAACTGGTTGAAAAAATAATTTGGTCAAAATAAATAAAAAGAGTTAGTTTTATGAATTCATAAAGTTGACTCTTTTTTTAATTTAAAATAGTTTTAAAATGTCTGATGTAGCGGCAATACATAATTTAGTTCAAAAACATGCTGAATTAAAAAGTGAAATAGCAAAAATTATTGTTGGTCAAGAAAAAGTAATCGATCAGTTGTTGCTGTGTGTTTTTTCAGGCGGTCATGCGCTTTTAGTTGGAGTTCCGGGTTTAGCAAAAACATTGATGGTAAATACAATTTCAGAGGCACTTGGTCTTCATTTTAAAAGAATTCAGTTTACACCAGATTTAATGCCTTCGGATATTTTAGGGAGTGAAATTCTAGATGAAAACCGCCAATTTAAATTTGTAAAAGGGCCTGTTTTTTCGAATATTATTTTGGCAGATGAAATTAATAGAACACCCCCAAAGACTCAAGCAGCTTTATTGGAAGCTATGCAGGAGCGTTCGGTAACGATTGCCGGAATAAATCATAAATTAGATTTACCTTATTTTGTATTGGCAACTCAAAACCCAATTGAGCAAGAAGGAACTTATCCTTTGCCTGAAGCGCAGTTGGATCGTTTTATGTTTGCTGTAAAATTAGAATATCCTTCTTTTGAAGAAGAAGTTCAGGTGGTAAAAAGAACCACTTCTGATGTAAGTCAGAAAATAAATCCACTATTTACAGCTCAGGAAATTATCGGTTTTCAGCATTTAATTCGCCGAATTCCTGTGGCGGATAATGTGGTGGAATATGCTGTGACTTTAGTAAGTAAAACACGTCCTGATAGTAATTTGGCAACCGATTTTGTTAAGAATTATTTAGATTGGGGAGCTGGTCCAAGAGCGTCTCAAAATTTGATTTTAGCTGCTAAAGCACACGCGGCTTTTAATGGAAAATTTTCTCCAGATATTGAGGATGTTATTGCGGTGGCAACATCAGTTTTAAGACACCGAATTATTAAAAATTATAAAGCTGACGCCGAAGGAATTACTGAGGAAATGATAATAGCCAAACTGGTTTAATGCTTCTTAAAGTAGTTGTTTTGTTGTAAATAATAATCTTCTATGTAACAACATGTTTTAAGTTTGTTATAAAACAGATTGTGTATTTGCTGATTGTTTGTAAAAGAAGGTAAAATTTAGTTTTTTCTTAATATTATGTCTTCTTAGTGCATATTTTTCAATAATCAATTTTTTGTCAATCCAGAGGGGGTAAAATTTTTTAAAATCTCAGCTTTAATAACTAAATTTGCATCACAAATAAAAAAAAACCTAAAATTATGGCTTTTGAATTTGAATTAATCAAAGGAATCAGCTATTAACATTGAAAAAGCCTTCTATTATGAATACTTATAAGGATTATATCCAAGAGATTGAAGAACGAAAAGGTCAAGGGCTTAACCCAAAACCAATTGATGGTGCTGAATTGCTAAGCGAAATCATTGCACAAATTAAAGATTTGAATAATGAGTACAGAGAAGACTCTCTTAACTTCTTTATTTACAATGTTGTTCCTGGAACTACTCCTGCTGCTAATGTAAAAGCTAATTTTTTAAAAGAAATCGTTTTAGGGCAATCAGTAGTTGCTGAAATCACACCAGCTTTTGCTTTAGAATTGTTATCACACATGAAAGGTGGGACTTCTATAAAGGTTTTACTTGATTTAGCTTTAGGTGCTGATGTAGCTATTGCTAAACAAGCTGCAGAAGTTTTGAAAACACAAGTTTATCTTTATGAAGCAGATACAGATCGTTTAGAAGCAGCTTTTAAAAGCGGAAATGAAATTGCTAAGGATATTCTAGAAAGCTACGCCAAAGCAGAGTTTTTTACTAAATTACCTGAAATTGCTGAAGAAATTAAGGTAATTACATATATTGCTGGTGAAGGAGATATTTCAACTGATTTACTTTCTCCAGGTAACCAAGCGCACTCACGTTCCGATCGTGAACTTCATGGAAAATGTTTAATTTCTCCTGAAGCACAAGCTGAAATAAAAGCATTAGCAACTGCGAATCCTGATAAGAGCGTAATGTTAATTGCTGAAAAAGGAACTATGGGTGTAGGTTCATCCAGAATGTCAGGTGTAAATAACGTGGCACTTTGGACAGGAAAACAAGCAAGTCCTTATGTACCATTTATTAATATTGCTCCAATCGTTGCAGGAACAAATGGTATTTCTCCAATTTTCCTAACAACTGTTGATGTTACTGGTGGTATTGGTCTTGACCTTAAAAACTGGGTAAAAAAATTGGATGAAAATGGAAAACCTCTTCTTAATGAGAGTGGTGATCCTATTCTTGAGGAAGTTTACTCTGTTGCTACAGGTACTGTTCTTACAATTAATACAAAAACTAAGAAACTTTACAACGGCGATAAAGAATTAATTGATATTTCTAAGGCATTCACTCCTCAGAAAATTGAATTTATAAAAGCAGGTGGGTCTTACGCTATTGTTTTTGGAAAGAAATTGCAAACATTTGCTTCAAAGACTCTTGGTATTCCTATTTTGCCTGTATATGCTCCGTCAAAAGAAGTGTCTGTTGAAGGACAAGGTCTTACAGCCGTAGAGAAAATTTTTAATAAAAATGCGGTTGGAACAACTCCAGGTAAAGTTTTACATGCTGGTTCTGATGTTCGTGTTACTGTAAATATTGTTGGTTCGCAAGATACAACTGGTTTGATGACTTCTCAGGAATTAGAGTCTATGGCTGCTACTGTGATTTCTCCAATTGTTGACGGTGCTTACCAATCAGGATGTCATACTGCTTCAGTTTGGGATAATAAATCTAAGGCTAATATTCCTAGATTAATGAAATTTATGAATGACTTCGGATTGATCACGGCTCGTGACCCAAAAGGCGTTTACCATTCAATGACTGATGTAATTCACAAAGTACTTAATGATATTACTGTAAATGAGTGGGCTATCATCATCGGTGGAGACTCTCATACAAGAATGTCTAAAGGTGTTGCTTTTGGTGCTGACTCAGGAACTGTTGCTCTTGCTTTGGCTACAGGAGAAGCTTCTATGCCAATTCCAGAATCTGTGAAAGTAACTTTCAAAGGAGATATGAAAGGATACATGGATTTCCGTGATGTAGTTCATGCTACACAAGCTCAAATGCTTAAAACATTTGGAGGAGAGAATGTATTCCAAGGAAGAATTATAGAGGTTCACTTAGGAACTCTTAATGCGGATCAAGCCTTTACGTTTACGGATTGGACTGCTGAGATGAAAGCGAAAGCTTCTATCTGTATTTCTGAAGATGCTACTTTGATTGAGTCGTTAGAGATGGCAAAAGGTAGAATCCAAATCATGATCGACAAAGGAATGGACAATAAAAATCAAGTTCTTAAAGGATTGATTGCTATTGCTGATAAGAGAATTGCTGAGATTATTTCAGGTGAAAAACCAGCCTTAAGACCAGATGCAAATGCTAAGTATTACGCTGAAGTTATTGTAGATCTAGATCAGATTGCTGAACCAATGATTGCAGATCCAGATGTTAATAATGCAGATGTTTCTAAAAGATATACTCACGATACTATTAGACCTTTATCTTTCTATGGAGGAGTTAAAAAAGTAGATCTTGGATTTATCGGATCTTGTATGGTTCATAAGGGTGATATGAAAATCTTGGCTCAAATGCTTAAAAATATAGAAACGCAAAATGGTAAAGTAGAGTTTAAAGCACCACTTGTTGTTGCGCCACCTACTTATAATATCGTAGATGAGTTGAAAGCAGAAGGTGATTGGGAAGTTTTACAAAAATATTCTGGTTTTGAATTTGACGATAATGCCCCTAAAGCAGCTGCTCGTACTTCGTATGAAAACATGTTGTATTTAGAGCGTCCAGGTTGTAATCTTTGTATGGGTAACCAAGAAAAAGCAGAAAAAGGAGATACGGTTATGGCAACTTCTACACGTCTTTTCCAAGGAAGAGTTGTGGAAGATACAGAAGGTAAAAAAGGAGAGTCTTTACTTTCTTCTACGCCAGTTGTAGTTTTGTCAACAGTACTAGGTAGAACTCCAACAATTGAAGAATATAAAACGGCTGTTGAGGGAATTAATCTAACTAAATTTGCTCCATCTCATAAGTTGTTAGTAAAATAATAACATAATTAGTTAATATTATCAAAAGCCCGAGTCATTGACTTGGGCTTTTATTTTATAGCTTCTTAAATTTTTGTATCTTGTGTGTTCAAAAAAAATAATAAAAACAATATACAAATGGCATTTGATATCGAAATGATTAAAAAAGTGTATCACAACATGACTAGTCGTGTTGATGCTGCACGTAAAATAGTTGGAAAACCACTTACTTTAACAGAGAAAATTTTATACAGTCACCTTTGGGACGGTGTTGCTAAGCAAGCTTACGGAAGAGGTGTTGATTATGTTGATTTTGCTCCAGATAGAGTAGCTTGCCAAGACGCAACGGCTCAAATGGCTTTATTGCAATTTATGCACGCTGGAAAGAAAACAGTTGCTGTTCCTACAACAGTACACTGTGATCACTTGATTTTGGCTAAGAACGGAGCCGAATTTGATTTGGCGGCAGCCAATAAACAATCCAAAGAGGTTTTTGATTTCCTTTCTTCAGTGTCTGATAAATATGGAATTGGTTTCTGGAAACCAGGTTCAGGAATTATTCACCAAATCGTCTTGGAAAACTATGCATTTCCCGGAGGAATGATGATCGGTACCGATTCTCATACTGTAAATGCAGGTGGATTAGGTATGTTGGCAATTGGTGTTGGTGGTGCTGATGCTGTAGATGTAATGTCAGGAATGTCTTGGGAACTAAAATTTCCAAAATTAATAGGTGTAAAATTGACTGGAAAATTATCGGGTTGGACTGCACCAAAAGATGTGATCTTAAAAGTGGCTGATATTCTAACCGTAAAAGGTGGTACAGGATCTATTGTTGAATATTTTGGAGAAGGAGCAACTTCAATGTCTTGTACTGGAAAAGGAACTATCTGTAATATGGGAGCCGAAATTGGAGCGACTACTTCTACATTCGGATACGATGATTCAATGAGAAGATACCTTTCTGCAACAGGGCGTCAAGATGTGGTTGATGCTGCTGATAAAGTAGCTTCTTACTTAACAGGAGATCCTGAAGTATATGCTGATCCGGCAACTTATTTTGATCAAGTAATTGAGATTAATCTTTCAGAGTTAGAACCACACATTAATGGCCCTTTTACGCCAGACAGAGGAACTCCGGTTTCTCAAATGAAAGCAGAAGCTGCTGCAAACGGGTGGCCTATTAAAGTAGAATGGGGATTAATCGGTTCTTGTACCAACTCTTCTTACGAAGATATGGCTCGTGCCGCATCAATCGTAAACCAAGCTGTAGAACACGGAATTACTCCAAAAGCAGAATTCGGAATCAATCCAGGTTCGGAGCAAATTAGATATACTATCGAAAGAGACGGAATTATTGCCACTTTCGAAAAAATGGGAACTAAAGTATTTACCAATGCTTGTGGGCCATGTATCGGACAATGGGATAGAGCAGGAGCCGACAAACAAGAGAAAAACACAATCGTTCACTCCTTTAACCGTAACTTTTCAAAACGTGCCGATGGTAATCCAAACACGCACGCCTTTGTAACGTCACCAGAAATGGTGGCCGCATTAGCAATTTCAGGAAGATTGGACTTTAATCCTTTGACTGATAATTTAATAAATGATAAAGGCGAAGAAGTGAAATTGAATGCTCCATTTGGTGATGAATTACCATCAAAAGGATTTGATGTAGAGGATGCAGGTTTTCAAGCACCTGCTGAAGATGGGTCTTCAGTTAAAATAGTAGTAAGTGAAACTTCAGATCGTTTGCAATTATTAGCTCCATTTGATGCCTGGGATGGTAAAAATATTACGGGTGCTAAATTATTGATTAAAGCGTTTGGTAAATGTACTACCGATCATATTTCAATGGCTGGGCCATGGTTGCGTTACCGTGGACACTTAGATAATATTTCTAATAATATGTTGATTGGTGCTGTAAACGCATTTAACCAAAAGACAAACTCTGTTAAAAACCAATTAACCGGTGGGTATGAAGCAGTCCCGGCTGTAGCTCGTGCCTATAAAGCAGCTGGAGTGCCTTCGGTAGTTATAGGAGATCACAATTATGGGGAAGGTTCTTCCCGTGAGCATGCTGCAATGGAACCACGTTTCTTAGGTGTGAAAGCAGTATTGGTAAAATCTTTTGCCCGCATTCACGAAACAAATCTTAAAAAACAAGGTTTATTAGGACTGACCTTTGCTAATGAAGCTGATTATGATAAAATCGAAGAGGATGACACGATTAATTTTATTGATTTAGTTGATTTTGCTCCAGGAAAACCATTAACAATAGAATTTGTTCACGCTAATGGTACTAAAGATATTATTTTGGCTAATCACACCTATAATGCTAGTCAAATTGGTTGGTTTGTTGCTGGATCAGCATTAAATTTGATTGCTGCGCAAGTATAATTTACTTTTTATTATAATAAAATGCGTTCTGTGTAAACAGAGCGCTTTTTTTTTGAATATATACTAAAAAATTGCTTAAAGTGCTAGTAAAGTTGGGTTTATTGGTATTAAAATGTTAAATTCGCTTTTATAAAATTTTTGTTGTTAGAAAAATTCTTTTTTAGTGTTGTTTTCTAATGAGTTGAAAATGAATAAGCTGTGGTTTAATTTAAAATATTTTTATGAGGTGTAAATTTTGGATTCTATTATTGGTTCTATTTAGTAAGTTTAATGGTTTTTCTCAGGAAAAATACGTTAAACACACAGTTGCTAAAGGTGAAACAATATCCAAAATTGCAGAACAATACAATGTAAAGCCAGCAGCTATCTACGAAATTAATCCTGACGCCAAAAAAGGGATAAAGTTTAAAGAAATTTTATTAGTGCCAGTCACTTCGGTTAAAACTGAAAAAATAGTAGCTAATCCTCCTGTAAGACAAAAACAACATCTAGTTTTAGCAAAAGAAACCATATATGGAATTGCAAAGCAATACGGAATAAAAGTAACTGAATTGTATGTTTTAAATCCTTTTTTAGAAAAAAGAGGTTTACGAGTTGGGAATACTATTAATGTTCCTGTTGTTGAATCGAATGATTTAGTTGTAGAGAATGTTCCTCAAAAAGAATTTACTCCAGTAAAATCAGAAAAGAAAGATGCTTTAGTTGTTGCTGATAATGATTTTAAAAGAAATATTATTAAAGAGGTCTTAGCAAAAGAAACACTTTATGGTATTGCTAAAGAATATGGTCTTTCAGTTGCTGATATTGAAAAAGCCAATCCGATATTAGAAACGCAAGCATTAAGAGTTGGTCAGAAAATTATAATTCCAGTCACCAATAAACAGCTTATAGAAGGAAATGATGTTTTAATTAATAAAGAGCAATTAAATGTTGACGCTAAAATTAGCGCAGCTGCAATTGTAGCAACTGAAGTTAAGCTAGTAGATGATATTCAAGTAGAAGTTATTCATGAAGTCGTTGCTAAAGAAACAAAATACGGAATTGCAAAAGAATTTGGACTTACCGTGAAAGAATTGGAAACCCAAAATCCTAAGATTGTAAATAAGCTTTTAGTAGGAGAGAAACTAACGATTCGAACTTCAAAATCGAATATAAAAACAACTTCTAAAGATTATTTTAGTAATGAGGCTTTGAGTGCTAATGGAGAGACAAAATATAAAGTGAACGGATTTCAGGGAGGTGATTTTGTAGATCAATTAATTTCTACAGCATCAGAAAATATAGGAATACGTTATAGAACAGGAGGTACTTCTAAGGAAGGTTTTGATTGTTCAGGGTTAATGTGTTCTGCCTTCGGAGCTTATGATATACAATTGCCTAGAACTTCTTTTGAACAATCCCAATTTGGGATGAAAATTGATACTGAAAAAGCTCAAAAAGGGGATTTAATCTTTTTTAGAACTAATGGTCGTAGTCGAATTAATCATGTAGGAATGGTGGTTGAAGTTGCTCCTGATGGAGAGATTAAATTTATCCATGCTTCAGTGGGTAATGGTGTAATTATTTCGTCAATAAAAGAGAAATATTACAGTAAAAGAGTAACTCAAATCAATCGGGTTTTATAAAGTTCGTGGGTTGTAGAGTAAGATGTAAAGTGCTTTAAGGCGCTTTTTTATGTTCTATTTTTAGGTAATTAATAGGGTTTCTGTATAATAAATACTAATTGCAAGATGAGAATTTTCTAAGTTAAGTTCTGTTTTTTTATTTTGTAAGGTTCTTTTGTTTTTAGGTTTATAGAAAATTATTAAAAGATTTTCAAAACTTCGAAGGTGATTTAAATTAACCTCATAATCTAATTCAAATTTTTTAAAGCAGATAGACTTTTAAGTATAGTTGTATAAAAAAATAGGAGAAGTCATTTAGTTGCTTTTATTGGTATTTGAAGTTTGTAGATGAAAGTAATTGTATTCAATTGAGATAAAAAAAAGCCAGTAAAACAAATGTCTTACTGGCTTTGGATGATATGGATAAAATATTAGATAATGATTCGAATAATTTCTCCGTTTTTATTAATCATTTCAATTCGAACGCTTTGTCGTTCATCTTTACTGTTTAAAAGTTTAGAAGCGCTTTCAATATCGTTCACTTTTACATTGTCTATACTTAGTATAATATTTCCAGTTAGTTCGTCAGCATATTGGCTTAAGTTCTCATTTTTAATCGACTTGATTTTTACACCATAATCAACGTTGAATTTCTTTTTATCTGCACTCGAAATGTTTTCTAGCTCCATTCCTTTAAATTCAGTGCTAAAAAATTCGTTTTTGCTTAAGGTAACTGGAATAATCTTAGTGTCACCATCTCTAATAATGCTTACGGCTACTTTATCATTTGGTCTTTTCGTATTGATATATCCAGAAAGATCAGCAAAAGTAGAAATGTTTTGATTGTCAATTTTTACAATAATATCACCTTTTCGCAAACCAGATTTATCCGCGCCAGTGTTTTTTCTAACATTATTGATATAGAAACCTTGGGTTTGTTTTACGCCTAATTCTTTAGAAACACTGGAATTCAATTCGCCTCCTTCAACGCCTAAAATTCCTCGTTGCACATTACCAAATTCCATAATATCTTCGATTATTTTTCGAGTAATATTAGAAGGAACAGCAAAAGAATAACCTACATAAGAACCCGTCATAGATGTAATCATAGTGTTGATTCCAATTAAATCACCACGAGTATTTACTAATGCACCACCACTATTTCCAGGATTTACAGCTGCATCTGTTTGAATGAAGGATTGGATACCATCAGTTCCAAGATTTCTAGCTTTTGCCGAAACAATCCCTGCAGTTACCGTAGAAGTAAGGTTATACGGATTTCCTACTGCCAAAACCCATTCGCCCACTTTTACATCATCAGAATTTCCAAAAGCAGAGTATGGTAATTTTTCATCGGCATCAATTTTCAGCAAGGCAATATCCATTTTAGAATCAGTTCCAATCAGTTTTGCTTTGTATGATTTTCGGTTGTTTAAGGTAATTTCAATTTCTGATGCGTCTTTTACAACGTGATTATTGGTTACAATATAACCATCTTCTGAAATAATAACGCCAGAGCCCGTACCCACTTGTTCTTGAGATTGTCCTCCCTTATAACCGTAGAAAAATTCAAGCATTGGATTGTTCACTTTGTGATACGATACATTTTTTACGTGAACAACACTGTGTATTGTTTTATCTGCTGCCTCAGTAAAATCGAGTACATCCGAAGATAAACCTACTCTTTTTGTGTAATTATCAGACGCTAATGTTGTTATTGTTTTTTTATCATTCGAAAAATAACCGCCATTATCAAATAATAATTTGTAAGCCCCTAATGTTGTGGCTCCACTTAATAAAGACACTAAAAATAGATTAGAAAATCGTTTCATAATAGAGATCGTTTTTGTGTTATTTATAAAGTAAATTTAAAGCGAAAAATGGATGTTAAAAAACACTTTAACGCTGTTTAACAATGATTAACATTTCATTAATAGTTCGTACTTTTGTACAACAAAATTAGAAATAATGTTAATACAATTTTATAAATATCAAGGTACTGGAAATGATTTTGTGATGATTGATAATCGTTCTGGGTTTTTTCCAAAAGAAAATACAAAACTTATTGAACGTCTTTGCGATAGACGATTCGGAATTGGAGCAGATGGACTTATTTTGCTCGAAAACGATGCAACTACTGATTTTAAGATGGTGTATTACAACTCCGATGGAAACCAAAGTACGATGTGCGGGAATGGTGGAAGATGTTTAGTGGCTTTTGCGAAACAATTAGATGTAATTGGGGATACAACCTCTTTCAATGCCATTGACGGATTGCATCATGCTTCTGTGGATCCAGAAGGAATTGTTTCTTTACAAATGATCGATGTAGATGGAATAAAAACTACAGCCGATTATAGTTTTTTAAATACAGGTTCGCCGCATCACGTACAATTAGTTGACGATTTAGAAAATTACAATGTCAAAGAAAATGGAGCTGCTATTCGTTATGGAGAATTGTACGGCAAAACGGGAAGCAATATCAATTTTGTAAAAAAAATTGACGAGGCAACTTTTGCACTTCGTACCTATGAGCGTGGAGTAGAAGATGAAACCTTAGCTTGTGGAACTGGGGCAACCGCCGCAGCCATTGCAATGAATGCTATTGGACAAACTAATTTGACTGATATCAATATGAATGTTGAAGGAGGAAAACTATCGGTTTCTTTTGAAAAACAAGGTAATAAATATGTAAATGTCTTCCTGAATGGTCCTGCAAAATTTGTTTTTGAAGGTACATTCGAAATTTAATATCCAGAAAATTCCTCAACTCTACATGATAACATTAAAAGGCGAAAACATATATCTCCGCGCACTCGAGCCTAATGATTTGGAGTTTGTGTATGCAATGGAGAACGATGAAAGTATCTGGGAAGTGAGTAATACTCAAACACCCTATAGCCGCTTTTTAGTTCGCCAATATCTTGAAAATGCCCATCAGGATATTTATGAAGCCAAACAATTGCGATTGGCCATTTGTCAAGATGAAGATTTTCCAGCCATAGGATTGATTGATTTATTTGATTTTGATCCAAAAAACAATAGAGCAGGCGTGGGAATCTTAATTCAGGACAATGCTTATAGAAATCAAAAGATAGGTTCTGAAGCTTTGGATTTGTTAATTCGCTATTCCTTTAGACATTTAAATTTACATCAATTGTATGCAAATATTGGTACACAAAATGAAGCAAGTAAAGCACTTTTTACTAAATTTGGCTTTCAATGTATAGGTGTCAAAAAGGATTGGAATCTTATCGACGGAACGTATCAAGACGAAGCCATCTATCAATTAATTAATCAACAATTTTAAATTTTTAGCTTTGAGCACAAAAAAAATTATTTCAATCGTTTCCATTGTTGTTATCTCGGGATTGATTATTTATGGTTTTGTTTTAATTGGACAAATATTTTCAAGTAATACAAAATTCACTGAGAAAGAAATCTATATTCATATTCCGACCGATGCTACTTACGAGCAAGCACTGGATTCATTAGCTCTTTATGTAGATAATATAGATCATTTTGAAATGGTGGCTAATAAAATGAGTTATCCTGAAAATGTAAAATCAGGTCGTTTTTTATTAACTAACGGAATGAATAGTTATAAATTGGTAAAAGCCATGCGATACAATGTTCCTGTAAAATTAGCTTTTAATAACCAAGAGCGAATTGAAAATTTGGCGGGGCGTGTGGGTTCTCAAATTGAAGCCGATAGTTTGTCTTTGCTGAATTCATTTAAAGATTCTATCTTTTTAAAAGAAAATGATTTTACCGAGGAGAACGTTTTATCGATGTTTATTGCCAATACTTATGAAGTGTACTGGGATACTTCGGCTGAGAAGTTTAGAGATAAAATGATCAAGGAATACCGTAATTTTTGGAATGAGGAACGAGTTGCGAATGCTAAAAAACAAGGATTGACACCTACAGAGGCAACCACATTGGCTTCTATTGTACACAAAGAATCAATTAAAAAAGACGAAAGACCAAGAATTGCTGGAGTTTACTTGAATAGACTCCGATTAGGAATGCCACTTCAGGCAGACCCTACAGTAATTTATGCTAAAAAGAAACTGGATGATGATTTTAATCAGATTATAAAACGAGTTTTTTATAAAGATTTGTTTTTAAACTCACCATACAACACTTATAAAGTGATTGGACTTCCTCCTGGACCTATTGCTATGCCAGATATTACAGCGCTTGAAGCGGTTTTAAGTCCAGAAAAAAATGATTTTATTTATTTTTGTGCTAGTGTAGATCGTTTTGGTTACCATGAATTTGCAGCTACTTTGGAAGAGCATAATGTGAATGCCAAAAAATATTCTAATTGGATTAATTCCCAAGGAGTTAAGAGGTAGTTTTGAAGAAAACCATTTTACTTTTCTTTTTTTTGCTTACAATATCTAGTTGTATAGCTCAAGGTGGACTACAGCGTTTTTTAAAACCTACGGATACTTTAAATTCGAAAAGAACTAAGGCTGTTATCATTTCAGAAATAGCAGTTTCGGCGGTAGCATTAGTAGGTTTAAACCAATTATGGTATGCTGATTATCCCAGATCAAAGTTTCATTTTATTAATGACAACCAAGATTGGTTGCAAATGGATAAAGCGGGACACGTTTATTCTTCTTACCATTTAGGACGATTGGGAAGCGAAATGTTAGAATGGAGTGGCGCCAGTTCTAAAAAACAATTGATTTATGGCGCAAGTTTAGGATTTGGATTTCTAACTGCTGTAGAAGTGCTTGATGGATTCTCTGCGAAATGGGGGGCATCTACAGGAGATGTAATAGCAAATGCTACTGGAACAGCTTTGTATATTTCTCAAGAATTGCTTTGGAAAGAGCAGCGCATTGTACCTAAGTTTTCTTTTCACACTACGCAATATTCAAAATACCGACCAGAAGTTTTAGGAAGCAGTTTTTCCGAACAAATTCTAAAAGATTACAATGGTCAAACCTATTGGTTGTCGGCTAATTTAAAATCCTTTTTTAAAGATTCAAAAATTCCTAAAATTTTAAATGTCGCTATCGGTTATGGAGCAGATGGAATGTTGAGTGGAAAAGGAGAAAATTCTGCTTTTATTTCGAACGAAAATTGGCCCAGATCACGACAATTTTATCTGAGTTTGGATCTGGATCTGACTAAAATTGAAACAAATTCTCATTTTTTGAGGACTTTATTCTCTGTTTTTTCGGTTTTAAAAATTCCTGCTCCTGCGCTTGAGTACTCAGCTAACGAGGGTTTTAGAACTCATATTTTGTATTTTTAGAAAGCTTTAACGTGTTGATTTACAGTTTTATGAAAAAAGTTGTATCTTTGCATGCAGAAATTTCTGAACGTGACAGGTTGAGAAGAAAAACAATTTATGAGAAAAAAATGGTATTTTTACACCAGCTTAACTGTAATTATTGTCTTTTTAAGTTACAGTTTTAAACCACTAAAGTTAGATACAAAAGAGTGGTTTTTGAGAAAAAATAATGATGGAGCACAGTACCAATTTCCATCACTCCAACAAGAGGATTATACGAGTTTAAATATTCCTTATACGGGAAATTTATTCATTGCTTTCAAAGAAGCAATAGGATTCAGAGAATCCGAAAACAAGTATAAAAAGGTCAATTCCTTAGGGTATTTAGGAAAGTACCAGTTTGGGAATCAAACATTAAGGTCCATTGGAATTCATGACACTCAAAAATTCCTAAAAAGTCCTAAACTACAAGAAAAAGCATTTGTTGCTTTATTATCCAAAAATAAATCTATTTTACGGGATGTTATTGAAAAATACGACGGAAAGGTCGTAAACGGTATTTTAATAACTGAATCGGGAATTTTAGCAGCAGCTCATCTTGGTGGTGCTGGTTCTGTAAAAAAATACTTTAGAAGTAATGGGAAAAGGTATATTAAGGATGCTTACGGTACCTCGATACAGAGTTATTTAAAAGCATTTGGGGGTTATGATACTTCATTTATCCAGCCCAATGTTAATGCAGTAGTTACGCTTTAATTTATATAGAGAAGCCATTTGTTTCATAACAAATGGCTTCTTTTTTTATTCTTCGTTGATAAATAAATTTAAGATTTTCAAAGCAATTTTACTTATGTTGGTTCCAGGGCCAAAAATAGCCGATACGCCAGCATCAAAAAGGTATTGATAATCTTGCGTTGGAATTACTCCACCTACTACAACCATTATATCCTCTCGACCTAGTTTTTTAAGTTCCTTAATCAGCTGCGGAACTAATGTTTTATGTCCAGCAGCAAGAGAGGAAATGCCTAAAATATGAACATCATTTTCCATGGCTTGTTTGGCAGTTTCGACTGGAGTTTGAAATAGTGGACCAATGTCAACATCAAAACCAATGTCGGCAAATGCTGTAGCAACTACTTTCGCACCTCTATCGTGTCCGTCTTGTCCCATTTTTGCAACCATAATTCTAGGACGACGACCTTCTTGCTTGGCAAAAATATCTGCTAGTTGTCTCGCTTTTTCAAAACTTTTGTTCTCTTTGATTTCTTTACTATACACACCGCTAAAAGATTTAATTTGCGCTTTATGTCTTCCAAAAATAGTCTCTAATGCCTGACTAATTTCGCCTAATGTAGCCCTTTCTCGAGCAGCATCAATGGCTAATTCCAGTAAATTTCCAGCTCCGGTTTGGGCGCAAACAGTAATTTTTTCTAAAGCTTCTTTTACTTTTAAAGCATTTCGATTGGCTTTTACTTGATGCAGACGTTCGAGTTGTTGTTTTCTAACCTTTTCAATGTCAATATCTAAGATTTTTAAAGGTACTTCTTTTTTTAATTGAAATTTATTGATGCCTACAATGATATCTTGTTCACTGTCTATGCGAGCTTGTTTTCTGGCAGCGGCTTCTTCGATTCGCAATTTTGGAATTCCAGTGGCTAATGCTTTAGTCATTCCACCAAGAGCTTCGATTTCTTCAATGAGTTTCCAGGCTTTTTCGGCAATTTCATGTGTTAAACTTTCCACATAATAACTTCCAGCCCAGGGATCAACCGTTTTGCTAATTTTCGTTTCTTCCAATAAAAACAATTGGGTATTTCGGGCTATTCTTGCCGAAAAATCGCTAGGCAATGCCATGGCTTCATCTAAGGCATTAGTATGAAGTGATTGTGTTCCACCAAAAATTGCCGCTGAAGCTTCAATACAAGTACGGGCTACGTTGTTAAACGGATCCTGAGCGGTTAAACTCCAACCGCTAGTTTGACAATGCGTTCTTAAAGTAAGTGATTTGGTATTTTTAGGATTGAAAGTTTTAATTAGTTTGGTCCAAATCATCCTTGCCGCTCTCATTTTGGCAATTTCCATAAAATGATTCATTCCAATTCCCCAGAAAAAAGACAATCTCGGAGCAAATTCATCGATTTTCATTCCTGTTGAAAGTCCAGTTCTCACATATTCTAATCCATCGGCAAGTGTGTAAGCCAATTCAATATCGGCGGTAGCTCCTGCTTCTTGCATGTGATAGCCTGAAATAGAAATCGAATGAAATTTGGGCATTTTTTTGCTGGTATATTCAAAAATTGCTGCCGTTATTTTCATCGAAGCCTCAGGTGGATAAATATAAGTATTTCGTACCATGAATTCTTTAAGAATATCATTTTGAATGGTTCCCAAAAGTTGTTCTGGTTGGACACCTTGCTCTTCGGCAGCTACAATATAAAACGCCATAATGGGTAAAACCGCTCCATTCATAGTCATGGAAACCGACATCTTATCTAAAGGAATTTGGTCAAATAATATCTTGAAATCTTCTACCGTATCTATGGCAACTCCTGCTTTTCCAACATCGCCTGCTACACGTTCGTGATCCGAATCATAACCGCGATGGGTTGCTAAATCAAAAGCGATAGAAAGTCCTTCTTGTCCTGCGTGGATGTTTTTTCTATAAAACGCATTGCTTTCTTCGGCAGTGGAGAAACCTGAATATTGACGAATAGTCCAGGGTTTTTGAACATACATCGTAGTGTAAGGTCCACGAAGATAAGGAGGAAATCCAGCAGCAAAATCCAGATGTTCCAAATCTTCAATATCTTTTTCCGAATAATTTTGTTGGAGTTCGATTTCTTCGGCTGTAACAAAATTATTAGAGGTAGCATCTGTTTTTTCTTTTGCAAAAGTAGGCTCGAAGCTAGAATTAGCTTCAGATTTTTGATTGTCGAGTTGAATGTGTTTAAGGTCTTTTCGAATCATTTGATATGCTTTTTGCAATTGATTTTATGAAATACTATTATTCTGCGGCCAGTCGTTCTTGTTCTAGTTTCTCCGTCAGGCGTTTTTCAATAATAGGAGTAATCAAGGTTTTTCGGGGTTTTATTTTTACAAAAGGATACAATTCGATTTGCTCTTTTATTTTGTCCTTTGGATTCGAATATTTATTGGTTCCAACAAGGATTTCTTTTTCAGAATCAAAAAGTTGTTGTTCTTTGTCAGTGCTTTCTTGAATTTTTCTTTTGATGATTCCGTCGTTCAATTGTTTTAAAAACCCGCCGTTGGCTTCAATTTCTTTAAACAATGTCAAGGCTTTTTCGGCTAATTGCTGCGTTAACGTTTCGATATAATAACTTCCGTCAGCAGGATTGTTTACCTTATCAAAATAGCTTTCGTTTTTAAGAATCAGTAATTGATTGCGGGCTATTCGATCGCCAAATTCATTGTTTTTATGGTAAATGGAATCGTAAGGCAAGTTGGTAATAGTATCTGCTCCACCTAGAATCCCCGACATACATTCTGTCGTGGTTCGCAACATATTGATATTGTAATCATATAGCGTTTTATTGCGTTTTGTTGGGGTTACCAAAAGATGGCAATCGCTTTCGTGATAATATTCTTTGGCAATCAATTGAAATAATAAGCGTAACGCACGCAATTTGGCAATTTCAAAAAAGTAATTAGTTCCAACTGCAACTTCAAAAACAATGGCTTGATGAATCGTTGGAATTCGGTTCAAATATTCATTGGCGTGAGCCAGACTATAAGCGATTTGCTGGACAATATTGGCTCCTGCATTTTGATATAAAGCAGAATTAATACTAATCAAAGAACTTTCTCTGGTGACTTTTGAAAGCAACTGTAACGTTTCGAAATTGTTTTTTTCTTTGGTAGTAAACCAATTTCCTTCTTTGGCTAATTGCCCAATAGGATCCAGATTATAAAATACTCTGGCTTTCTTTTGTTCAACAATGGTATTTATTTTCGAAATAAAATCAATTGATAAAAACTTTAGGTTAAAATGAATTGCTGTGTTTTCCAGCGGCAATTTTTCTAGTAGTTTTTGAATGTCAACGGATTCATTTTCGATGGTGAATCGTAAACTTTCAGCTCCTCTTTTTAAAGAATCCAAGGCTCTTTCTAAGGATTTCTCGACATCAAAAACAAATATATTTTGGCAAATTTTAAACTGCGATGCATTTGTGGCAGCAGTAGTGGTTTTGCTAAAATCATCCCGATGATAAAAGGGTTTCACTTTAATATCTTCTGGCGAATTCCAAACCAAGGTTTCATTATAATCCGCTCCATCAAGCTCGAACTGGATTTTTTGCTTCCATTGCTTTGATGAAACAGGGTCGAAATCTTTGAATAAATTAGTAGCCATTTTTAGTTTGATTTTAATAATTCAGGATTTATTGTTTCTTTTCGATAGTGTCGCCTTCAAATTCGATGATGTAAATATCCTCACTATCTTTTTTCATATAGTATTTTTCGCGGGCATATTTTTCTATTTGTTCAGGATTTTTAAGCTGCTTGATTTGCGCTTCGTCTTTTTTAATTTCTTCCTGATAATAGGTTTTGTTGTCTTCCAATTCTTCAATTTGATTGTCTAAAATGCGATGATCAAAATAAGAATAATTGTCTAAAAAGATCATCCAGGCGGCAAAAAAGGATAAGGACCACATGTATTTGTTACTTAAAAATTTAAACCAGCCTTTGTCTTTATATGGGTTCTTCATTAGTTGTTTTTTTATGTCAGGTTAAACTCAAATCAGGTTCAGATAAAAGTAAAATGGCATTAGTATTTTAAAGTGTTATTATAAAAATACAATAAAATTATAGAATTTTTTGATTTATTACCGTGCGTAGCATGTCTATGGCTACGGTGTTGTATTTGTTGTTTGGGATAATAACATCGGCAAAAGCTTTTGTAGGTTCTATAAATTGTTCATGCATGGGTTTTAAGGTTTGCTGATAGCGATTTAAAACTTCTTCCATATCGCGACCACGCTCAGCAATGTCTCTTTTTAGCCTCCGAATAAGTCTTTCATCGGCATCGGCATGAACGTAGATTTTGATGTCAAATAAATCTCTTAATTCTGGATGTGCCAGAATTAAAATGCCTTCAACAATCAATACTTTTCTGGGATGTGTTGTTATACTGTCTTCGGTTCGGTTGTGTGTGACAAAAGAATATATGGGTTGCTGGATGGTTTTACCAGCTTTGAGTTCTTTTAAATGAGTGACTAATAAGTCAAAATCGATAGCTCTGGGATGATCAAAATTGATTAAAGCGCGTTCGTCATAACTTAAATTGGTCGTTTTTTTATAATAGGAATCCTGAGAAATAACCCCCACTTCGGTATCAGGCAATTGATTCATGATTTGCTGCACGACCGTTGTTTTTCCACTTCCTGTTCCGCCTGCAATTCCTATAATCAGCATAAAATGGTTTTGTTGTTGTTATCCAACAAAAATAGGAATTTAATTGGGAGTATATTTTGGTTTTGGGATGAAATGTTGGTGGGTTTTGAGAGAAAAATAATGTCTTATATTTCAATCTGAATGGTAACTTTTCCTCCTAAACCTTTTTCGACGATATCATACAAGGTTTTTAAAGTTAAGTTGCTTCCATTGTTTTCTATTCGCGAAATGTATTCTCGTTTTTTATCCACAAGTTCGCCCAATTCGGTTTGAGTTAAATGCTTTTCTTCACGTGCTTTTTTTAATTGTAAACCAATTTTAAAGCCGCTAAAATCTCTTTCTAATTCATCACGTCTTTCTGTTCCTTTTTCTCCGTAAACAGTATCTTTAATTTCTTTCCAGCTTTTAGTTTCCATTTTCATTTGATTTTTTCTTGATAATACTGATTCATTAAACGTAACGCTTTTTCAATCTCATTCTTTGGGGTTTTTTGCGTTTTCTTTTGAAAGCCATTGAGAAGAATTACAAGTTTACCGTTATCGAAAAAACAAAAAACTCTCCAAATATTTGAAGCCAATTGTATTCTGGCTTCATAAAGACCGTTAGTTCCTTCCATTGATTTTAAATAATTCGAAGGAACGCGTTCGAGAGTTTCAATAGCTTCAATAATCTTAAATATTTTATCTTGAACTTTCCTTGGCTGTTCCAAGAGAAATTCCTCAAAGTAGTTTTTGTAAGCTATAACTTCGCGTACTTTCATTTTTCAAAGGTAACTTAAAAGTTACTATTTAGCAATTTTTCTGTTTTTTTTGTTTTTCTAATACCAGCTATATAGTTTTTTGCCACATGAAAGGATTCGTGCAGCAGCATAGGGACGTTATGTCTATTCTCGCTCCGCAAAGTCTTTGACTTTGAGAAAGTGTTAATCTGTCTGTGACAGATGTAGAAATAAATCATTAAAAATATCGGTTTAAAACCGATAATCGCTACCGCAAAGTTGAAAACTTAGCGGAGCTGGTTTGTACACATTTTGCAACCTCGCAAAACTGTTGTTATCTGTTGGTTGAGTATTTCTTAGTGTGTCAATCCGCAGTCACATGGCTCAATTAAATTATCTTCATAAAAATTTATGAACTCTTTTGCGCTGTCGAGAGATTTTTCATAATTGAAGTCTAAAGCTTCAGTATAAAGTTTCTCGTAATAATTAACTTCATAATCAATATTTGCTTTTGCATGCGTAATGTTATCTCTTAATGTTTTAAGCTTAATTAATTCGTTGTAGTCAGAGTTTTTCTTTTCTGCAAAGTTATTACCTGTAATATGTTTCAATACAATTTTGATTTTATCTTCAAATCCTGTATGTCGTATTACTTCATATTTATTCATAGTAGAATTTCGACGTCGAGAATTTGCCATCGTAAAATCTTTTGGAATTTTAGAGTTAATCATAGCTTCTAGTGAATTAAATAGCGAAGACGAAAAACTCGTTACCACACTATAAAACCCGAACATTGCATTCAGAATTACATCAACATCTGTCTTATCATTTTTTAACCCTTCAAATAAATCATTTCGGTATTCCAATATTGACGAAAGAAATCCTTGTGCATTAGAAAAATATATGACGATAGGGTTTGGTTCTCCAATCATAACTTTCTTTCCGTCTAAATTGTAAAAAAAACCTTGAATAAACTTTTGATCAGTTGTTATTATATAAGGCACGAAATCGTTCAAGTTTCCTTTGATTTTTTTTGCTACTTTTCCCTGTTCAATTGTAAAATCATATCCATCCTGTGTAAATTTATGCTCCTTTAAAAATTTTCTTTTAATGTGTTTCATTGTAGTTTTATAATTATATGTGCAATTTCACCGAGGTCGTGTATAATCAGGTAGATTTTCGCTATTTTACTTCGTTTTATAATTACTCAAGTATGTAAATAATTATTTATAAATTTTGTTTTTGCTAATCTATGTATTTAAGTTGGATTTTGAAAAATAGCGCGGAGTTTCCTCCTTCGTCGGAATGACAAACTGTGGGGGGTAAATCAGTGTCAATCCGTTTTATCCGTTAAATCTGTGGGCTATTTTCAGCAACAACAATGACAATTGCAATAGCAAAAAATCAATTTTAAGTAAAATTATTTATTCTTCTTCGCTTTAATCATCATTTCCAGTTGATCCCAAAGTTCCTCGGGGATGGCTTCTAGTAGATTGAATTGTCCGGCGCCTTTGAGCCATTCGCCACCATCAATTACTACTACTTCGCCGTTGATGTAAGCCGAAAAATCAGAAACCAAATAGGCTGCCAAGTTGGCTAATTCCTGATGATCGCCCACACGTTGAAGCGGGACTTTTTTTGCCATGTCAAATTTTTCGGCAAGATCTCCGGGAAGTAATCTGTCCCAAGCGCCTTTGGTAGGAAATGGCCCAGGCGCAATGGCATTGGTTCGGATACCATATTTAGCCCATTCTACGGCAAGACTTCGGGTCATGGCGAGAACTCCCGCTTTAGCAGTGGCACTGGGCACCACATAAGCCGAACCCGTCCATGCATAAGTGGTCACAATATTTAAAACCGTAGCCGAAGTTTGCTTGCTGTCAATCCAGTGTTTTCCAAAAGCCAAGGTGCAGTTTTTGGTTCCTTTTAAAACAATATCAATAATGGTGTCAAAGGCATTTGCCGATAAGCGTTCAGTAGGAGAGATGAAGTTTCCCGCTGCGTTGTTGAGTAAAATATCGACTTTGTCAAAAGTTTTTATGACTTGTTGCAACATGTTTTCTACTTCTTCGTAATTTCGAACATCGCATTGCAAAGGCAAACAAATCCCTGCTGTTTCCGATTCTAATTCGGCAGCCGTATTTTTAAGTTTGTCTAAATCGCGTGAGGTTATAGCAACTTTGGCACCCAGTTCCAGAAAATATTTAGTCATCGCTTTTCCTAGTCCGCTGCCGCCACCAGTAACAACAATTACTTTTCCTTTTAGGGCGTCATCTCGTAACATTTTTTGGCTAAAGTTCATTTTGAATCGGTTTTATTGTAAATATACGAAATGAAGTTTGGGTTGTTATTATTAAAAAATAGAATTTACTATATTTTAATGAACTCTTTAGCAGGGAAGTTCAGGAATACTTATTTTTTTAAAATAATGTGGTTTGGGTAACATCATAAAAATCGGAATGAAATAATACCGATTTTTAAAATAAAAACTACATTTTATGAATGATAAAAATTGTAGGACGTTTGTGCAAATCAATCGTTTCTTTTTTCCAAGCCGCAATTTTCTTGGTCTTAATGTATTCTGTTGGTAAAGTGATATCAGTAGCAATACACAAATGCGTTTCAGGATGTAAGGTCTGAATCAAATCTTCCAGTAATTTATTGTTGCGATAGGGTGTTTCAATAAAAATTTGGGATTGATTTTTCTCGAAAGAGGTTCTTTCTAAACTCTTAAAACTTGCTTTTTTCTCGTCTTTTTCGATAGGCAAATAACCGTGAAACGTAAAACTTTGTCCGTTCATTCCCGAAGCCATCATTGCTAATAAAATAGAAGAAGGACCTACTAATGGAATCACTTGAATGCCTCTGTCGTGTGCTAATTTTACAATTACAGCACCGGGATCGGCCACTCCGGGACAACCTGCCTCGCTCATTAAACCTACATTTTTTCCTTCTAGTAAAGGTTTGATAAAGTCTAAGTGTTCTTTGGTTTCAGTATGCTTGTTTAGGGCAAAAAGTACTAAATCGGCTTGTTTTTTCTCCGGATTGACTCCTTTGATGGATTTTCTGGCTGTTTTTTCGTTTTCAACAATATAATAGTCAATGAAATCGATGGTTCTTTTTACCGTTTGTGGCAAAACATCCATTGGGTCACATTCTCCCATGGTGGTGGGAATTAAGTAGAGTTTTCCAAAAGGAGTATTTGATTTCATTGTAATGGGTTTAGTTAAATGAATTTAAGGATGCTTGGCCATTAGCTTTTGAGCAATGGAATCGCAAGTTTCATTCAGCATTTGATAGACTGTTTCAAATCCGTTTTCCATTCCGAAATATGGATCTGGAACATCGACGTTTTCGTTGGGATACAACTCGTTCAGAATCATTTGAACTTTGCTCTTGTGGATTTCGTTTTTGGCTAACTGAATGACAGCGTTGTAATTGGACTGATCCATTACATAGATATAATCAAAAGCATCAAAATCGGAAGTTTTAAACTGTCTGCCTCTTTGTTTTGATATGTCAAGTTGGTACTTTTTAGCAACAGTTATCGAACGCGCATCTGGCTGATGGCCAATGTGCCAAGAACCCGTTCCGGCAGAGTCGACGGTAAATTTTTCTTGAGGTAATTTGGAACTTAAGATGCCTTCGGCCAAAGGAGATCTACAAATATTGCCCAAACAAACCATTAATATCTTGACAGACATAGGGATTTATAGCGTTAGTTTTTTGTGGATGTCTTCGACAAATTTTTTGAATTGTTTGTCCGTTGCTACCAGGTTATCTACCGTTTTGCAAGCGTGTAATACGGTGGCGTGGTCGCGATCGCCAATTTGTGAACCAATGTTTGCCAAAGAGGATTTTGTGAATTTCTTAGCAAAAAACATGGCCAATTGTCTGGCTTGTACTACGTGTCTTTTTCTGGTTTTAGATTGTAGGGTTTCGATATCCAATTGGAAATAATCTGAAACAATTTTCTGGATGTAATCAATCGATATTTCGCGTTTTACATTTTTTACAAATTTCTCCACCACACTTTTCGCCAGTTCGATGGTGACTTCTTTTTTATTGAAAGAAGATTGAGCAATCAACGAAATAATAGCGCCTTCGAGTTCACGAACATTCGATTTGATGTTACGGGCTACGTATTCGATAATTTCATCAGGCATTTCTACACCATCACGGTACAAAATGTTTTTTAAGATAGAAATTCGAGTTTCGTAATCCGGTTGGTGCAATTCGGCAGATAGTCCCCATTTGAAACGAGATAATAAGCGTTGCTCAATATCTTGCATGTCAACTGGTGCTTTATCAGAGGTCAAAATCACTTGCTTTCCGTTTTGGTGCAAATAATTGAATATGTGGAAAAATACATCTTGTGTTCCTGATTTTCCAGAAAGGAATTGCACATCATCAATGATTAAAACATCGATTAATTGGTAAAAATGAATAAAATCATTTCTATTATTTTTCTTTACCGAATCAATATATTGCTGCGTGAAAATTTCGGCAGAAATATATAAAACGGTTTTTTCAGGATATTTGTCTTTAATTTCAACTCCAATAGCGTGGGCCAAATGGGTTTTTCCCAATCCCACACCACCAAAAATCAACAAGGGATTGAATGAAGTTCCTCCAGGTTTATTGGCAACCGCCATCCCTGCTGAACGGGCTAATCTATTAGAATCTCCTTCTAAGAAATTGTCAAAACTGTAATTCGCATTCAGTTGCGATTCGATTTTTAAATTTCTAATACCCGGAATCACAAACGGATTTTTTAATTCAGGATCTAGGTTTTTTAAGGGAGCGTCAACGTTTTGAGGTTTCATTGGAGAACGGTTTGCACTTGGCAATTGTTCCGTAAACGGCTGTTTGTTGCCGTAAGTGTTCTCCATTTTAATTTTATAAAGTAACTTTGCGTTTTTACCAAGTTCTTTAGTTAAGGCAACTTTTAATAATTTAACATAGTGTTCTTCTAACCATTCGTAGAAAAATTTACTAGGAACCTGAATGTATAACGCATTATCGGTAAGTTCAACTGACTTGATTGGTTCAAACCAAGTTTTGTATGCTTGGTCTTGAATATTGTCTTTTATAAAAGACAAACAGTTATCCCATACTGATTGAGCAGTTTTGTTCATAAATTCTGTTAAATTATTATATTTTTATTCTGTTTATTGGAGTAAATAACATCAAAAAAAGTTGTTATTTATCGGGGTAACAAATATGTGAACAAATTTCGTTAAAAAAAAATTTATAGAGGTTGATTTTGAAGAAATATTGTTGTAAGTAAGAAGAAAAGGATTTCAAATTAATATATAAAAAAGGCAATTTAAGAATGAAAATACACGAGTTTAAGGTAAGAGTACGCTATTCAGAAACCGATCAAATGGGTGTGGTTTATCATGGTAATTACGCACAGTATTTTGAGATGGGACGCGTGGAATGGCTTAGAAACATTGGGATTTCTTATAAATGGATGGAAGAAAACGGTGTAATGCTTCCAGTAGTTTCTCTAAATATAAATTATAAAAAACCTGCTCATTATGATGATTTATTGACGGTGAAAACCATTTTTAAAAGTCAGACTTCGGTGAAGATTGAATTTGAATATGAGATATACAATGAACAAAATGAGTTATTAACAATTGGTGGCTCAATTTTGGTTTTTGTGAACATGAAAACGGGTCGTCCGATGGCTGCGCCTGAGTATGTCAAAGAGAGGCTTTTACGAATATAGAAATCAAAGAATCGGATATTCATTATTCTATAATTTTAATGTCTATTTCATATTGAGAAACGAAAATTTCGAGTATTTGTTCGGCGTGTTTTTTTCGAATTTTAATCTCAATTTCGCAACTCATTTCCATTTTTTGATGCACAATGGCTAAGTTTTTTTCTTTGATAATGCGCATTACCTTATTCATGTTTTTGTAATCAAAAGAAATTAAATAATGAATATCAATTGTTTTTTCTATAATGGAGCAATTTTCAAGAGTGAGTTGTGCGGCAGTTTTATAAGCAGTAATTAATCCGCCCACGCCTAATTTTGTTCCGCCAAAAATGCGAACAATAACAATGAGTACGTTTGTTACCGAAAAAGACTGAATTTGTCCATAAATGGGTATTCCTGCCGAATTACTAGGTTCACCATCATCATTGGCTCTGTAATTTATTTTTTCAGTGCCAATTTGGTAAGCATAACAATAATGACAGGCGGTGGGATGTTTTTTTCTTAAAACCTCAAGTATGGGTTTGACTTCTTCATCAGAAATTATGGGAAAGGCGTAACCAAAGAATTTACTTCCTTTTTCTTTAAAAAGAATTTCTTCAGATGGAAATGCAATAGTATTGTAAGTGTCGTTCATTTTTCAATTGCAATAACAATAACAATGGCAAAAATCAATGCCAATATCAATATCAAAAAAAAATGAATAGTGATATTAAAATAAGATTGTATTGTTATTTATAATTTTCATTGATATTGACTTTTGCCATTGTTATTGCAATTGTTTAAAGTATTTCTTTGTCGAATAAATCTATCACATCTTCTTTTCCTACTTGTAGGTTCCAAACATGAATGCCTAATGCTTGTGCGGCATCTGTATTTTCTTTTTTGTCGTCTACAAATAAAGTGTGTTTGGGTTGTAATTGGTGGTTGTTCAAAACCCAATGATAAATTTCCTTATCGGGTTTGCGCATACCCATTTCGAATGAGAAATATACTTTTTCAAAACAATGGTAAAAATCGCTGTAGAAAGAAGTACCAACTCTTTTTTCGAATGTGTTAATATGAATCGAGTCGGTGTTGCTTAATAGAAACAAACGGTATTTTTGAGAAAGCATCTGTAAAAATTCCAGACGATATAGCGGAAAATCTAATAAAATAGCATTCCAGGCCTTAAGAATTTCTTCAATAGAAGCATCAGGCAGTTGTTTTTGAAATCCTGATATAAATTCCTCCTTTGTAATATTCCCTTTTTCAAATTGAATATTCAACTGATCTAAATCGGCATTCCATTTTTCTAAACCTAAATTTTTAAGTCCGTCAATAGTGGCTTTTTTGTCTAAATTAATAAAGACATCTCCAAAATCAAAAATTATAGCATTAATCATGATTGGTATATATTATAAGTTCATCTTCAATAACGAACTGTTTTTGGTTTGCTTTTGATTGTATAATTGGCGCTTTTGTTCCGTTTTTAAAAGTAGCTTTTCCTTTAAAAATGCGTGCTTCGTCCCAAAGATTTGCATCAATAAAAGTTTGTATTGTTTGACGTCCACCTTCAATGATTACCGATTGAATTTGATGTTTAAATAAGGTTTCTAAAATTTGAGAAGCTATATCTTGTTCAAAATCAATACTTTCAAAGATACAATTTTCTTGGTTTGTATTGGTGTCTGTTTGGCAAAAAACAATCGTTTTGATTTGGTTGTCCAGCAAGAAACTTTCCTTTGGAATCCGATTATTTTTGTCTAAAACCACTCTTACCGGATGTGTTCCAGTCCAATCTCTAACATCTAATTTCGGATTATCGTCGATAGCAGTTTGTGTCCCGACAAGAATGGCTTGTTCTTCGCTACGCCATTTATGAACTAGTTGTCTCGAATATTGATTGGTAATCCAGACGGGTTTTTGTTCGTTTCTTTCGCTTGGCGCAATGAAACCATCCTGACTTTCAGCCCATTTCAGGATAACATACGGTCTCTTTTTTTGATGAAAAGTAAAAAAACGTTTGTTGAGTGCGTTGCATTCGTTTTCCAAAATACCTACAGTAACGTTAATTCCCGCTTCAAGTAATTTTTTGATTCCGTTTCCAGCTACTTTTTCGTTAGGATCTACCGTTCCGATAACTACATTTGGTATTTTATATCGAATAATTAAATCGCAACAAGGTGGCGTTTTTCCAAAATGACTGCAAGGTTCTAAACTAACATAAATGGTAGCTTTTTGTAAAAGCGATTTGTCTTTAACTGAATTTACGGCATTCACTTCGGCATGCGGTTCTCCTGCTTTTTTATGCCAGCCTTCGCCAATAATTTTCCCTTCATAAACAATAACGCTACCCACCATCGGGTTAGGATAGGTGGTTCCTAAGCCGTTTTGAGCTAGTTCAATGCAGCGCGCCAGGTATTTTTCATGTATCTTCACAAGGCAAAAGTAGTTATTTTTGAGTTTATGATTTAGTGAAAACATTTAAAAAATAAGACACGAATTTCACCTATTTACACGAAAGTAAAGTCGCTTCAATTGCACAAATTGACGTAAACAAAAGAAATTGGTGTAATTAAATTTAAAATTACTATGGTTTGTGGTAATTCGTGCAATTCGTGTTTGGTTTAAAGATTTAGTTTTTGAAACCACTAAAAATAACAATAAACTATTGCTATTTTTGCTTTTTGGAAGCTTAACAGTAAAAAATAATTTAACCATTAAGATATTTAAGTGAATTTAAACTTAATGTTTCTAAATGTCTTAATGGTGAAAGGAAAGATTCTAATTTTTCAATCTGATAAAGGTTAATAATTAAGTTTTTCCTGTTTCATCAAGAAATTTTAAAATTATGCAAATCAAACAATATAGATCTCAATTTATTCAAGCGCTTTCAGTAATTTATGATGAAGGCGAAGCTGAAAGTTTTTTTTATTTGATATTAGAAGAAAAAAAGCAATTGAAACGAATTGACTTGGCTTTACAGCCTGATTTGGTTTTTTCTGAAGAAGAAATCGGGATTTGGAATTCGATTTTGGAACAATTAAAATTAGAAGTTCCAGTTCAGTATTTGCTTGGAAAAACCCATTTTTACGGTTTGGAATTTGAAGTCAATGAAAACGTATTGATTCCAAGACCAGAAACGGAAGAATTGGTAGATTGGATCGTTTCAAATAACCAAATAACCAAATCCACAAACCCACTTCGGATTTTAGATATTGGTACAGGAAGTGGTTGTATTGCGATTTCATTGGCCAAAAATATTCCGAATGCACAGGTTTTTGCGATTGATGTTTCCGAAAAAGCTTTGGCGACAGCCAAAAAAAATGCTGTAATGAATCAAGTTGAAGTACATTTTATAAAAACTGACATTTTAAATATTAACGATTTAGAAGAACTTCCAACTTCTAACTTCCAACTTCCAGCTCATTTTGATATTATCGTTTCCAATCCGCCTTATGTTCGAAATTTAGAAAAAGAGGAAATCAAGAAAAATGTTTTGGATAACGAACCGCATTTGGCTCTTTTTGTTGAAGATAATAATGCCTTGATTTTTTATAAAAAAATTGCCGAATTAGCTCAGAAAAATCTATCTCAAAACGGACAATTATTTTTTGAAATCAATCAATATCTAGGAAAAGAAATGATTAATTTACTTGAAAATATGAATTTCAAAAATGTTGAATTGAGAAAAGATATTTATGGGAATGATAGGATGACAAAGTCAAGTGTTCAGTAAGCAGTTTTTAGTATTCAGTTTTTTATGAGTAATCATTAGTGTCCGGATTGACTGACCACTCACAAGCTGATTACTGACTACTTATTCATAACGCAACGCTTCAATAGGGTCTAGCACAGCGGCTTTAATAGCGGGATACAATCCAGAAACGATAGCTACAATAAAACTGGTTAAGAAAGCAGCAAAAATAGCGCCCCACGGAATAACAAATGCAAAACTCAAGGCAGTGGCAATTCCGTAACCGATTAAAATCCCTAGAATAATACCAATTAAACCTCCAAATTGTCCAATAATCATGGTTTCAATAAAAAACTGAATCGCAACGGTAGAACGTTTAGCACCCAATGCTTTTCGGACACCAATTTCTCGAGTACGTTCGGTTACCGAAACAATCATAATATTCATCAAAGCGATGGAAGAACCCAGTATAGTAATGATGCCGATAACCCAAGCCGCCCAACCTAAATATTGTGTGATGCTTTGGATGCGATTAATCAAATCATCACTTCGAACCACGCCAAAATTATTATCTTTTACGGGACTTAATTTTCGAATGCTACGCATCGTGCTAATAGCATTATCGGTGGCCTGTTCCAGAAACTCTTTATTATTTACCATCACACTCAGGTTGTAATTGATATTAGGAGCCGTAAAAAGCGAGCGAGCTACTTGTATAGGAATCAAAACTCTTAAATCCTGACTGTTGCCAAATGTAGAGCCTTTCTCTTTTAAAACACCAATTACTTTAAATCGTGCGCCACGAATCGAAATGGTTTTGTTGATAGGATTGACCTCTTTTAATAATCCTTTTTCGAAATCCGAACCGACTACGCACACATAATTGTTGTTGCTAATGTCGAAATTATTGAAATTGCGTCCTGAACTGGTTTCTAATCCAGAATTGGTTACAAAATATTCGTCGACACCTATAACCGAAATTTCTGGATCAGTTTTTTGAGCTTCAAATTTTACTTCGGCGGTTGAAGTGGCTTTAAAAGAAAGTGAGGTTTGCGAAAGCGGAAAGTTGTATTTGTTTTTAAAAGCGACAGCTTCAGGATAAGAAATAATTGGATTGATGATTTCTCGTTCTTCGCCTCCTTGTTTTTTAACGGTATTTTCGTATCTATTGATATTGAAGGTATTGGCACCCATTGAGGCAAAATCAGAAGAAATTGTGTTTTCTAAAGCTGAAACAACGGTTAGAATTCCCACTAGAGCAGTAATCCCAATGGCAATAATTAATATGGTAAGTGTAGTTCTTAAAATTTGGGTTTTAATCGAACCAAAAGCTATTTTTATATTTTCCTTTAATAGATTGCTCATCGTAATAGTTTGATACGAAAATACAATTTTTGAGAGAAGTTTGTTTTCAAGGCGAGTTATTTATTTTAAAAATAAGATATTTGCAGCCAAAATAGAAGTTAGAGGTTAGAAAGTAGAAGTACTGAAGGTTCTAACCTCTAACCTCTAACCTCTAACTTCTAACTTTTTAAGATGGCATCAAAACCAAGTATTCCTAAAGGAACAAGAGATTTTTCACCTGCTGAGGTGGCTAAACGTCAATATATTATCCAAACTATAAAAAGTAATTTTGAGAAATTTGGTTTCCAACCGATAGAAACGCCTTCGTTTGAAAATTCAGAAACCTTGATGGGAAAATATGGAGAAGAAGGCGATCGATTGATTTTTAAAATATTGAATTCTGGGGATTATTTGGCGAAAGCCAATGCTGCTCATTTAGAAAGCAAAGACAGCGTGAAATTAACTTCAAGTATTTCTGAAAAAGCGTTGCGTTATGATTTGACCGTTCCGTTTGCAAGATATGTGGTGCAACACCAAAACGAAATTGAATTTCCTTTTAAAAGATACCAAATCCAACCCGTTTGGCGTGCCGACCGTCCGCAAAAAGGGCGTTTTAGAGAATTTTTTCAATGTGATGCCGATGTGGTAGGTTCAAAAGCCTTGTGGCAAGAAGTAGAATTGGTACAATTATACGATACGGTTTTTAGCACTTTAGGTTTAAACGGAGTTACGGTTAAAATCAATAACCGAAAAATATTATCCGGAATTGCGGAGGTAATTGGAGCTTCGGATAAGTTGATTGATTTTACAGTGGCTTTGGATAAGTTAGACAAAATTGGTGAAGACGGTGTAAAAAAAGAAATGATTGAAAAAGGAATTTCTGAAGATGCCATTGTAAAAGTGCAGCCTTTATTTCATTTCACGGGAAGCATTTCGGAGAAAATCGAAAAATTATCACAGCTTTTAGCCGCTTCAGAAGAAGGAATGAAAGGAGTGGAAGAGTTGCGTTTTATTTGTGACAATGTGACTAAATTAGGATTAGCAACTGCAATTTTAGATTTGGATGTAACTCTGGCACGTGGTTTAAATTATTATACAGGAGCTATTTTTGAAGTGGCAGCACCAAAAGGAGTCGCTATGGGATCTATTGGCGGCGGCGGAAGATACGATGACTTGACCGGGATTTTCGGTTTGAAAAACATGAGCGGTGTGGGGATTTCCTTTGGCTTAGACCGTATTTATTTAGTAATTGAAGAGTTGGGATTGTTCCCAGAAACCGTTACCGCAAGTTCTAAAGCTTTGTTTATTAATTATGGCGATGCCGAAGCTTTTTATGCTTTGCAAGCCATTAAAAAATTACGAGCTTCGGGTATAAAAGTAGAATTGTATCCGGATAAAGCTAAGGTTGCAAAACAATTTCAGCATGCTGACAAACGCAATATTCCTTTTGCGGTAATTGTAGGAGGAGAAGAAATGAGTTCGAATACCTATTCGCTTAAGAATTTAGTTTCGGGTGAACAAGTAACATTAGATTTTGAAGGATTAAAGAATGCTTTAGTTTAATTCTAGAGGGATTTTATTATTCGATTAAAGCTTATAAATAAAGATAGGTCGCTCCGCTGGAGCTTTATTGGTTAATAATTACTGTTTTCTACAAACATTTCGCTCCTAACGGAGCTATTTTAGTCCCATCGGGACAAACTGTTCGTAGAAAAAAAATGAATATTTGAAAAAGCTCCAACGGAGCGACCTGTTATTTTATATCATAAATACTAGGCTCAAAAGTTATTTGTGTTTTTATTGGATAAGATTAAAAAAAAATAAAAACAAAAAAAGCTTTGTCTGTAGACAAAGCTTTTTTTAGTATAAGTAATCGCGAATTAATAATTGTTTTGTAATCAACTGTAATTTTCGGTATTTCAAATCGAAAATCAGAGATTGATTATTACCTAATAACAAACATATAGAATCTATTTGGATTATGTCTTAAAAATTTATTAAAATTTTAATTTTAACTTGAAAAAAGAATAATTTAAGAAAAAAGTTGCTACAAAAATAGCTATTCGGAAAAAGTGTGACAATTTGACATTTAGAGCGTTTTGGCAGTACTTTTGCTATCCAAAGGAAAGTGTAAAAATGAAGTTTAAGAATATTTTTAAAAATAAGGGAAATATGAGTACTGAGAATACAGAAATCGATAAAGAAATGGATGAGGTAACAATGGAAAACACAGCAAGCCAAGAGCCAGCAGTTACTGAGGAGTTAAGCGTTGAAGAGCAATTGACAAAAGACTTAGCAGATGAAAAAGACAAACATTTACGATTATTTGCTGAATTTGAAAACTACAAAAGAAGAACTTCAAAAGAGCGTATTGATTTATTCAAAACAGCCAATCAAGAGGTTTTATTAGCTATGCTGCCTGTTCTTGATGATTTTGACAGAGCGATGATTGAAATTGCTAAATCAGAAGATGAAACTTTGACAAAAGGAGTAGAGTTGATTCACGAAAAATTGAAAAACACTTTGTCTTCTAAGGGTTTAGAGTTAGTTGATGTAAAAACAGGAGATGCTTTTGATGCTGATTTTGCAGAAGCAATTACACAAATTCCTGCACCATCACCTAAATTAAAAGGTAAAATAGTAGATGTTCTTGAAAAAGGATACAAACTAGGAGATAAAATTATTCGTTTCCCAAAAGTAGTTATTGGGCAATAAATTAGGGTAGATATACACTACTGTGTTTTTGAAAAAAATAAATACAAATGAAAAAAGATTTTTACGACATATTAGGTGTTCCTAAAAATGCTGATGCTGCGGCAATTAAAAAAGCCTACAGAAAAAAAGCAATAGAGTTTCATCCTGATAAAAATCCTGGAGACAAAGCGGCAGAAGAAAAGTTCAAGGAAGCGGCAGAAGCTTATGAAATTTTAGGAGATGCTGACAAAAAAGCAAAGTACGACCAATATGGACATCAGGCTTTTGATGGTTCTGGCGGATTTGGCGGAGGTCATGGCGGCATGAATATGGATGATATCTTCAGTCAGTTTGGTGATATCTTTGGCGGTGGTTTCGGTGGATTTGGCGGAGGCGGAAGCCGAGGTGGAGTTCGTCGTGCTAAAGGAAGTAATTTGCGTATCAAAGTAAAACTGACTTTGGAAGAAATTGCTAATGGTGTTGAGAAAAAAGTAAAGGTAAAACGTAAGGTTCAGGCTCCTGGAGTTTCTTATAAAACTTGTTCTACTTGTAATGGTCAAGGACAGGTAATGCGAGTGACTAATACTATTTTAGGTAGAATGCAATCAGCGACAACTTGTCCTGCTTGTGGAGGATCTGGTCAAATTTTAGATAAAAAGCCAGCTAACGCTGATGCGCAAGGAATGATTGTAGAAGACGAAACCGTTTCTATTAAAATTCCAGCCGGTGTGGTTGATGGAATGCAATTAAAAGTTTCTAACAAAGGAAATGATGCGCCAGGAAATAGTATTCCTGGAGATTTAATTGTAGCTATCGAAGAGTTAGAACACGAATTCTTGAAGCGTGAAGGCGAAAATTTACATTATGATTTATATGTTAGTTTCCCAGAAGCTATTCTTGGAGTTTCAAAAGATATCGAAGCCATTAATGGTAAAGTAAGAATCAAATTAGAAGAAGGAATCCAATCTGGAAAAATTCTTCGATTGAAAGGAAAAGGTATCCCAAGTATCAACGGATATGGAAATGGAGATTTGTTAGTTCACGTTAATGTTTGGACACCTAAAACATTGAATAAAGAACAAAAACAATTCTTTGAGAAAAACCTTGAAGATGATAATTTTTCACCAAATCCTGAAAAATCAGACAAATCATTTTTCGAAAAAGTAAAAGATATGTTTTCTTAATTTTTCCGAATAAATATAAATAGCAAGAAGTCCATCCCATGAAAGTGAAGATGGACTTTTTTTATAAAACAATTCAAGCTATTTAATTTGTAATTATTTACTTTTACAACCGCAAGGTCAAAAAGACCCAACCGAAGAAGAAAATTCAAAAAATCAGCATGAACACCTTATTAGAAGTCAATAAAGTAGTGAAGCAATACGGCAATTATGTAGCGCTTAACGAAGTTTCGTTGTCTGTTCCTAAAGGCAGTATTTACGGACTTTTAGGTCCTAATGGTGCCGGAAAAACGTCCCTTATTCGAATCATCAATCAAATTACCATGCCCGATAGTGGTCAAATTATTCTGGATGGTGAAAAATTGCAACCCAAACACGTACAATATATAGGTTATCTTCCTGAGGAAAGAGGTTTGTACCAAAGTATGAAAGTGGGGGAACAATGTTTGTATTTGGCGCAAATGAAAGGTTTGTCTAAGGCTGAAGCCAAAAAACAATTGGATTATTGGTTTGATCGATTGGGAATTCAAGGCTGGTGGAACAAGAAAATTCAAGAACTTTCTAAAGGAATGGCACAAAAAATCCAGTTTGTAGTTTGTGTATTGCACAAACCTAAATTGTTGATTTTTGACGAACCTTTCTCTGGTTTTGATCCCGTAAATGCCAATATAATTAAAGACGAAATTCTGGCGTTGCGTGATGAAGGTGCTACCATTATATTTTCGACGCATCGAATGGAAAGTGTCGAAGAATTGTGCGATCATATTGCTTTGATTCATAAATCGAATAAATTAATCGAAGGAAAATTAGAAGATGTTAAAAGACAACATAAAACCAATAGTTTTGAAGTAGGTGTTTTAACCGAAAATGTAGAAGGCTTGATGTTTGATATTACGCAAAAATTCACCGTTAATCCCGCTCATTTTAAATCATTGAATAAAGAATTAAAACTCGAGATTCAAATTGGAAATTCTCTTCCAAATGAATTATTGCATCTTTTAACTCAGCGCGGACAAGTCACTCATTTTGTAGAAAAAATTCCGAGTGTAAACGATATTTTTATACAAACGGTAACTAAATAAAAAACAATAAATAAATTCCAAATTCCAATCCTTTGGAATTTGAGATTTTAAAATTTGAAATTTGCGAAGTATGAGCATTATATCACTAATTATAAAAAGAGAGTTTTTTGCCAAGGTGCGCAACAAATCCTTTATTGTAATGACTTTTTTAAGTCCGTTATTGTTTGTGGGAATAGCGGTATTTGTGGGTTATTTAAGTTCGATGGAAGCCGATGTAAAACGTGTGGCTATTCATGACGAAACAGGCTTGTTTGTCAACGAATTCATAGCTCAAAATACCGAGGACAACGCATACAAATACTTTGATTTTTCCCAAATTGACAATCAATTTTTAAAAGATAGCATTACCAATAATGGTTATGAAGGTGTATTGGTTATTCCCAAAACCACTGATGTACACGATTTAGAAAACAAAATTGAATTTATTTCAAACTCCAGTCCTAGTATTTCTTTTATCGAAAATGCCCAAGATATTATTGCTAAAAAACTAACCAAAATAAATCTGGAAAATGCTCATTTAGATACTTTGGCGATAAAAAAAGCACAGGCTAGTGTAAATATTAATATAGCTAAAACTTCGGGAGAGCAAGGTTTAAAAGGATTGAACGAAGCTAAAATTGCTATTGGAGGCGCTTTTGGTTATCTCATTATGATGTTCATTATTATTTATGGAAATATGGTAATGCGTAGCGTGATTGAAGAAAAAACAAATCGTATTGTAGAAATTATTATTTCTTCAGTAAAACCTTTTCAGTTGATGATTGGCAAAATTATTGGTACATCATTAGCGGGAATTTTACAGTTTACCATTTGGGTAATCATTGGACTTTCGTTGTTGTTTGCCGCTTCAGTGTTTTTTGGAGTAAATGTTGGTCCATCGGCTAGTTTATCTCCAGCTTTAATGGAACATTCGCAAACAGAATTTGCAGGAACAGCCCAACTATTCATCAAAGAATTATGGAATTTACCTATTGCCAGTATCCTAATTGGTTTTGTGGTTTATTTCATTGGAGGTTATTTTCTATACAGTTCTTTTTATGCCGCTATTGGTGCCGCTGTTGATAATCAAACCGATTCACAGCAATTTCTTTTGCCAGTAATCATGCCTTTGATGTTGAGCGTTTATGTTGGTTTTTTTAGTGTAGTGAATGACCCCAATAGTACAATGGCAGTTACTTTTTCGATGATTCCGCTTACTTCACCAATTGTTATGTTAATGCGAATTCCTTTTGGAGTTCCATGGTGGCAGTTAGCGATTTCAGTCGCCTTATTATTTGCAACATTCTTATTAGTGGTTTGGTTTGCCGCCAAAATATACCGCGTAGGAATATTGATGTACGGAAAGAAACCAAGTTGGAAGGAATTATACCGTTGGTTAAAATATTAAAGATTGTTAATACGTTAATTCGTGGATTTGGTTATTTGTTTAGCCAATTACCGAATTATCAAATAACCAAATAAACAAATGAGTAAAATACTAATTATCGAAGACGAAGCCGCTATTAGAAGAGTGCTTACTAAAATTCTTTCGGAAGAAAATGATACTTATCAGGTTGAAGAAGCTGAAGATGGCGTTTCGGGTTACGAAAAAATAAAAAATAACGATTACGACTTGGTTTTATGTGATATAAAGATGCCAAAAATGGATGGTGTCGAATTACTAGAAGAAGTCAAAAAGATAAAGCCTGAAATCCCAATGGTGATGATTTCTGGTCATGGAGATATGGAAACGGCTATTAATGCAATGCGTTTAGGAGCTTTTGATTACATTTCAAAACCACCTGATTTGAATCGTTTGCTGAATACGGTTCGAAATGCTTTAGACAAGAAACAACTGGTAGTTGAGAATAAAATTCTAAAGAAGAAAGTCAGCAAAAACTACGAAATGATTGGCGAAAGTGAAGCGATTAATCACATCAAATTAATGATTGATAAAGTCGCTCAAACGGAAGCTCGTGTGTTAGTTACTGGTCCTAACGGAACAGGTAAGGAATTAGTAGCACACCAATTGCATGAAAAAAGTGAGCGTGCCAGTTTTCCATTAATCGAAGTGAACTGTGCAGCCATTCCGTCAGAATTGATAGAAAGCGAATTGTTTGGTCACGTGAAAGGTGCTTTTACATCGGCGGTGAAAGACCGTGCAGGAAAGTTTGAAGCGGCCGATAAAGGAACTATTTTCCTGGATGAAATTGGCGATATGAGTCTTTCGGCTCAGGCCAAAGTATTACGTGCTTTACAGGAAAATATCATTACCAGAGTGGGTGCTGATAAGGACATTAAAGTCGATGTACGTGTAGTGGCTGCGACCAATAAAGATTTGAAAAAAGAAATCGAAGAAGGTCGTTTCCGTGAGGATTTGTACCACCGATTAGCAGTAATTTTAATTAAAGTACCTTCGCTGAATGATAGACGCGAAGATATTCCGTTGTTAATAAGACATTTTGCAGATAAAATTGCTTCGGAACAAGGAAATGCAGTGAAGAAATTCTCTGACGATGCGATCAAATTGTTGCAAGAATATGATTGGACGGGAAATATCCGCGAATTACGCAATGTGGTGGAGCGTTTGATTATCCTCGGCGGAAGCCAAATTTCTGAAAATGACGTGAAGTTATTTGCATCCAAATAATTGAATAATTTAAAGATTTAAAGATTTAAAAATTAGGAGGAACAATCTTTTAATTTTTCAATTATTAAATCTTTCAATATAAAATAAATGAAACTAAAAAAAATAAACGAAACCTTAAAGGAAGCTTTAGTTGAAAATGGTTTAACTGAAGCCAATGACTTGCAACAAGAGACTTTTTCGAGTATAAAAAGCGGTGTTGATTGTATTATCATTGCTCCAGATGGAATGGGGAAAACTACGACAATTGTGATTAATGTAATTCAGCGATTGATTGGCTCTACTGAAGAATCACCAAGAGCTTTGATTGTTGTGGAAGACAAAGCTAAAGTTCTGGAAATGGTCGCGCTTTTTGAAAAGTATGGAAAATACAGCGGATTGGAGGTTTATGGGATTCATGACAAAGGCGATACCGACTACGACAAAAATTACATTTCAACAGGGATAGACGTTTTAATTGGCACACCCAACAAATTGAATGATACTTTCTCGTCTGCAGGTTATAATGTAAATCGATTGAAAATGTTCATATTGGACGATGCAAATCCAATTTTGAAATTGCGTCACGAAACTAAAATTATGCGTATTTCGAATAGTATTGCTAAAACACAGCGTATTATTTTTGGAGATCAGTTTTCAGAAAGAATCGAAATTTTGGCTGAAAAAATGATGGAAGAGCCTGAAATCTTTGATTTTGAAGATGATATGGAGTATGAGGATGAAGATGAAGAGGAAGAAGGATTAGAAGAAGATTTGGAAGACGAAGAAAAGGACGGAGAAGAAGAACAAAAAAATATAAAATAGAGTACCATGGGATTAATGAAAGTGTTTTCGGGAAGTGAGATTTTAGCTTTGGCATTAAAAGAAAAAATTGAAGCGGTAGGAGTGGATACGGTCATGAAAGACAATATTCAATCGGCTAGATTGGCGGGTTTTGGTCCCGAAAGGTCGGGACTAGGTTCGGCAGTAGAATTGTTTATTCAGGAAACTGATTTTGCAAAGGCCAATCCTGTAATTGAGGAGTTTCGATTGAATATTTAATAGTTGTATATTTGTTATTCTAATTATACCGTCGAAATGGATATAGATGCAAAAAAAATAGAATTGTTGGATTGGTTGCTTCATATTAACGATGAAAGTAAACTCAAAAAAATAATGGCGCTCAAAATAGTTTTAGATAAAGAAACTGTTGCCCATACTATTAGCGGTTATCCGGTAGATAAGGAAGAATATATCAATATGGTTAAAGAGGCTGATGAACGAATTACATCAGGCAATTATACTACACTTGAAGATTTAGAAAAAGAAATCGAAAATTGGTAAAGTGAAAAAATCATTACAAATAATCTTGATTGTTTTGCTATCGTTTATTGGAGATAGATTTTTGTTTATGCCAATTAGATTAAATTCTGTTTGGGAATATGAAACAGGTCATTATACAGGTGATCCAATAGCTTTAGAACAAAATATTATCGTTAAGAATAATTTGGAAGTTAAAATTTGCAAAAATGATGATTCAGCTTCTTTTTATTTGTTAGGATGTTATTTTGGAGAGCTTTATTTGTTAGAGAAAGAAACTTTAAAATATACTAGATATACTACTCGGTAAAGTTGAAAACTTTACGGAACAATAAAAAATAAAAGATGCAATACAAAATGTTGGTTCTGGACATGGATGATACCTTGTTGAATGATGACCATGAAATATCAGTTGAGAACAGAACGATGTTAGAAAAAGCTAAAGAAAAAGGCGTACAAATTATTCTAGCTTCTGGGCGACCAACGCCAGCAATGATTGAATATGCTAGAGATTTGGGTTTAATGGATTCGTATATGATTTCGTTTAACGGAGCAGTCATTACCGATTTAAAAACTAATGAAGTAATTTTCGAACAAACCCTGACTCAGGAGCAAATACATGCTTTGTATGATTATAGCCAAGAAAAGAAAACGCACATTATTACGTATCTGGACGGAAAAGTAATTAGCGAAACCCGTTCAGAATACATTGATATCGAAATTGATATCACGGGATTAGAACATGAAGTGGTGCCTAATTTCAAAGAGCGCGTTCAATCGGCGGCGATAAAATGTATTTTGCTAGAAGAGCCTAGTTATTTGAAAGAAGTAGAAGCCGATTTAAAAGCTACGATGCCGCATTTGAGCGTATGTATGTCAAAACCTTTTTTCCTAGAAGCCGCTCAAAACGGAATCGATAAAGGAGCAAGCGTGAAATTCCTAGCCGAAAAATTAAATATCTTACAAGAAGAAGTCATAGCGGTGGGGAATGCCGGAAACGATTTAACGATGATTGAATATGCAGGTCTTGGTGTTTGGGTTGACAATGTGGATGATCACTTAAGAGACAAAGGAAATGTAGTTGTAGCATCTAATAATAATCACGGAGTTGCTGAGGTAGTAAGACGATTTATTTTAGCTTAAGATTTTTTAAATTATAAATTAAACCATTAAGAAATGAAGGAATTTAAGAGTTGTTCTTAATAAACTTAATTTTTTAATGGTTTTTTTGTGTTAAGGTTTTTGTGTAATTTTTTTCTCAATCTTGTCTTTTCGACGAAGGAGAAATCTCAGCAAGAAACTCTACAAAGCATTAAAGTATGTTATTTGTTCACTATTGTTGGCGCAAAGTCGGAGACATTTGCGCAGTGAGCTACATTTTGTTGATAAGGGTAATTATTCTTAAACTTTTTCAAGCACGCTTTCTATATTTATTCTTAATTGTTTCTGAAAAGTATCCCAATCTTTATAAATTCTTGCGGATGCTTCTTTCACTTTTATGTTTTGATACTTTGATAGATTAACTACAACCAAAGAAAGACTTTGGTTTATTTGTTGAGTAGTTTTAAATTCTGAGAAATTTGGAATTTTATAAGTATCAATAAAGCCTTTTCTAATTTGAAATTTTAGGTTATTTTGATTATCGTTCCAAAATCTATTTTTTACTTTTTCATCATATTCATTATTTTCTGTTTTACTTTTCCAAAGTTTAAAATCTACCACACAATTATCAAATAATATTTTATCTATTATAGCAAAATCAAGATCACTATTCTCAGAGAATTTTCTTCCGTAATTATTAGGGTCAATTGCAAAACCAGTTCTAGCACTACCAAGTAAAATTATTTGAGTTTTATTTAATGAAAATTTATCTGCTATGTATTGAGTAGTTTGTTCGTAAACAAGTGGTTTTATTTTAAAAGCATGACAAAAATTACTTATTGTTAAAAAATTTAGAAGTGATTTACGTTCTGTTTCGTCCAATTTAAAATAACTGTCTTTTAAAAACTTTGCTGTTTCAACTTGTTCTAGTGGTTTTTCACATTCTAGAGAAGTATTAAGATAATTAATAATATTTACCATGTTTGTTATGTATTTCTATGATGTAATCTGTTCTTCTTTTTATGAATAATAGTTTTATTGTCGAATTAGATTTAGGTTCAGGATATTTTAAACGAGCTATTATTGATGCACATACCAAATCACTTAATTCACTATTTAAGTTTAAATTTAATGAACGTAAAGTATTTTCTAGACCTTGTTTTTCCGTACCGAAGTATGCTAGTTTTAAATAAAGTAGTGCAATCTCTTTTTTAGATAATATTTTTTTTAGTTTAGTTGCTAAAATTATTTCTTTAATTTTTCTTTTTAGAGTTCTACGATATTGATTGGTTAAGACTCTGACTAATTGCTGCTCAATGGTGCTTGCACCTTCCTTTTTGTTATAAAACAATCTATTTCTGATTGCTCGAATGATTGCAATAATATCAAACCCTCTATGTTTATAAAATCTTCTATCTTCGCCGATAACTAAGAAATCTACAAGGTTATTTAGATTAGCTAGGCTTGAATATTCATTTATATTTTTTCTTTCTGAATTAATTTTTTCTTTGATTTTATCTAAATCAAGTTGGATTTCTTTAAATATCAATTGGCGTAATCTTGAGTTAATGTATATAGTGTTACAAAATCACATAAAATCAAATTTTTAATAAGAGTTATGTTTTTTTTGCATTCCAAATATATCAATAAATAACTACAAAAGTTAATGAGTAGTCAAAATATTCTCGTAAAGCAGTTTTGCGTGAGGGATAGTACCGGCATCTTTTATGGCTTTTTTATCAAAGCCATAAAGATAGAGCGAATAGCCCGACCTCGTTGCAGAAACGAGAGTTATTTGAAATTGAGGTTTTGTAGCTACGAGGTCACGCCCAAATGATGATTTCAATAAAATTTCAATTCATTACGGTATTCTCACATTTGTTTGTAAATTTGCACACGCTATTTTTTTGACAACGATTTCATTAGATAGCGCTTACTTATGGAAAAACGCAAAAAAGTAGCCTTTTATACCTTAGGCTGTAAACTCAATTTCTCAGAAACATCGACAATTGCCCGTAACTTACAAGACGAAGGTTTTGATCGTGTCGATTTTGAGGAAGTGGCTGATATGTATGTCATCAATACCTGTTCGGTGACTGAAAATGCCGATAAACAATTCAAACAAGTGGTGCGTAAAGCGATGAAGCTGAATGATAAAGCTTTTGTTGCTGCGGTGGGTTGTTATGCGCAACTAAAACCCGAAGAATTGGCGGCGGTGGATGGCGTTGATTTGGTTCTGGGGGCTACCGAAAAATTCAAACTAGCCGATTACATCAACGATTTGTCTAAAAACGATATGGGCGAAGTGCATTCCTGCGAGATTGCCGAAGCCGATTTTTATGTAGGCAGTTATTCCATTGGCGACCGTACCCGTGCTTTCCTGAAAGTGCAAGATGGTTGCGATTATAAATGCACCTATTGTACGATTCCGCTGGCTCGTGGAATTTCCCGTAGTGACGAATTGCAGAACGTATTGAAAAATGCATCTGAAATTTCGAAGCAAAATATCAAAGAAATTGTGCTTACTGGAGTGAATATTGGCGATTACGGAAAAGGAGAATTCGGAAATAAAAAACACGAACATACGTTCTTGGAATTGGTGCAGGCTTTGGATGAAGTGGAAGGAATTGAGCGTTTGCGAATTTCGTCTATTGAACCGAATTTATTGAAGAATGAAACAATTGAGTTTGTTTCGAAAAGCAGAACGTTTGTACCGCATTTTCACATTCCGTTGCAATCCGGAAGCAATGATATACTGAAGTTGATGAAACGCCGTTATTTGCGTGAAGTGTATATTGAAAGAGTGAATAAAATTCGCGAAGTCATGCCGCATGCCTGTATTGGTGTCGATGTGATTGTTGGTTTTCCAGGAGAAACCGATGAACATTTCTTAGAAACCTATCATTTTCTGAATGATTTGGATATTTCGTATTTACACGTTTTTACCTATTCTGAGCGTGATAATACCGAAGCTGCCGAAATGGAAGGCGTTGTTGCTTCGAATGTTCGTGCAAAACGCAGCAAAATGTTACGCGGATTATCGGTTAAAAAACGTCGTGCTTTTTACGAAAGTCAGTTAGGAACCAGCAGAACAGTTTTGTTTGAAGGTGAAAATAAAGAAGGTTATATTCATGGTTTTACGGAGAATTACGTAAAAGTAAAAACGCCTTGGGATCCAGAATTGGTGAATACTTTGCACCAAATCAATTTGACTAAAATTGATGAAGACGGAAGCGTAAGAATGGAATTTGCTTCGGCTTTAGTTTAAACGTATAATTTTTTAAACCATTAAGAGATTAAGAAAATTAAGCGTAAAAGCTTAGTAAAACTTAATCTCTTCATGGTTTTTTCTTTTTTACCACATTAGTCATTTTTCTTTTCTTAACCATGAAAAAAATTAAGATAAAAAAGGTTAGAAGTGTTTTTCACTTTTTTAAATCTCTTCATGGTTTAACTTTTTTTTAAATTCCAAAAGTTTAAATTTTATAAATTCTTAGATTAATTGTATAAGGGTGAAACCGTGTAAATGAGGTACTTTTATACTATTAAAATTGAAATATTATGAAGCCAAAATTATTTATACTTAGTGCACTAGTTTGTTCTGTTTTATTTTCTTGTAAAGAGAATGATAAAACAGTAAATGAAGAAAAGGTAGTCAAAATTGAACGTAAGAAACCAAACAATATCTCGTATCATTTTGAAAACACTCAAAAATGGTTAGAAAAAACAGCTAATGATAGCACACAATTGCATATTGTTTATGCTATCAATAGAACAGATGCGCCAAATCTTAAAAAATTAGATTCCATTGTTGTACCAAATGACACTTCCGAAGATTTAGCGTATTATTTGCCTTTTCCACTTGAAGTTCCTTATTTGAAAGATATCAGTAAAATAATTTTCTTCTCCTATCCAACACAAACATTTGGAGCTTATGAATACGGAGAATTGATTTATACTGGGCCAACCAACATGGGAAGGGAAAAAGATAAAACGCCTACAGGATTGTTTTTTAGCAATTGGAAAGCCGAAGAGACTACTAGTACTTTTAACGACGAGTGGGATTTAAAATGGAACTTTAATATTGAAAATAAATTGGGTGTGGGATGGCATCAATATGAGTTACCGGGTTATCCAGCTTCACATTCTTGTTTGAGACTTCAGGAAAGTGATGCTAAAAAGTTATATACCTGGGCTGACGAATGGGTACTTCAGGATGATGAAAACGTAAAAGTAAAGGGAACTCCTGTAATTGTTTTTGGTGCTTATCCATTTGGGCAACCAAAACCTTGGTATCAGTTAGTTTCTAGCCCAAATAGTTTGGAAATATCAAAAAGTGATATCGAAAAAGAAACAAAGCCTCATATTACTACTATTTTAAAAGAACAAAAAAATAGAGAAACGGTTCAGGGTAAAAAGTAAGAACGACAGATTCTCAACATTTTAAACCATTAAGAAGTCAATAAAATTAAGCGTAATACTTGATACAATTGGACTTCTTAATGGTTTTGTTTATTTAAGTGTTCTATAAAATTAAGGATTGGTTGACCAAATACTACTGTTTTTAATAAATACGCGTCGGTTGAGTTTTAATTGAGCAATGATTAATTCGGCAATATCATCGGATTGCATTACTTTCTCCGGATTTCCATCGGTTAATTTTAAATCTTTAGCCATGTCAGTAGCCACAGTACTTGGCGTTAAAGCCGTAACTCGAATGTTGTGTTTGCGAACTTCCTGCATTAGCGAATCCGTTAATCCCAGAACAGCAAATTTAGACGCACTGTAAGCACTTGTTAAAGCATTTCCTGCTAATCCAGCAGTAGATGAAATATTGATAATATCACCCGTTTGGCTTTCAATCATATTAGGCAAAACGGCACGGGTAGTATAATAGGTTCCCATTAAATTTACCTTAATGATGCGTTCCCATTCGGTTGGTTCCAGTTCCATAAATTTTCCAAAAGCAGCAATTCCGGCATTATTGATTAAAATATCAATGGTTTTAAATTCGGCTAAGGCTTTTTCCACAGCTGCATTAATGGAATTAATATCGGAAACATCAGCAGTTAAAGCCAATACTTTTACTCTTAAAGATTTGATTTTTAATGCTACAGCATCAATGTCGTCTTGCGTTCTGGCTACTAATATGATGTTCACACCTTCTTTAGCTAATGCAATGGCAATGGCTTTTCCTATTCCTTTTCCTGCGCCCGTAATCAGAGCATTTTTGTTTTTTAAGTCGGTCATAATTATTTAAGATTGAGTGATAATTTATAAATTGTAGTTTCGAGTATCTCAGTATCCTTGTCTTCGCAAAGTAAGAATTCAATTTTTTTATTGTCTTTTTTGTAAAGAGTTAGTCCTTCAAATTTGTGAGTTGCACTGATTTTTTTGGTAAAATCAATTTTCATGGTTTCCAAATCAATTCTTCCAATGATGCTTCCCAGTACTTCGCCATCATCATAAGTGGATTGCGTATCTTCTGCTGCTGCCAAAAAATAGAGTTTGTTATCAACCAATATGCCATCAGTAAAACTAGTGCGGACTCCTTTTATTTTTGGAAGTTTGTAATCATTTGACAATAAACTGAATTCTTGGTCTAATTTTTTAGCTTGAAAACTAAAAAGGATGTTTTTGTTTGAAATTCCGTTTCCGCGATTAAAGAAAAACCAGTTTTCACCATCGTGAACAGCACCTTCGAGATTGAATTCTTCGGGTTTGATGGAAGCAAAATTTTGCATTACTTCATACAAGTTGACTAGATTGTTAGTCTTGAATTTCTTTTTTTGTGCCAAATCAAATTCGATCATCGAATTCCTTTTTGAGGTAGAACCTGAACCAAATATGTAAAGCGTATCCTGAAAAGCAGTCATGGCTTCAAAGTCAGGTTTGTCTTTTTTGAGTATGTTTTCAGATGAATTTTCTATTAACGGATGACGTTTTAAGTCTTGCGAATCGATAAGGTATTCGTATAGAAAACCGCTGTTGTCACCAATAACGAATAAGGAATTGTCTTTGAAAAAAAGTCCTGAAGCAGAACCGATTCCGATGATGTGAAATAGAATTTCGAGTGTGAATTTTTCCATAAATATTGTTCTGAAAACGGGTTTCTAGCCCGGGTAGTAGCGACATCCTTTAACTACTTTCTTTAAGTAGTTAAAGATATAGCGGATAACCGGAAAATAGCTCCTAATATTGAGGTTTAAAAGGCTAAAATTATAGTATTTATTGCTTATATTTGAGAATGTAACGTTAAAATATTCCTTATGAAGTCGATTAATCCAGATGATTTTAAAGTAATCAAGGCAATTAGTTTGTCTGAAATTCCAACGAATTTATTTAATAAAGCCAGTGACGATGATAAGGGGGATAAGCTAGATAAGATTCAGGCGAAATTAAGTGAGCTGCAAGATGTGATGTATGCTCACAATAAATATGGCGTTTTGATTTGTTTACAAGGCATGGACACTTCGGGAAAAGACAGTTTGATTCGGGAAGTCTTTAAGGAATTTAATCCGCGAGGCGTGGTGGTAAGTAGTTTTAAAACGCCCAATTCTACCGAATTAGAACACGATTATTTATGGCGACATTATTTGGCTTTGCCCGAAAAAGGAAAATTTGCCGTTTTTAATAGAACGCATTATGAGAATGTTTTGGTTACTCGTGTGCATCCTGAATATTTATTGAACGAAAATTTGCCTGGAATAGAAAATGTAGATGATGTAACGCCACAGTTTTGGGAAAATAGAATGGAGCAAATTAAAAATTTTGAAAAGCACATTACTCAAAACGGAACGATTGTGTTAAAGTTTTATTTGCATTTGAGTAAGGAAGAACAACGAAAGCGCTTGTTAAGACGTTTAGAAGAGGAAGAACACCATTGGAAATTTTCGCCGGGAGATTTGAAAGAGCGTGAACGCTGGCAGGATTATATGAGCTATTATGAAGAAGCAATTAATAAAACCAGTACCGAAAATGCGCCTTGGTTTGTAGTTCCTGCTGATGATAAAGATATGTGTCGTTATATAGTAGCCAAAATTATATGGGAAACCATGCAGCAATTTTCAGATATTAAGGAACCAGAATTAGATGATAAGGTCAAAATGAATTTTGCAATGTACAAAGAGCAATTGAGTAAAGAATGAAAAAAAAATAGCTGACTACTTTTTAAAGCGGTCAGCTTTTTTTTTAATATACTTTTTTAGGTTTTTTAAAATTCATCAAAATTAATTACCCCATTCCGCCGCGGCGGATGTAATTTTGATGAATTTTAAACAGGTACTTTGGCTTTACAATTTAAAACCATAAGCCAGTCTAAGGGCTACCTGACCAAAACCTTTTCCTGCACTTCCATCATTATTAACAGTAGGGAAATCAGAATAGTGTTCATAACGGGCTGAAATATCAATGTATTTAGTTGCATATCCAATTCCTGGAGCTAATAGCAAAGAAGTATCGTTGTAATTATTAGTTACAGCAAATGCAGCACCAGCTTCTCCAGTTAAATAAAATTGGTCATTCCACACAAAAGCTTTTACACCTGCTTTTACTGGAATGAAACCTAAATCGTCACCATCATTTTCGCTCACAAAAATGTTATTGAAACCTGTAGTTAAGGTTATCGAATATCTTTTTGTTAAATCATATTGCAAACGAGCATCAGCACCTAAGGCTAATTTGTATGGATCTTCGGTGGCATAACCAGCGTTTAAACCAAAACCAAGTCGGAATCCTGGATTGTATTTTGCAGTTTCCTGAGCTTTTGCTCCATTAATAGTAAATAATGCCAGTGCAAATAAAAAGGCAGCGGTTATTTTCTTTGTAGTTTTCATAATTTGAGGGTTTTAAATAATTAAATTTTTATTATCGTTTGTTCAATCACATCCATAAAAGGTTGTACTAGTGCTAAAAAACGTTAATTGTTTTTAAATGTTGTGGTAATTATTGCTTTTTTACATTAAAATAGTATGAATCATTGACTGTCAATGTACTGCAAAGTCTTGTTTTTTATAAAATAATGTAGTAATTAATGTGTGCTAATCTAAAAGCAATGTTTTGATAAAATAGGAGTCTCGTTTTTTGGTTTTTAATTCAAAAAGTAGAATTATTCTTTAAGTTTTGGTAATGTTTACTTCATACTATTTTAAAATTACCAAGCTTTCTTTGCTTTGAAAAAAAACAATTAGTTGATTTTATGAAAACCCTGACCGATAAAAAATATTTGAAGTAAACAGAGTAAAGGGCACAGCAATTTTTAGACACGAATTAACACGAATTGGCACAAATAGTAATTAATTTAAAAATAAATTACACAAAATTTTTATCTGCCTAAGGCAGATTCGTGTAATTTAATTTATCTAAATCTGTGTTAATTTGTGCAATTTGTGTCTGATTTTTTGTTTTTTTGACTGATGAGGTTTTATTACTGAATTTGATAATTTAACTCCAAAATATTATGCTGTTCAAACCTTGATATCGATTTGCTTCTGCTTACCTTTGTCGCCTTAAAAAAAATAAAGTGACTTTAGCTACTTATACCAAAGAGTTCTCCTATAATTTACGATTGGCCTATCCTATTATTTTAGGAATGCTAGGGCATACTATTGTAGGAATTGTAGATAATGTGATGGTAGGGAAATTAGGTCCTACTGAATTAGCAGCAGTTTCTTTGGCTAATAGTTTTGTGTTTGTGGCTATGTCATTAGGAATTGGTTTTTCGACTGCCATAACACCTTTGGCGGCTGAAGCTGATGGCGGACAAAACATTGAAAAAGGCAGAAGCGTTTTTCATCATGGTTTGTATTTGTGTACTTTTTTAGGCTTTTTCCTGTTTGTATTGGTCTTTTTTGCGAAACAGCTTATCGCATTTATGGGACAACCCGAAAATGTGGTCGAATTGTCTAAGCCCTATCTGGATATTGTGGCATTTTCATTAGTGCCATTGATTATTTTTCAGGGTTACAAGCAATTTGCTGATGGGATGAGCGAAACTAAATATTCCATGTGGGCTACTATTTTAGGAAATGTGGTTAATGTGGTTTTGAATTATATTTTCATTTACGGAATTTGGATTTTTCCTGAACTGGGAATTGTTGGTGCCGCCATTGGAACTATCGTTTCCCGTTTTGTAATGTTAGCTTACATGCATTATAAGATGAAAAAAAACGCTAAGTTTCATTCTTTTTTTGATGGATTTTCTGTGAAAAAAATACAGCGAGAAATTAATCTAAAAATCATTCGATTAGGCGCTCCTTCTTCGATGCAAATGTTTTTTGAAGTGGCATTGTTTACTGGAGCGGTTTGGCTTTCTGGTCGATTAGGGATTGCCAATCAGGCGGCTAACCAAATTGCGTTGAGTCTGGCTTCGTTTACTTTTATGTTCGCCATGGGATTGAGCGTTGCAGCTACCATTAGAGTTGGAAATCAAAAAGGGTTGGGTGATTATAAAAAAATGAAAATTGTTGCTTTTTCTATCTTTTTATTGGCGGTTTTATTAGAAGTTTTCTTTGCCTTGTTTTTTGTGATATTTCATAAACAAATGCCAGCCTTGTTTGTTGATATGAATAATACAGCCGATTTGGTAGCCAATACCGAAGTAGTTACCATTGCGGCTCAATTGCTATTAGTTGCAGCCGTTTTCCAAATTTCTGATGGAATTCAGGTAGTGGTTTTGGGTGCATTACGCGGTTTGCAAGATGCTAAAATTCCCATGTATATTACTTTTGTAGCCTATTGGGTTGTGGGTTTTCCTGTTTCTATTTATCTTGGTTTTTACACTAATTTAAAAGCCGTTGGAATTTGGATTGGACTTTTGGCAGGATTAACAACAGCAGCTTTATTTTTGTATATTCGCTTCATTAGATTAACAAAACAGTTGATTTTAGAAAAACATTAAAAATAAGAGTTAGTTGATTGTTTTCGAATAAAACAAAACAACTTAAAAAATAATTAAATTAAAAAATAGAATGGAATTACCTAAATTTTTACTTGGCGACAACACCGATTTTCCTGATGATATTTTTATCATTCATTTAGATTATCCAAGATTTATCATTAATCTAAAAGATGATGAGGTGGAATTTATGGAAGAAGCAGAAGATCTTGATGAAGCTGAACTGAATGCCGAAATGGAAGGTTTAATCGAAGAAGCCAATGCTTTTTATGATAGAGAAATGGAACGTTACGAAGACGATTAAGTTTTTGATTTAAAATAAGTTTCCAATAATAATTGAGCGGCTGCAAACGGTGAAAATTCATTGTTTTGCACCGCTTTTTTAGTTTGTTCTAATTCATTTTGGATAGCAGGATGATTGAAAAAGTCTTGTTTTAATTGATTGTTAATGGTTTCTAAAAGCCAAAATTCATTTTGTTCCGCTCTTTTGGAGTCGAATGAGCCATTGTTTTTTGTTTGTTCTATGTATTTTGAAATCATTTGCTCTATTGCAGTAATTCCTTCATTTGTTTTGGCACTACAAGTTGTAGCAATTGGAGTCCATCCTGATTTTTTTGAAGGGAAAAGATGCAATGCACGGCCCAATTCGGTTTTTGCTAATGCTGTTTTTTGAATATTATCTCCATCCGATTTGTTGATTACAATAGCATCTGCCATTTCCATAATGCCTCTTTTTATACCTTGCAATTCATCACCAGCTCCAGTAATTTGTAATAGCAAAAAGAAATCAACCATACTATGAACAGCGGTTTCACTTTGTCCAACGCCTACTGTTTCGATGATAATAGTATCAAATCCAGCGGCTTCGCAAAGTATAATGGTTTCTCTAGTTTTGCGAGCTACTCCGCCCAATGTTTCACCTGATGCCGAAGGACGCACATAAACATTGGGATCTTTTACTAATTCTTCCATCCGCGTTTTGTCTCCCAGGATACTTCCATGTGAATTTGAACTGCTTGGGTCAATCGTTAGTACAGCTATTTTTTTGCCTTGATTGCTTAGATGTTTTCCAAAAGCTTCTATAAATGTACTTTTTCCCACTCCGGGAACTCCTGTAATTCCTATTCGAATGGATTGATTGGCATGTGGTAAACAGGCATTGATAATTTCATTGGCTTTCGAAAAATGATTGGGATTGCTGCTTTCAATTAAGGTAATAGCTCTGCTCAACGCATTAATTTTTCCAGCTAGAATACCTGAAATTAGTTCTTCGGTGCTGGGTTGCGCCATTCGTGCTTGCAGGATTTTTTTCAAGACGGTTTTATTGAAAATTTCAGGACTGTCTTGGTTTTCGGCTGAGTTGGGCTTATCTTTTTTCAAAATACAGAATGCTTTTTGTAAAAATAATACATTCGGAGGAAACTTAGTGCTTGTTTTTTACCACAAAGTTTTTTGTTTTACCACAAAGATTCGCAAAGTAAAAACAAAGTTACACTAAGTTTTTTTAAAGTTACTCTGTGGAAATCTATCGAATCTGTGGCGAAAATTTAAACGAAAAGTTTTTTTACCGCAAAGATTCGCAAAGTAAAAACAAAGTTACGCTAAGTTTTTTTAAAGTTAATCTGTGGAAATCTTTTGAATCTGTGGCTAAAATTTAACCGAAAAGTTTTTTACCGCAAAGATTCGCAAAGTAAAAATATAGTTACGCTAAGTTTTTTAAAGTTAATCTGTGGAAATCTGTTGAATCTGTGGCTAAAATTTAACCACAAATATTCTCAACGTTTTTTAACTATTGTATTTGTCTTGTGATATTATTGATATGTTTATGATACTAGTAAATTAGTAAATATCTTTGCGGTATTATGATTAATATTATTCTAATTTTTGTCTATTTGCTTATAGGTGTTGCACTGCAACGCATTAAATGGTTTCCTTCTGATAGCTATAAGCTAATAAATAAGTTTGTTGTTTACTTCTGTCTTCCGGCCTTGGCATTGTATTATATCCCAAAAGTTCGTTGGGATAATGAATTACTGTATCTAATTGGCGTTACTTGGATAGGATTTACCATAGCATTCTTTTTATTTCGTTTTTTAGGGAAAAAGTACGGTTGGTCTAAAAAATTAGTAGGTTGTTTGATTATAACTGCGGGTTTGGGAAACACATCGTTTTTAGGCTATCCTATTGTTAATGCGTTGTACGGCTCCGAAGGATTAAAAATGGCCATCTTGGTCGATCAGCCAGGAACATTTGTGGTGCTTTCTACTATAGCGGTTGTTGTAGCAACATTATATTCTAAAGAAGCCACAAGCGGTGCTAAAATTGCCCAAAAAGTCTTGTTGTTTCCTCCTTTTATTTGTTTTTTATTGGCATGTATGGCTAATATATTGACTTTGGATTTTCATGATTATCTCCAATTGGCTTTTCAAAAATTAGGCAGTTTGCTTACCCCACTAGCTATGATTTCTGTGGGCTTACAATTGCATTTTGATAGCCGAAGTCAGCATTGGAGATTTCTTTGGATCGGATTGGCATATAAATTAGTCATTACTCCAGCAATTTTGTTTGTATTGTACGTTGTTATCTTAAAGCAACACGGATTAATGATTCAAGTTGCCATTATTGAAGCCGCCATGGCACCTATGATTATGGCGAGTATTTTAGCTACTTCTCACGGTTTAAAACCGAGATTGAGTAGTATGATGATTGGTTTTGGGATTCCTATTTCTTTTATTACACTGGCTTTTTGGTATTTTGTTTTGCAGTATATTTAAAGGGAAGTGTTCTTTTTTAGGAGCAGAACGATACATTTTCAAAACAATTTTTTCTCCTGCTGTTCATTGCAATCTCCCGATGAAAAATCGGGAGGATTTCCATTCCCATCAGGGCTATTTATGTTGTTTTTATTTTTAGAGGGACTTTTTTAGAAAGATATTTTCTATAAATAAATTATATTGAAAGCATGTTGATAATTAAAAACTATCAAATATTTAAAAATATATTTGTAAAATCTATTTTGGTGTTATGCTAATAATTAAAAAACTAATATCATGAAAAAAGCACCCATGAATTGGGCAAATAGAAGAATATTTAGAAAATAGTTCGAATGAATATTGTTATTTAGTTTACAATAATTACAAGATTATTTATTGGATAAATGAAGATAGCAATACTGTTGAGGTTTTTGATGTATTTGATTCCCGCCAAAGTCCTATCAAAATAAAACGTACCAAGTAAAGCTATTTTTCCTTTAACAAATCTTTATTCTTATTAAAAACGTCTATAGGTGTTTTTTTGATTAACTTTATTGGGAATTAAAAAAAGATATATAATGGCAACAATACGTTTAGGAGACATCGCTCCAGATTTCAAAGCAGAAACGACACAAGGGAAAGTACAATTTCACGAATGGTTAGGTGATTCCTGGGGTGTTTTATTTTCACATCCTTCTGATTTTACACCAGTTTGTACCACAGAACTAGGAACTGTAGCCAATTATTTTCCTGAATTCCAAAAAAGAAATACCAAGGTTATTGCATTAAGTGTGGATGGATTAGAATCGCATTTAAACTGGATTAAAGACATCGAGGAAACGCAAAATGTAACTTTACAATACCCAATTATCGCTGACGAGAGCAAAGAAGTAGCAGATTTGTATGACATGATTCATCCAAATGCGAATGATACTTTTACAGTTCGTTCCGTATTTATTATTGGGGCAGATAAAAAAGTAAAATTAATCTTGACCTATCCCGCTTCAACAGGTAGAAATTTTGACGAATTGCTACGTGTTATTGATAGTTTGCAGTTAACGGCTAATTATAGTGTGGCTACACCAGCCAACTGGAAAGATGGTGACGACGTGGTTATTTCGCCAACGATAAAAGATGAAGATATTCCAGCGAAGTTTCCAAAAGGATTCAATCGCATTAAATATTATTTAAGAATGACGCCACAGCCTAATAAGTAAGCGAAATTATGATTCAAATAAAAAAGGGAATTCAATACTGTTGAATTCCCTTTTTTATGGTATTTACTTACTTTGATTTACTTTATCAACAGAAAATTATTCACATCGACCTTGTGATTGTTCCAATTGATATTCATTACATTTTGAATCATTTTTATCAAGTCACCGAATGTGTGCGGTTTAATAGCGTAAAAGTTAGCTCCAAGATTGAGACTTAAATCAATGTCTGACTTGTTCGAACTCGTAGAGTAAATAATTACTGGAAATTCATTGATACTTGGTTCGCTACGTATCTCTTGCAAAAACTGAAATCCAGATTTTCTTGGCATGTTTATATCTAAAAAAACGACTCCATTTTGAGGTTTATTTTCTTTAATGCTATTTAGAAGGTTTTCCCCGTTTTTATGAATATGAAGTTTTACTAATTCATTAGAATTATCCGTGGCGCTTTCTACAGCATCATTAAAAAAAATTAAATCGTCATCATCATCATCAGCATAAAAGATACTTATTTTACTCATTTTGTTTCAAATTTAGTATGTAAATGTATCTTTTAAAAGCCAATAAAAATTCACCTTTTTTGGTAGAAATTTATAAATTTTATTGTTTTTTCTCTTTAATATCTTTGTTAAGTTCTTGTATTGCTTTCCTTCTTTTTTCTTTTAAATTCTTAAAATGAGTGGGACTAAAACCGGTTATTTTTTTAAATTGTGTCGAAAAAGCCGAAAGGCTACTGAAATGAAGTTTAGTTGCAATTTCAGAAAAATTATATTCTTCAAACAAAATCATTTCTTTCGCTTTCTCCATTTTGAGTAAGTTGGTGTAATTGATTATTGTATTCGAAGTTACTTCAGAAAAAGCGTTTGATAGGTAATTGTAATCTAAGTCTATTTTTTCAGCTAAATAATCTGATAGATTAATTTTTTCAGCCTTATCACTGTTGATGTATTCTTGACAATGGTTTTTGATTTTTTCGATTAAAATCCCTCCTTTACTTTCAATAAGTTCGAGTCCAACTTTTTGTAAAATTGAATTTAGTTCTCTCTTTTTTTCAATGCTTATTTCTTCTTTGATATCAGCTTCTCCAAGTTCTATTTTTAAAGGATGCAAATCTAGTTCCTCAAGAGCTTCTTTGACTACTACTTTGCAGCTTTCGCATGCCATGTTTTTAATATAAATCTTCATCTAGATACGTTTTTAGCAAACCGATATTTGTTTTTTTTAATTTGTAAATATATACTTTTTCAGAATGAAAAAAAGGAGCTGTAATGTCAAAAAAAGTAAAAATTGGATATTTTAACTTTGTGTGAATGCAGTATAATGCTTTATAGCCATGTGAAAAGCAACGGCTTAAAAGCCCAAATTAATCTTAGCATATTGCAACAACATAATCGTTTTTGCATCTTTTAGTTCACCAGTTTCAATCCTATCAAAAGCTTGGTCGAATGGCATTTCTATCACTTCAATATTTTCCTGTTCGTGTTCTAATCCGCCGCCTTCGCTGAATTTCATAGAAGCATCATATTCGGCAACAAATAAATAGAGTATTTCGGTTATGGCTCCTGGAGACATATAGGTTTCCATGATTTTTTTAACCTTAGAAACGCGGTAACCGGTTTCTTCTTCTGTTTCTCTAATAATACATTGTTCAGGTTCGTCCTGGTCTAATAATCCAGCACAAACTTCTACCATCATTCCGCTTTTATTTCCATTTAAGTAGGTTGGTAAACGAAACTGACGGGTTAAAATAATAGTTTTGTTAGTTTTGTTATAAAGTAAAATGGCAGCTCCGTTACCACGATCGTAGACTTCTCTTTGTTGTGTAATAATGCTATTGTCTGTTTTTTGGTAATCAAAAGTTACTTTGTTTAAAATGTACCAGTTATCTGAAAGTAATTCTGTTTTTTGTATAGTTATTTTTGGGTTGTTCATTTGTTGTTTTTTATTAACGCAAATTAAAAATGTAATAGCAAAAAATAATTTGCGAATTTGCGATTTGACTTTTTATTTAGACATATAAAAAAACGCCCTGAAAAATCAGAGCGTTACTTATTATTTCATAATGGTTTGCTTTCTGTCTGGACCAACAGAAACAATTTTGATAGGCACTTCCAATTCTTTTTCAATGAACTCGATGTACTCTTTTAATTCAATAGGCAATTCCTCATAAGTAGTCATTCCTGTTAAATCTTGTTTCCATCCTTTGAATTCTTTGTAAATTGGAGTAACATTTTCTTCTTCCACATTGTATGGAAAGTGAGCAATGTTTTTTCCTTTATAATTGTATTCAGTACATATTTTCAAAGTATCAAAACCAGAAAGTACGTCACCTTTCATCATCATTAATTGAGTTACTCCGTTTACTTGAACAGCGTATTTCAAGGCTACTAAGTCTAACCATCCACAACGTCTTGCTCTTCCGGTAACCGAACCAAATTCGTTACCCACTTTTGCCATAGCAGCACCTACTTCGTCAAAAAGTTCAGTAGGGAAAGGACCGCTACCTACACGAGTAGTGTATGCTTTAAAAATTCCGTACACTTCTTTGATTCTGTTAGGAGCAATTCCTAGACCTGTACAAGCTCCGGCAGCTGTAGTGTTAGAAGATGTTACGAAAGGATAAGTTCCAAAATCAACATCTAATAATGAACCTTGAGCTCCTTCGCATAAAATTGATTTACCCGCTTTTTGTGCTTGGTACATGTATTCTTCGCTATCGATGAAATCTAATTTTTTAATTTCTTCGATAGATTCAAAAAATTCAGTTTCTAATTCTTCTAGATTGTATTGTAATTCCACTCCGTAAAAAGCAATCATAGCTTCATGCTTGTCAGCAAGAGCGCGGTATCTTTCTTTAAAATCTACTAATTCAATATCTCCTACACGTAGGCCGTTTCTACCTGTTTTGTCCATGTAAGTTGGTCCAATACCTTTAAGTGTAGAACCAATTTTAGCTTTTCCTTTAGAAGCTTCAGAAGCAGCGTCTAATAAACGGTGCGTAGGTAAAATTAAGTGTGCTTTTCTAGAGATGATTAATTTCTTTTTGATATCGATGTTGAATTTTGCCAATCCTTCAATTTCTTTTTGAAATACAACAGGATCAATTACAACACCATTTCCAATAACATTTACCGCTGATTTATGGAAAATCCCAGAAGGAATGGTTCTAAGTACATGTTTTATTCCGTCAAATTCTAAAGTATGTCCGGCATTTGGACCTCCTTGAAAACGCGCAATAATATCGTAATTTGAGGTAAGAACGTCAACAATTTTTCCTTTTCCTTCATCTCCCCATTGTAATCCTAGTAATAAATCTACGGTCATTTTTAATTTATTTATTTTCGTTAATTCGTTTTGGAGGTAAATTAGTACCGCCTTTATTTAAACTAAATGTTTTTTATTGATTTTCGTCTTCTTGTTGTTCGCTGGTTTTTGGACTTTTCTTAGTTCCATAGAAATACAACGAATGATTAGTAATATCTAAATCAAAAATCTCTTCGATTGTTTTTTTTATGGTTTGTATTCTTGGGTCACAAAACTCAATCACTTCGCCAGTATCGGTCATAATGATATGATCGTGCTGTTTATCAAAATAGGATTTTTCATAGTGCGCTTGGTTTTGCCCAAATTGGTGCTTGCGTACCAAAGCACAGTCAAGTAATAATTCTATCGTATTGTATAGCGTAGCCCTACTGACACGGTAGTTTTTATTTTTCATTTTGATATATAAGTTTTCAATATCAAAATGTTCTTCGCTTTCATAGATTTCCTGAAGTATAGAGTAACGCTCAGGTGTTTTTCTATGCCCGTTTTTTTCAAGATACATTGTAAAAACGTTTTTTACAATTTCTTGGTTTTTGTTGTTATTTGTGGAAATGAGTGTCATATTTGGCAAAGATAAATTTTTATTTTAATAGTTTTCAAGTTTAAGTGCTTATAAGAGAATAATTTTATTCTTTTTTGTCTGGAAATACTTTTAAACTCAAAAAAGAATTAAATAGTATACTACTTAAGAAAGCACTTAGTTTTTGTAAACTCGAGTTACTCTGTCAATTCCATCAATTTTTTTGATGTTGTCTATTAGTTTTTTCAAAATGGTTATGTTTTGCACCACTACCGTTAGCTGACCTTTAAAAAGTCCTGCATCACCACTCAAAGAAATACTTTGAATGTTTACGTTCATGTTGTTTGAAATTACTTTTGTCAATTCGTTAGTAAGACCGATGGTGTCCATTCCAGTAATATTCAAAATGGCTTTAAATTCTTGTTGTGAAGAATCAATCCATTTGGCAGGCATAATTCTATAAGCATAATTGGATTGCAAAGAAATGGCGTTTGGACAGTCTTTTTTGTGAACTTTTATTCCTTCGTTGATGGTAACAAATCCAAAAACCAAGTCACCTGGAATCGGGTTACAACAAGTAGATAGTTTGTAATCTAATTTATCTTGCTCTTTACCAAAAACCAGCATATCATAATTACTGTTTAACACTTGCTTGTGAATGTCGGTATCAGCAGTATTGCCTGAACGCTTAATTTTATTTTTGAAAAAATTAATTAAAGTATTGCTTTTTTGTGCAGCAAAATCTTTTAATTGTTGGTTGCCAATTGTGCCAATTCCAACTCTGTAAAACAAATCCAAACTGGTTTTAAGATGAAAAAAGTTAACTAATTCATTAATCACCGCTTCGTTTAGGGTAACCTTAAGGTGTTTTAATTTACGGGTTAATACTTCTTTTCCGTCTTCGGCAATTTTTTTAGTGTCTTCGTTAAGAACGTTTCTAATTTTATTTTTTGCTCTGGATGTGGTTACATAGTCCAGCCAGTTTGCTGTAGGTTTTTGATTGGGCGATGTAATAATATCTACCTGATCGCCACTTTTTAATTCATAGTTCAAGGGAACTAATTTCCCATTGACTCTGGTTCCGCGGGTTTTTATTCCAATTTCGGAGTGGATGCTAAACGCAAAATCAAGAGAAGTAGCGCCTTTTGGCAACGATTTGATGTCTCCTTTTGGTGTAAAAACATAGATTTCTTTTGAATATAGATTCATTTTGAAATCTTCTACAAAGTCGATAGCGTTAGTTTCCTGGTTTTCTAAGGCTTCTCTCAGTAAGTTAAGCCAAACATCTAATCCTCCTTCTTCGGTAGCACCATTTTTATATTTGTAATGGGCAGCATATCCTTTTTCGGCAATTTCATCCATACGTTCACTTCGTACCTGAATTTCCACCCAGCGTCCTTTTGGTCCCATTACCGTAATATGCAAGGCTTCGTATCCCGTTGATTTAGGAGACGAAATCCAATCTCTCAAACGGCTCGGACTCGGTCTGTAATGATCTGTAACAATGGAATATATTTTCCAGGCAACAAATTTCTCATCGTGAGGAGCTGATTTGTAGATAATCCGAAGTGCAAATTTGTCGTAAACTTCATCAAAAGTAACGTTTTGTGTTTTCATCTTTCGATGAATAGAATAAATGGATTTTGGACGTCCTTTTATAATGTAATCAATACCTTCGGTGTTTAAAGAGTTTTTAAGAACATCTGAGATGTCTTTAATGTAAGCGTCTTGCTGTTCTTTGGTTTCCTTTATTTTGCTAATAATATCATTGTAAATGGCAGGTTCTGTATATTTTAAACCTAAATCTTCCAGTTTGGTTTTTATATTGTATAGGCCTAATCGGTGTGCTAGTGGTGCATAAATATATAAGGTTTCTGAGGCAATTTTGACTTGTTTATGATCCACCATCGATTCCATGGTTTGCATATTGTGCAATCTGTCGGCAATTTTTATTAGAATTACACGAACATCATCATACAAAGTCAATAACATCTTTCGGAAGTTTTCGGCTTGCATAGACACATTCATGTCTTTTTGTACGATAGATATTTTAGTCAAACCTTCTACAAGTTGGGCTACTTTTGGATTGAACATGCGTTCAATATCTTTAACTGTAGTTGGGGTGTCTTCTACAACATCATGTAGTAAAGCTGCGGCAATAGAAGTGGCACCAAGACCAATCTCGGAAGCAACAATTTTAGCCACGGCAATAGGATGAAAAATATAAGCTTCGCCTGATTTTCGTCTTTGATCTTTATGTGCTTCTACGGCAACATCAAAGGCTTTTCGGATTAGTTTTTTGTCTTCTGTGGTTAAAGTTTGGTAACTAATGCGAAGCAATTCTTTGTATTCTTGAGCAATTGCTTTATTCTCTTTTTCGATATCTATTTCGGTCATACTTTCAAGGTTCATTTTCTAAAAATAGCGATAAGTTCGCATATATGCAAGAGTTTGAAATTTAGTTTTTAGTCCTTAATTTTCAGTCCTTAGTCCTTAGTGTAAAATGTGCATTCTAAAATCTAAAAACCTCTTTGTCTTTTAGCTTCGAATATTAATATGGCTGCGGCAACCGAAACATTCATGCTGTCTATTTCTCCTTGCATTGGGATAATGATATTTTGTGTAGCGGCATCACGCCATTCCTGAGTCAATCCTGTAGCCTCGGTTCCAACCACTAATGCGGTTGGTTTTGTGAAATCTTGGGTGTGGTAACTTGTCGAATTTTGCAAAGTCGCACAGTAAAAATTGATGTTTTTCTCTTTTAAAAAAGAAATGATTTCAGATGTAGTGGCAGTTGCAATTTGGTTAGTAAACAAACAACCTACGCTGGAGCGAACAATATTTGGGTTGTATAAATCGCTTTTTGGGTTAGCGATAATTACAGCATCCAGATTAGCAGCATCGGCAGTTCGTAAAAGAGCGCCAATGTTTCCTGGTTTTTCGGGAGCTTCGGCAACTAAAATCAATGGAGTTGCTGAAAGTTTTAAATCAGAAAGTTGCAATGATTTTGATTTGGCTACAGCCAATACACCTTCTGTAGTATCGCGGTAGCTTAATTTTTGAAATACATCTTTGTTTATTTCGATTAATTCTGCATTTGGAGCTAATTTTCTAGCTGTTGTTTCGTTACAAATTTCAGGATAAAAAAGTATAGTTTCAATTTCGTATTTTCCTTTTACGGCTAATGAAATTTCGCGCACTCCTTCAATTAAAAAAGTACCTGTTTGTTTGCGGTTTTTGGCTTTTTCTTGTAATAATACTAAAGATTTTATCAATGGATTTTGAATGGATGTAATTTGTTTCAAGGGTTGCAAAATTTAGGATTAAATACACGCAAAGATACACAGACAATAATTGTTTTGTAAAATAGCTATTTAAAATTTTCTCCTATTGAGTAGAATAATATGTTTTTGATTATTTAACTGTGTTGTTTTGCGTTAATTTGCTTAAAATTCCTATTTAAATAAAAAAGTATGTTTAGTGTATTAGAAATTTTGGGTACAATGGCTTTTGCGATGTCGGGAGTTTTGACTGCAATGGAGAAGAAGTTAGATCCTTTTGGCGTTTTTATTATTGCTTTTGTGACTGCGGTGGGAGGAGGTACTTTGCGAGATATTTTAATTGGAAAGACTCCAGTGGGTTGGATGATGAATTTGGAATATGTCTATATGATTATTATTGGTTTTGTCTTGGCAGTTGTTTTTCGAAAGAAATTCGACAAATTAAGAACTTCTTTGTTTCTTTTTGACACCATTGGTCTTGGTGTTTACACCTTGACAGGATTGCGAAAAGGGATTGAAATTGGCCTGCATCCTATTATTTGTATCGCTTTGGGAACGATCACCGCTTGTTTTGGTGGTGTTATTCGGGATATTTTATGCAATGAAATTCCGGTTATTTTTCGTAAAGAGATTTATGCTACCATTTGTATTCTTGGTGGAATATTGTTTTTTATGCTCAAATATTTTCAGCTTAACGATGAGATTATTTACATCACAACTGTATCAATTGTAATTAGTATCCGATTGTTAGCTGTTAAGTACAAATGGCATTTACCTGCTTTGGAAAGTGGTAAATAGTTGTGAATTAAACGGTTCTTTGCACTACTTCAAAAATTTTAGCGTCCTCACATTTTAAAGTTTTCGAAGGGAATTTCATCAATAAAGCATAATCATGTGTTGCCATGATAATGGTTTTTCCGTTAGCATTAATTTTTTTCAAAACATCCAAAACTTCAACGCTTGTTTGTGGGTCTAAGTTTCCTGTAGGTTCGTCAGCAAGAATAAGTTCAGGGTCGTTCAATAATGCTCTTGCGATAGCTACACGCTGTTGTTCTCCACCAGAAATTTGGTGCGGCATTTTTTGAGCGTAGTTTTTCATTCCTACTTTGTCTAAAACTTCTTCTATTTTTCGTTCCATTTCATTTTGGTCAGACCAACCCGTAGCTCTAAGAACAAAAAGCATGTTGTCTTGAATAGAACGATCGGGAAGTAGTTTGAAATCCTGAAAAACAATTCCAATTTTACGTCTTAAAAACGGAATGTCATTTTCTTTAAGTGTGTCTAAATCAAAATCTACAATATGTCCTGTGCCTTCGGTCAAGGGTAAATCAGCATAAAGCGTTTTCATAAAACTACTTTTTCCAGAACCTGTTTTTCCAATAAGGTATAAAAACTCTCCGCGGTTGACTTCCAGATTCACATTCGATAAGATTACTTTATCTTCTTGATAGATGGTTGCGTTTTTTAATGACAGGATAGCTTGAGACATAATTAGCGTTTGTTTAAGGCGTAAAAGTAATTATCAATTATGAAATAGCAATATCAATTCAAGGTTTTTTATGCTTTGTTAAAATATTTGTTCATAATAAAACCAATTATTGTCACGTTATAGACCCTATAATATGATATATTTGACTATTAAAAAATAAATAAAATGCGCAAACTTTCTTGGCTCTTTTTTTTGCTGGTTTTTGTTAAAACCAATACGCTTACAGCACAGAAATCAACAATATATACTAGTGATTTAAAAGATTATAATAGAGCAGTTTCATTGTTCAAGGACAATCAATATGCATCGGCTCAATTTATTTTCGAAAAAGTAAAAGCAGCAACGAAAGAGGAGGAAATCAAATCGGATTGTGCGTACTATGAAGCTAGTTGCGCTGTTCGATTAGGTCATGCCAATGCTGATGTGTTGATGGAATCGTTCTTAGAAGAGTATCCTACAAGTTCTAAAAGCAATCAAGCTTATGTTGAAGTAGCACACCATTATTTCAATCAGAAAAATTATTCGGAAGCTTTGAACTGGTTTGAAAAAGTAGATGAAAGCCAATTAAGTGCAGCCGATAAAGACCGATTTAATTTCCAAAAAGGCTATAGTTTTTTTAGTTCCAAAAACAAAAAAGAGGCAACAACTTATTTCAATAAAGTATTAAAATCAGAAGTTTATGGGCCTCAAGCCAAATATTATTTAGGGTTTATGGCTTATGAGGGTGATAATTATCAGGAAGCCAATAAATATTTTGAAGCTGTTTCTGGTGATGAAAAATACGCAGAAAAATTGTCGTACTACCAAGCTGACATGAATTTTAAATCAGGGAATTTTGAAAAAGCAATCGAGCTAGGACAAAAAGCGATGGCAAAATCTACTCCTGCTGAAAAATCAGAATTGAATAAAATTATTGGCGAAAGCTACTTTAATTTAAAGCAATACAACGAAGCCATTCCGTATTTAGTGGCTTACAAAGGGAAAGCTGGACGATGGAACAATACCGATTATTACCTGTTGGGTTATGCGTATTACAAACAAAATAATTTTGAAAGTGCCATTGCTCAATTCAATAAAATTGTTGGTGGAAAAGACGGTGTAGCACAAAATGCGTATTATCATTTAGGTGAAAGTTACCTTAAATTAGATAAAAAACCACAGGCATTGAATGCGTTTAAAAATGCTTCCGAAATGCCATTTGATCCGGCAATTCAGGAAGATGCTTATTTGAATTATGCTAAATTAAGTTATGAATTAGGGAATTCTTATCAAAGTGTACCTTCAGTTTTGTTAGGTTTTATCAATAAATATCCAAATAGTTCCAGCCGTTCGGTTGTTGAAAAATTATTGATTGATTCTTATATTTCTTCTAAAAATTACAAAGAAGCTTTAGTTTTATTGGAAAAAAACAAAACTCCAGAAAACAAATCAGCTTATCAAAAAGTGACTTTTTACAGTGGTTTAGAATCCTACACTAATAGAAAGTATCAAGAAGCTTTAGCAATGTTTCAAAAATCTTTAGGGAATACAGTTGATGCCGAATTTACGGCAAGAGCCACTTTCTGGAAAGGAGAAACAGAGTATGTGTTGAATGAATATAACAAATCACTGTTGAGTTTCAAACAGTTTATTGGAATGTCGGCAGCGGCTTTAACGCCTGAATTTAAAAACAGTAATTATAATGTAGCTTATGCGTATTTTAAGCTGAAAGAATATGACGCAGCAGGTGATGCCTTCCAGAAATTTATAGACAAAGTTAGTAATGATAAAACAAGAGTGACTGATGCTTATTTGCGTTTAGCTGATTGTCGTTTTGTGACTTCTAAATATTGGCCAGCAATGGATGCCTATAATAAGGTAATTGAATTGAAGAGTGTAGATGCGGATTATGCTTATTATCAAAAAGCACTTTGTTATGGTTTTGTGTCTCGAAATGACAAGAAAATTGAAGAATTGAATGCATTTGTGCAGGCTTATCCTAAAACAAATTATCGTGATGATGCTTTGTTCGAATTAGCCAATACGTATGTGGCAACTGACAAACAAGATTCAGCCTTAAAAACCTATGATCGATTGATAAACGAATATAAAAATAGTGTATTTACTGCAAAAGCTATTTTGCGTCAGGGATTGGTTTATTATAATTCAGACCGAAGTTCAGATGCTTTAGTGAAATTCAAAAAAGTAGCTGCCGAATATCCTAAAACTCCTGAAGCATTAGAGGCAGTTGCTACGGCAAGATTGATTTATGTTGATAGCGGAAAAGTCAGTGAATATGCTATCTGGGTTAGAACATTAGATTTTGTTGCAGTTACGGATGCTGATTTGGATAACGACACTTACGAATCGGCAATGAAACAATTTGAACAAAATAATAATTCTCAGGCGATATCTGGTTTTAGAGCTTATATTTCGAGTTTTCCAAACGGCATTCACGCTTTGAAAGCTAATTTTAATTTGGCGCAAGCCTATTATGCCGAAGGTCAAAAAGACAAAGCCTTACCCAATTATGAATATGTGGTCAATCAGCCTAGAAACGAATTTACGGAACAATCTTTAACAAGATTGGGGCAAATTTTATTAGATAATGGTTCAAAAGACAAAGCAATTCCGGTTTTACTTCGTTTAGAAAATGAAGCCGATTTGTTCCAGAATAAAGTTTTTGCACAATCAAATTTGATGAAAAGTTATTATGAAAATAAAGAGTATTCGAACGCAGTAGTTTATGCTGATAAGGTGTTGAATAATCCAAAAATAGACGATAATGTAAAAAGTGATGCGCAAATTATCATCGGGCGTTCGGCTATACAAACAGGAGACGAAGCTAAGGCCAAAGCAGCTTACGCAAAAGTTCTTTTGATTGCAAAAGGAGAATTGGCAGCAGAAGCGTTGTTTTATGATGCTTATTTTAAAAATAAGGAAGCCCAATTTGAAGCATCAAATACTGTGGTTCAAAAATTAGCTAAAAATTATGCTTCTTACCGTTTTTATGGTGCCAAAGGATTAGTTTTAATGGCTAAAAACTTTTACGGATTAAAAGATAGTTTTCAGGCAACCTACATCTTAGAAAGTGTTATTCAAAATTTCTCTGATTTTCCAGAAGTGGTTGCAGAAGCTCAAACGGAATTAGGTCGAATTAAATCAGAAGAGTCTAAAACCAATTCATCAATTAAAAATTAGACGGTTGGATAATAGACGAATAGATAATAGAAAAAATAATTATGAGTGAATTTAAAAGACATAATTTTAAAAAACTAAAAATATGGCAAATGGCAATGGAATTGGCGGGGCAAATTTTCAAATTAACCTCAAGTTTTCCCAGTTCAGAAAAATTTGGTTTGATAAGTCAAATGAATAGATGTTCTGTTTCTATGCCTTCTAATATTGCAGAAGGTTCAAGCAGAACGAACAAATCCTTTAGTCATTTTTTAGATATTTCTTTAGGTTCCTCGTTCGAACTTCAAACGCAACTGTTGTTGGCTAAAAGTCAAAGTTATGTTTCAGATGATTTGTCTCAACATATTGAAAACAAAATAGAAGAATTTCAAAAAGCAACAATGTCATTTCAAAATACATTAAACCAATAATTTATGTTAAATACTCAATCATATATCATCTATCCGTTTCGTTATCTATTGTCTTTTTGTCTATTATCGTTCTGTCTTTTATTAAGTCAGTTTTCTTTCGCTCAAAAGAAAGAAAGCAACATCGGATCAGAAGAGGTAAATATTGTAAAACCGTACACGCCAACCATTTCTGATGCTTCAAAAATTCAGGAATCTCCAGTTCTTGATGACGACGGAAATGCTAAAAAAGAAACTATCAATTATTCTATTTTCTCTTTTCCTGTAGCATCCACTTTTGCTCCTGCTAAAGGAAAAGCAGAAGGCGTTGATAAGGAAGCGCAAGAGAAATTCTATAATAACTACGCTACTTTTGGATATGGAAATTATGGGAATCTAAATGCTGAATTATTTGTTAATAAGGAATTAGGAAGCAATGATTATGTAGGTGGAATGTTTAGGCATTTTTCTTCTAGTGGAGGAGTGAATGATGTACCGTTGGATAGCTGGTTTTACGATACGTCTTTAGATGCTACTTATGGTGCGAACTATGATACGATGTCATGGAATGTTGATTTAGGCTATCAAAACCAAGTCTATAATTGGTTTGGTTTACCAACTGATTTTGGAAGTACATTGAGTGCTTCAGATAGAAATTCATTGATTGCAGGTATCGATACAAAACATGCCTACAGCGGAATTTCATTAGGAGGAAAAATGCGTTTTAATGAAGGTGCTTTTAAAGAAGCAGCAATGAAATTTAGTCATTTTTCTGATAGTTATGGTTCTTCTGAAAATAGGTTTTATGTTAAACCATCATTACAATTTGATGTTGCAAATCAATTTGTAAAAACAGATTTTATTGTGGATTATGTAGATGGTAGTTTTGATAAAAATTATACCAATACAAATACCGAAGCTGTAAAATACGGTTTTACTAATTTGGGAATTTCGCCAAGTTTCGTTATTCAGGAAAATGGTTGGAATGTAAAATTGGGAGCTTCGTTGTTTTATAGTATCGATAGAGAAGGAAGCAATAATCAGTTTTTAATTTATCCAAATATCAATGTTTCTTATCCAGTGGTAGACGATTTAATGATTTTCTACGCAGGAGCCGAAGGAGCTTTGGAGCAAAATTCGTATATGGATTTTGTAAAAGAAAATCCGTTTTTGTCTCCTACATTATTGATTGCGCCTACAGATAGACAATATGATATTTTTGCTGGATTAAAAGGAAAGTTAGCTTCCAGTGTAAGTTATAATCTTCGTGGTTCTTATAACAATGAGCGAAACAAAGCTTTATTTAGAAGTAATGATTACACAGAAAATACGGCAAATGAAAATTATGCTTTTGGAAACTCATTTCAAGTGGTTTATGATGATGTACGAACCTTTCGTTTTTCGGGAGATTTGAAAGCTGATTTTTCAGAAAATGTAAGTTTTGCAATAGGTGGAACTTTTAGTAGTTACAAAAATAGCTTCGAACAAGAAGCTTGGAATTTGCCTGCTGTAGAAGTTAATTCTTCCATTGATTTTAATATTACACCGAAATGGTTTGCTGGAGCAAAGGCGTTTTATGTGGGTGAACGGAAAGATTTAAAAACCAATACTGATTTAATGCCAGTGGGTTCTCCAGTGAAGTTAGGGAGTTATTTTGATGTCAATTCGCATCTAGGTTACAAGCACAATTCGCAGCTTACAGGATTTATTAAGTTAAATAATATGACGGGTAAATCCTACCAAAAATGGATGAATTATCCAGTTCAAGGTTTTCAGGTGTTGGTAGGAGCTAATTATAAATTTGATTTTTAGGAGGTAGGTTTTTTACCGCAAAGGGCGCTAAGTTTTACGCTAAGTTCGCAGAGTTTTATAATTCTTTGCGTTTCCTTGCGAAATCTTAGCGCCCTTTGCGGTTAAGAAAGCTTTATTCAGTAAAAGGAATCGCAATACGAGTTTTATCCCATCCAATGTTTAGCACCATACCTTTATCAGCTGGAGTAAAAACCATGGAAAGGGCTTCAAGAGATTCTTCATCTTGTGTAACAGGAACACTTAATCTGGCAACATCATTTTCAGCTTTATAATTATAAGCGCCCCAAACGTTGATGCTTCTGTTGATAATAACGGTATAATTGTCTTTTTCAGGAATGGTGTATAGTGAATAAGTTCCAGCTTGGATTTTAGTTTTACCTAATTTTACATCACTGTAAAAAGTGATTTCAGTAGCTTCATTAGCTCCAGTTCTCCATACTTTTCCAGCAGGAGCTAGTTCGCTTAATGTGCGTCCTTTAAGCTGTGGACGGCTGTAAACCACTTTTGCTGCTTTAACCGGAATTTTATAGTCGGCAGGAAAAAAGGCTTGGTCTAATGGACTTTTGTCTAAACCAGAAAATTTTTGAGCTTTTACGTCGGTAGCTAATAACATCAGTAAACCAAAAGCAATTGCGGAAATGAATTTTAATTTTTTCATAATAATTTTTAAAAGAATAAGATTAGTAATGATTCTTCACGAAGTTAAAAAAAAAATAGTTGTTTGTGCCTTAATAATTTCAAATACCTATAAAATAGTGCGAGATTGAGAGAATAAAGTAGATTTACTTTTTTACACTTCAAAAAAACAACATCTTTGTAATCTAAGAAACGAGTACTTCAATAAAATGACTTTTAAACAAAAAATATATCAGTATTATTCCCGATTAGTAGAAGATCGGATCGATGCTTTCCGAGATATGATTTCCGCTTTAACCGAGGATTCTAAAAATGACGCAAAAGGTTCAGCGGGCGATAAACATGAAACGGCTTTATCGATGATGCATTTGGAACAGGAAAAATTCAATACGAAACTTAGAGAAGTTTTAGAGCAAAAAGCAGTTTTGGACAAAATCGATGTTTCGGTAATTGCAAAAACTATCGTTTTAGGAAGTTTGGTAAAAGCCAATGGGATTTATTTGTATCTGTCTTTGGCTTTGCCAAAAATAGCTATTGACGGGATAAATGTAATTGCTTTGTCTCCGCAATCGCCATTGGGAAGTAAGTTAATGGGAAATTCAGTGGGTTTTACTTTCGAAATTAATGGAACGAAATATTTGATTGAGAGTGTTGAATAAGAATCCGTAATAATCGTTGTTTTAAGATTTTGAGAATAATTATCCTTTAAGCATTGCCATAAAAACAGCTAATACTATCACAATTATTATAAAAGTGAGTATTTTGCCAAGAATGTTTTTAGTATTTTTAAGCAAATAGAAAATCACGGCAAATACAATTATTGAAACTATTAAACCCATATTTTTTTACTTTAAAATCTATTAATAAATTCCTTAAAATTTTTCTTTAAACTAAAATAACGAAGACCTGAAATCATAAATGCAAAACCCAGCATTATAATATATGAAATTGTACCTAATGAATTTAAAAACCATTCTTCACTCCAACTTCCGTAATTTTTAAAATATGAAATAGTAAACCATCCCCATCCGTATATCATTAGACATAATATTGCGATATTAAGTAATATGATCAAAATTAATTCGATAGTGTGCTTCTTTCGTGGAGTTTTTGGATATTTATTCGCTTCAATTCTGTTTAAACAAAAAACATAACTTATAATTATAGTAAAAAATTGCAAAATCATTAAAGGAGAGGTTTTAATATTGGTCAATGTAAAAACAATAATTATTATCGTCAATATATTCAAATACCAAATCCCTTTTGAGCCAGCATAGCTCATAATCAAGAATATCCCTATTTGGAATAGTATTACTGCTATTGAAATATCCATCTTTATAGTATTAATTTTTTAATCTTTTTTTTAATAAATTCAAGAATAAAAATCTGGGTCTTGTTGATCCAAATCTAAATTTTCATTATAATATTTATCGTTGTCATATCTATTATTTTGTTGATTAAAATTTTCACTGCTTTTGTAGTTATACTTGGTAAAATCGTCATCATTTCCATTTATATCTTTTAGTGGGAATCTATCATTATCTATATCATGAAGTAGTTGCTTGACATATACTAATTGTTCTTTTATGGTTTTTGAACTGGAATCCAATCCGTGTAAATATCCTAACAGCCAAAGCAATAAACCTCTGGAGTTATATTCGTATGAGTCTAAATAGTCTATGATTACGGAGCTTATACTTCCTAAATGACGTTCATCAATAGGTTCTTCAAGATTTCTAATAAGATTTATGTTATGATAAATTTTATCTAATGCTAATAATCTTTCTTTTTCTTTTTTCATACGAGTTGTTGAAATTAAATAGTTACGTTATTATTTATTGAGAATGTTTAATTCTGGATAGAACTCAAAACTAAAAAGCTAAAAAAATCAATTTCTTGTGATTTTATTTAGACGATTTTTTTTACTATTTCAATCAAATATAATTAAAAATATATAAAAAAAAAGCTAGCCTTGTCTTTAGATAGACTTTGGTTTTTATGCAATTGAAATCATTTAAAAAAATCGAATTCCCTAAAAAAAACTTTCGTAAATTCGCCAGCTTAAAAGTTTGACTTTAAAACGAATTAAAATTATGAGTAAAATAATGACAGTCGACATCTTGTCGAGTATTAAAGGAGCACAGCCTTCAGAGAGCGTGAACAAATTATTTGATGTAATTAAGAATGCACATCCATCAAATAATAATACTGCAAATACTGTCAATCATAATTGTGTGTCTGTAAGTGATTTAAGAGAAGATGTTGTGGTAGAGAGTTCGGCTATGGAGAAACAACTCATTTTAGAAAATTTCCCGAACAAAAAAAATGGTTTTTTAGTTGTTGCTAAAGTTATAGAAGGATAAACATGGATTCTCAGATAAAAAAAATACACCAACAATTGGTGTCAAAACAAATTACTTGTACGGCTTTAGTACAAGAGAAATTAGACTTGCTAAAACAAAATACGTATAACTCTGTCAATTCATTATTGGATACTTTGGCTTTGGAATTGGCTTCTAAAGTGGATGCTAAAATTGCAAACGGAGAAACAATCGGTTTGCTAGAAGGAATTCCGTTTGGGATTAAAGATGTCTATATGTTGCAGGGAACTTACACTACTGCAAGTTCTGATTTGTTGAAAAATTATAAATCGCCTTACACAGCTACTGCTATTCAAAAATTATTGGATGCGGGTGCTATTCCATTGGTGAAAGAAAATTGCGATAGTTTTGGTCATGGTTCTTCAAGCGAAAACACGATTTTTGGCGCTGTGAAAAACGCTATCGATCCTGCATTAGTTGCTGGAGGTTCCAGTGGTGGATCTGCGGTGAATGTTGCTAAAGATTACACTGTGTTTTCTATTGGTGGAGATACGGGAGGTTCAATTCGTCAGCCTGCCGGATACAATCATATTTATGGTTTTAAACCAACTTACGGGAGAATATCTCGATTTGGATTAATGGCTTACGCATCTTCTACAGATTGTGTTGGTCCATTGGCAAAATCAATCGAAGATATCCGAATTGTACTGAATGTAATGAGTGGAAAAGATCCAAAAGATCAAACCTCAATTCCTTCATCAGAAATTAGTGAAGATGCAATTGCAACTTCAACTATAAAAACAATCGGTTATTTTAAAAACTTTATCGAAAGTGATGCTATTGATCCACAAGTAAAAGCAGATTTTTTGGCTAGTATTGAAAAAATAAAAGCCAAAGGAATTGCAGTAAAAGAATTGGATTTCTTTGAATCTGATGTTTTAGTTTCGACTTATTATACTTTGGCAATGGCAGAAACGGCTTCGAATTTATCTCGTTTAGACGGAACCAATTATGGGAATCGTATTGAAGCGGAGAATCTAATTGAAACCTATGCGGTGACCCGTTCTGAAAATTTTTCAGAAGAGACAAAACGCAGAATCGTAGGTGGAAACCAAGTGTTGTCACAAGGTTTCTCTGATGAAATCTATTTAAAAGGATTGGCTGTAAGAGATCAAATTTCGGAAAACTTCAGTAAGGATTTTGAAGAAGTAGATGTTATTTTATCACCAGTTACACCAAGTACGCCACCTAAAATTGGAGACAGTTTAAAAGATCCGTTGGCAATGTATTTGTCGGATGCCTATACGGTTGGTTTTAGTTTAGGGCAATTGCCAACTTTAACCGTACCGCAAGGAACAAGTACTGGATTGCAAATTACTGCAGCAAAAAATAATGATGAGTTAGTAATGCAATTTGCTAATTTCTTAAAAGATACACTATAATGGAATTGGAACAATTAACGGCGGCTTTAAAAGCCCACGATTTAGAATTGGTAATTGGACTGGAAACGCACGTTCGATTGAATACCAAAACCAAGTTGTTTTGTTCTTGTCCCAATCAAGAAATAGAAACAGCGAACCAAAATATATGTTCGGTTTGTACGGGACAAATGGGTGTTTTGCCTGCTTTGAACAGAGAAGCCATCACTAAAGCGATTTATTTTGGAAAAGCGGTCAATTCGACATTTAGCAATGAAGTGATTTCTTGGGATAGAAAGCATTACGAATATCCTGATAATCCAAAAAATATTCAGATTACGCAATTTCATAATCCAATAATTCCTGACGGTCAGGTTTCTTGTTATCGTAATGACGGTTCTCAATTTACGGTGAATCTAACTCAGGTTCATATTGAAGAAGATGCTGCTAAATTGATGCACGAAAAGAAAATTTCGTTAGTCGATTTTAACAAAGCGGGGGTTCCGTTGATTGAAATTGTTACAGAACCATGTGTTCGTAATATTGAAGACGCTTCTACTTACGCGCAATACATTCAGCGTATTGTTCAAAATTTAGGAATCTCTGAAGCGAATTTGGAAAAAGGAGAATTCAAATCGGATGTTTCGGTTTCTTTACGTAAAATCAATTCGGATGTTTTAAATCCAAGAACAGAAATCAAAAACTTGAACTCGTTTAAGTTTATGGTGGAAGCTTTGAAAGAAGAAGTAGAGAAGCAATTCAATTATTTTATCGAAAATAAAGCGTTTAGACCGGATCAAACCACGGTGCTATGGGATGCTGATTTGAAGCAAACCAAAACCATGCGTAAAAAAGAATTTGAAGCGGATTACCGTTTTATTTCGGAACCGGATTTGCCTTTTGTAAATATCAAAGCAGAAATTGAAGCGATTACAGTAGACACAAGTGCATTGCCTTATGCGGTGGAATCTATTTTGATTAACGGAGGTGTTTTGCCACAAGATGCTAAATTTTTCACGGCAGATGCTTTGCGTTCGAGAACATTTGTGACTTTAAATAACGAAATTAAAGATCCTTCGTTTGTTGCTAAAACTTTGGCGAATAATATTAAGGCTGAAGATTATGCTAAAATCCATAACATTGAGGATTTAGTTACCATTTTTGTGTTATTTAAAGCGGAAAAAATCACGGCAGTTTTAGTTCAAAATGCGATTGCAGGTTATTTAAAAGATCAAAATTTTGATTACAATAAATATTTCGCTGATAATACTATTTCGGAAGATAAAATCCAAGAAGTTATTGCGACTGTAATTTCAGAAAATGAGGCTGTTGCCAAAGATATTAAAGGGGGTGACCAAGGAAAAGCTGGTATTCTTGTTGGAAAAGTTTTAGGTGTTATTGGAAAAGGAGCGAACGGAAAAGTAATTCGTCAAATTATTTTGGACAAATTAGGTGCTGACGCTATTTTAGAAAAGGCAGCATCACAAGAAAAAATTGCAGCAGTAACAGTTGCAGAAAATAAAGAAAGTCAAGAAGAAGTACTTCCTGTAATTCCAATTATTATAAAGGATACGTATCGAACACATAAAATTTCACAATTATCAGAAGCAAACATAAGCGAAGAAGTGTTGTTGTCTGGTTGGGTTGCGAGTGTTCGTGACCACGGTGAATTAATGTTTATCGATTTGCGTGATTCAAGTTACGAGATTTTCCAAATTCGTATCAGTAGAGAGTCTTTCCCAAATATCGATGAGTTGGTAAAATTGAAACCGGAATCGGTTATTTCGGTAAAAGGTATTGTTGTTGGACGTAATGAAGATGATTATAATGCAGGTTTGCGTACGGGTAAAATAGAATTAGAGACTTCGGTTTTAGAGATATTAAACTTGTCTAAAACACTGCCTTTCGAAATTAAGAGAGCGGCTAAAACAAATGAAGCGACTCGTTTTCAATATAAGTTTTTGGATCACAGAAACGAAGAGGTTAGACGAGCCATCGTAAACCGTCATAAAGTAATTAAGTTATTGCGTGACATATTGGATGAAGAAGAATTCTTGGAAATAGAAACGCCAATTTTAAGTGCTGGAACTGATGAAGGAGCACGTGAATTTATTGTCCCAACACGCAAAGGCTCAGGGTTGTTTTATACCTTGCCACAAGCGCCTCAGCAGTTCAAACAGATGTTGATGGTTAGTGGTTATGAGAAGTATTTCCAAATTGCACGTTGTTTCAGGGATGAAGATTCTCGTGGAGATCGTCAGCCGGAATTTACGCAATTGGATATCGAAATGGCTTACGCCAGTATGCAGCAAATTATTGATTTGAATACCAAAATGTTCAATGAAATAGTAACTAAAATATACGGTAAAAAATGGATTTTGCATCCGTTTGAAGTTATTACCTATAAAAACGCTATGGATTTCTACGGTTGTGACCGACCAGATTTGCGTTACGGCTTGAAAATGCAAGACATTACCGAAATTGTAAAAGATACTACTTTTCAGGTGTTTTCTAAACCAATAGAAGAAGGCGGAATTGTAAAATGCATCAAAGTTTCGGCTCAAGAGCAAGGAAACAAGCGTATGTCTAAAGGTCAAATCGAAACTTTAACGGCTGTTGCACAACAACACGGTTTGGGTGGATTGGCTTATATTATTGTGAATGATGAAGATTTGCAATCGCCAATTATTAAGTTTTTGGGTGAAGAAATTGCAGCGGGAATTATAAAAGCGACTGATGCACAAGTAGGGGATATTGTATTCTTCTCCGCGGCAGATTATGCTACGGCTAATAAAGCCTTGGATGCTGTTCGTCAGGAAATGGGTCGAATGCTGAACTTGATTAATCCAAAAGAATTACGTCCGGCTTGGGTAGTTGATTTTCCTATGTTTGAAAGGACAGATGAGGGAAGATGGACTTTTACACACAATCCGTTCTCTATGCCTGCCATTTATGATTTAGAGAAGCACATGAAAGGGGATGATAATGAAATTGGAACAATTATCGCTCAGCAATATGATATTATCTTGAACGGTTACGAAATTGGTGGAGGATCTGTTCGTGCACATAAATCAGAGATTCTGGAAGCGACTTATAGAAATATGGGTTACAATAAAGAAGAAATGATAAAAAGCGTTGGAACGATGCACAAAGCTTTCCAATACGGCGCACCGCCACATGGAGGAATTGCTTGGGGAATTGACCGTTTGATGATGATTTTGGAGAAAAAAGCATCTATTAGAGAGGTAATGGCTTTTCCGAAAACAGGTTCAAGCGAAGATTTATTATTTGGTGCACCGTCACTTTTATCCGATAAAAAAGTGGAAGAAATGAATGTTAGAATAATTAAATAGTAATATCAATGTCAATTTCAAAAATCAATTTCAATGGCAATGATTAATTGAGGTAATTGAAATGATTCAATTTTTAAATTTCCAAAACAGCATTTCAAATGTTTGTTTTGGATTTTTTGTTTTTAGATTAGTTTGTATTTGTAAATTCCTTTTGGCTTGTAATTCAATTTTGTCGTTGAAATTGATATTGATATTGAAATTGATTTTTGAAATTGATTTTTGAAATTGCTATTGCTATTACATCAAGATCTCGGTTTATTAAGCCCTCTATCATAAAGAACAATAGTTCCTGCAACCGATACATTCAAACTTTTCTCGGATTTGAATTTTACTAAATGATGGCATTTTTCAATTGCTTTTTTTGAAAGTCCGTTGTCTTCGGCGCCAAGTAAGTAAACACAACGTCTTGGGTGTTCGAATGTTTCTAAATCTTCTGCTCTTTCGTCTAATTCCACTCCCACTAAGCGTGCGCCTTTAGGTAGATTTTTAAAGAAATCCTCAAAGGTTTCGTAATGAAAATAGGGCATTGATTTTACAGCATTGTGGGTGTCGCAAGCTTGTTTAGCATAGCGGTTTCCAATAGTAAAAATATAACTAGCACCCAGATTTTGTGCCGAACGCCATAAAACCCCCAAGTTTTCAGGTGTTTTCCCGTTTTGTATGCCTATACCGAAAAATTCAGTTGTAAAATTATCATTCATGTCGCAAAAATACTAACTGTTAGTAGTAATGTCAAGTTTTTACTTTGTTTAATTATAAGGACCCAACTGGGTTTACTAAGAAATTATAAAATGGCTGTTTCTTTGTTTTTTTAATTCCTTTTGAAATGGATCTTTGCTGCTGTTTTTATTGTTGTAATTCACATTTTTTGTTGATAACTTAAAGGCTTAGGAGGTTATTTTTAACGGTATATAGTTTGAGTTTTTATATATTTGTTCGTTAGACAAAAAATTACATTTTAGAATAAAATATATGAGCGAAGAAATCAATAAGGGAAATTATTCAGCAGATAGTATTCAGGCATTAGAAGGAATGGAGCATGTAAGAATGCGTCCTTCCATGTATATAGGAGATGTTGGTGTTCGTGGATTGCATCATTTAGTTTATGAGGTTGTTGACAACTCCATTGATGAGGCTATGGGAGGTCATTGTGATACTATAGGTGTTGCAATCAATGAAGATGGATCTATTACAGTAGAAGATAATGGTCGTGGTATTCCTGTAGGGATTCACAAAAAAGAAGGCGTTTCGGCATTGGAAGTTGTAATGACTAAAATTGGTGCCGGAGGAAAATTTGATAAAGATTCTTATAAGGTTTCAGGAGGTTTACACGGTGTAGGTGTTTCTTGTGTAAATGCTTTGTCAAATCACCTAACTGCAACAGTTCATAGTAGTGACGGAAAAGTGTACCAACAAGAGTATGAAAAAGGAAAAGCACTTTATCCAGTAAAACAAATAGGCGAGACGACTAAAAGAGGTACTATTGTAACTTTTTATCCTGATCCAACTATTTTTACGCAAACCACGGAGTATTCTTACGATACTTTGTCGGCTCGTATGCGTGAGTTGTCTTTTTTGAATAAAGGAATTACAATCACTTTTACAGATAAAAGAGAAATAGATAAAGATGGAAATTTCCTTTCGGAAGTTTTTCATTCAACTGAAGGTTTAAAAGAATACATTCGTTATTTAGATGGAAATCGTGAGCCAATTATTGGGCACGTAATTTCTATGGATCACGAAAAAGGAGAGATTCCAGTTGAGGTAGCTTTGATTTATAATACAAGTTATTCTGAGAATATTTTTTCTTATGTAAATAATATCAATACACACGAAGGAGGAACACACTTACAAGGTTTTAGAACGGGTCTTACCAGGTCGTTGAAGAAATATGCGGATGCTTCTGGAATGTTGGATAAATTAAAATTCGATATTTCTGGAGATGACTTCCGTGAGGGTTTAACAGCGATTATTTCGGTAAAAGTGGCTGAACCACAATTTGAAGGACAAACTAAAACCAAACTTGGAAACAGAGAGGTAGTTTCTCCTGTAAGTCAGGCGGTAAGTGAAATGGTAGAGAATTATTTGGAAGAAAATCCAAATGATGCTAAAATCATTGTTCAAAAAGTAATCTTGGCAGCTCAGGCACGTCATGCGGCTAAAAAAGCGCGTGAAATGGTGCAACGTAAAACCGTAATGGGTGGCGGTGGATTGCCAGGAAAACTGTCTGATTGTTCGGAACAAGATCCGGCAAAATGTGAGGTTTATCTTGTCGAGGGAGATTCGGCAGGTGGAACGGCAAAACAGGGTCGTGATAGAAATTTTCAGGCTATTTTGCCATTGCGTGGTAAGATTTTGAACGTGGAAAAAGCCATGCACCACAAGGTTTTTGAAAACGAAGAGATTCGAAATATATTTACAGCACTTGGTGTAACTATTGGAACAGAGGAAGATAGTAAAGCATTGAATATTTCGAAATTGCGTTACCATAAAGTAATTATTATGTGTGATGCCGATGTTGATGGTAGTCACATTTCTACTTTGATTTTGACATTCTTCTTCCGATTTATGAAAGAATTAATTGAAGAAGGACATGTTTATATTGCTGCTCCGCCTTTATATTTAGTTAAAAAAGGAAATAAGAAAGAATATGCCTGGAATGACGTGCAACGTGATCAGGCAAATGAAAGAATGGGTGGAAGTGCCGGAATTCAACGTTATAAAGGTCTTGGAGAGATGAATGCAGAGCAATTGTGGGAAACTACAATGGATCCTAGTTTTAGAACTTTACGTCAGGTAACGATTGATAGTTTGGCAGAAGCCGATAGAGTTTTTTCTATGTTGATGGGGGATGAAGTGCCACCAAGAAGAGAGTTTATCGAGAAAAATGCAGTTTATGCTAATATTGATGCGTAAAAAATAGTTTATAGGGTGGTTAATTTGAGCAATAAATTGTAGATTAGCAGGAGTTAACCCGTTTTATAAACCTGAATAAACATTAAAATATGAAAGTTACTATTGTAGGAGCAGGAAATGTTGGAGCAACCTGTGCAGACGTTATTTCTTATCGAGGAATAGCTAGTGAAGTAGTTTTGTTAGATATTAAAGAAGGTTTTGCCGAAGGTAAAGCATTAGATATTATGCAATGTGCTACTAATACTGGTTTTAATACGAAGGTGTCTGGAGTTACCAATGATTATTCAAAAACAGCTAACAGTCAAGTAGTAGTTGTGACTTCTGGAATTCCTAGAAAACCAGGAATGACACGCGAAGAGTTGATTGGGATTAATGCAGGAATCGTTAAATCGGTTGTAGAAAATGTTTTGAAATATTCTCCTGAAGCAATTATTTTGATGGTTTCAAACCCAATGGATACAATGACTTATTTAGCATTGAAATCGTTAGGGATTCCAAAGAATAAATTAATAGGTATGGGAGGTGCTTTAGATAGTTCTCGTTTTAGAACCTATTTATCATTGGCTATGGATAAACCTGCAAATGATATTTCAGCAATGGTAATTGGTGGTCATGGTGATACCACGATGATTCCGTTAACACGTTTGGCGTCTTATAATGGTATTCCTGTTAATCAGTTTTTATCTGAAGATGTTTTACAAAAAGTAGCTGCCGATACTATGGTTGGTGGAGCTACATTAACGGGTCTTTTAGGGACTTCTGCATGGTATGCACCCGGAGCTTCGGTAGCTTATATGGTGGATAGTATTTTAAACGATCAAAAGAAAATGATTGCTTGTTCTGTTTACTTAGAAGGCGAATACGGTCAAAATGACATTTGTATTGGTGTACCGTGTATTATTGGTAAGGACGGAGTAGAAGAAATTCTAGAGATCGGGTTAGATGATAATGAAAAAGCATTATTTGCTAAAAGTGCTGATGCAGTTAGAATAATGAATGATGCTTTAAAAACGATTTTAGCTTAACTTTTTTTACATATAAATTGGAGACTGCAATTTTGCAGTCTTTTTTTTGAGATTAATTAATAAATAAATTGGTTAATCTTAACCAGAATTATATATTTGCTCGGTTTAAAAAATAGTTGGCTTAATCTGTTTTTCTGTTTTTTAGATAAATGATGGCTAATTTCTTGTATATAAGGATTTAACATAAAATAATAAATTTAAAATAATTAATTTTTAGTAATAATGCAGAATAAAGGACTTATTAAATTTTTTGCAATTCTATTTGCATTGGTAAGTATTTACCAACTTTCTTTCACTTTTGTGGCAAACAACGTTAAAAGTGATGCTAAAGTTTTTGCAGGAGATAATCCTGATAAAGAGCTGAAATATTTAGACTCAATTGGTAAAGAAAAGATATTGAATCTTGGTTTTACTGATTTTACTTATGATGAAGTAAAAAACAAACAAATTAATAAAGGTCTTGATTTAGAAGGTGGAATTAACGTAATTCTTCAAATTTCTATTAAAGACGTTTTAAAAGGCTTGTCAAACCACTCAAAAAACCCGGTTTTTAATAAGTCATTGGCTGATGCTTCTGCAAACTTAGAAGGTAATAAAACCTACCTTAATAAGTTTTTTGATGCTTTTGAAGCGAATTCAAAAGGAACTGTAAAATTAGCTTCTCCAGATATTTTTGCAAACCGATCTTTGCAAGGTGAAGGTGGTGTTGATTTTCAAATGTCAGATGCTGATGTTCAAAAAGTAATCAAAAGAAAAGTTGATGAGTCTATTGAAAGTGCTTACAAAGTAATTAGAGAGCGTATTGACAAATTTGGTGTTACTCAACCTAATATTCAAAAATTAGGAGAGACTGGAAGAATTCTTGTAGAACTTCCAGGAGCTAAAGATGTAGATAGAATTAAAAAGTTATTAGGAGGTAAGGCACAACTTGAATTTTGGGAAACGTACAAAATTGAAGAAGTGGGTAATTATTTAATGGCTGCTAACGAAGCTTTAAAGAAAACAGAAGTTGCAAAGACAGAAACAAAAGCTGTAGTTAAGGATTCATTGAGTGCTCTTTTAACAGATACAAAAGATTCTGCTACTTCTAAAAAAGGAAATAATCCTTTGTTAGACAAAATGGTTGGTCAAGGTGGTGGACCTGTTTTAGGTCTTTTCTCTCCAAAAGATACTGCTACAATAAACGGATATTTCAAAAGAGCTGATATTAAAATCTTATTACCAGCAGAATTGCGTTATGTTAAATTTGTTTGGGGTAAACCATCAAAAATAACTGATGACAAGCAAAAGGAAATTGAAGTAGTTGAATTATATGCTTTAAGAGGCAATAGAGATAATACTCCTGATATGTTAGGAAGTGTTGTTACTGATGCAAAAGATACTTTTGACCAATTAGGAAAGCCTTCTGTTTCTATGCAAATGAGTGGTCAAGGAGCAAAAGTTTGGGAAGAATTAACAGGAAGAGCTTATACTCAAAAAACAAACATAGCTATTGTTTTAGATAATGTAGTTTATTCAGCACCAGGTGTTTCTAGCGGTCCTATTTCTGGAGGAAGATCAGAAATATCAGGCGCATTTGATGTGACTGAAACTGTAGATTTAGCAAACGTATTGAATGCAGGTAAATTACCAGCTTCTGCTGATATTGTTCAATCCACTGTGGTTGGTCCATCATTGGGTCAGGCTTCAATTGATGCAGGGATGACTTCTTCTATCGTGGGATTCTTATTAGTATGTTTATGGATGATATTCTATTATGGTAAAGCAGGTTGGTATGCTAACTTAGCCTTGTTATTAAACTTACTTTTCTTATTTGGTATTATGGCAAGTTTTGGTTTTGTATTAACATTACCAGGTATTGCGGGTATCGTATTGACATTAGGTACAGCGGTAGATGCAAATATTATTATTTTCGAAAGAGCAAAAGAAGAATTGCGTGACGGTAAATCACTTTCTGAAGCGGTTGCATCTTCTTACGGATGGCAAGGTGCTATGCGTTCTATTATTGATGCTAACGTAACACACGTTTTAACTGGAGCAATCTTATTTATTTTTGGAACAGGACCTATTAAAGGTTTTGCTTTAACATTGCTTATTGGTATTGCAACTTCATTATTTACATCTATTTTTATTGCTAGAATTTTTATCGATAAAAACATCTTAGGAAAAGCAGATTTGTCTTTCTGTACAAACATTACAAAAAATTGGTTTACTAATTTTAACTATGATTTCATTAAAATCAAAAAATATACTTATGGTTTGTCTGGAATTATTGTTGTTGTAAGTTTAATTTCAATTTTCTTTGTTAACGGATTGGATCAAGGTGTGGATTTTGTTGGAGGAAGAACTTTTCAGGTAAAATTTGAAAAACCAGTTGATGCTGCTGTTATTTCTGAAGAATTGTCAGCTGCTTTTGGAACTCCAGTTGAGGCTAAAGTTTTAGGAGATAATGATCAACTGAAAATTACAACAAAATACAAAATCAAAGAAGATGGTATTGAGGTTGATAAAGAGGTAAATGAGAAGTTATATAACGCTTTAGCGAAATATTATCCAAATACTTCTTATGATAAGTTTACCAACACTTTTGATGGTAAAAAAGTAGGAGTATTGCAAGCTTCTAAAGTTGGAGCTTCTATTTCTGAAGATATTAAAACCAATTCATATTGGGCAGTAATTGGAGCAATGGCTGTTATTTTCTTATACTTAATGATTTCATTCCGCAAATGGCAATATTCATTAGGAGCTGTTGCTGCTGTGGCGCATGACGTTATTTTTGTACTAGGAATTTACTCTTTATGTTATAAATTTATGCCTTTCCACATGGAAATGGATCAGCACTTTATTGCTGCTATTCTTACCGTTATTGGATACTCTATGAATGATACCGTAATTGTATTTGACAGGATTAGAGAGTTTATCCAAGGAAAACGTAAAGGAAGTTTTGAACAAATTGTAAATGCTTCTATTAATACTACTTTATCAAGAACATTGAATACTTCATTCACGATGATTATCGTATTATTGACGATGTTCCTTTTTGGAGGAGAATCAATCAGAGGATTTATATTTGCAATGCTTGTAGGTATTGTAGTTGGTACTTATTCTTCATTGTTTATTGCAACACCAGTATTGGTTGACACCATTTCTAGAGAAGAAAAAACGGCTATTGAAAAAGCACACGAAGAAGCATAATTTAGCTTTTTTCTATATCACTGAGACCCAACTTTTGTTGGGTCTTTTTTTTTAGAATTAATTCGTTGATTTTTATAAATTGCTTTATATTTCGCAATAAATTTTAAATAAACTTGGTTTTTTAATACATTTACTTCGTAATAAGATTTCCCCAAATCTCAATCTATTTAAATTTAAAACAATGAAAAAAAGTTTACTTTTACTTGTCTTTGTTTGCCTGGCTAATTTGTTATTTAGCTTTAGTGTTTATGCACAAACTCCTCAACCAACGGGTAATACAACATATTATTATTGCATTGGTGATTCAGCAAGTCCACTAACTGCTGGAGGTACAAATTTGTTATGGTACACTACAGCAACTGCAGGTCCTGCAGGTTCTGCAACAGCTCCTACACCTTCTACTTCAGCTGCAGGAACTACTACTTATTATGTAACACAAACTGTTGGAGGGATAGAAAGTACTCCTCGTAGAGCAATTACAGTCAATGTAAATAAACAATTCCAGTTGTTTTGTGATGATACAACTGAAAATTCAGTAAGTTTTGATTTTGCTAATGTAGGACAATCAAGATTTGATTTAAGTTATACCGTTGATGGTTTAGGGCCTTTTATTAGTTCGCAAACTGCACCAACTAGTTTTACGGTTTCTGGCTTGTTACCTGGGCAAACTGTTGTTTTGACAGTTACCGCGGTAAATGCGCCTGCCTGTGTTGCCAATCGTACACTTTCGGCAACTTGTATAACAGACTGTTCTAGTTTTGTAAACTCAAATTTTACTCCAATAGGACCAATTTGTGCTGGAAATCAATCACCTACTTTGCCTGCTACTTCATTAGAAGGATATCCCGGAATTTGGTCTCCTTCGTTAATTGATAATACAATAACCAGAAATTATATATTTACACCTACCAATAAATGTGTACGTCCTTATACTATGACTATAGCGGTAAATCCAGCTAGTCCGGGATTCAGCGATTTCAGTATTTGTTCTGGTAATAGTGTTCCAACTTTAGACCCAACATCTCCAACAGGAGTGACAGGATTTTGGTCTCCTGCTACGATTGACAATATGAATAGCGATTCTTATACTTTTACACCAGATCCTGGACAGTGTACCGCTCCACAAACCATAAATGTTAAGGTAATACCTTCTGACAGATTAACGGATTTTAACTGGGAAGTCACTACTGCTTTTGCAGAAAATCAAAAAATTACGGTCTCAGCAGTTGCTCTAGGAGGAGATTATTTATATAAACTAGATGACGGTCCATTTCAATCCAGTCCCGTTTTTGAATATGTAGCATCAGGAACGCATTCTATAACTGTCACGGATCAAGCGGGTTGTAGTATGCCCATCACTAAGAACGATATTTTGGTAATCAATTATCCAAAGTTTTTCACGCCTAATAATGATGGTTTTAATGATTATTGGAATGTAACAGAACTCAGTTTTCAATCTAGTGCTTACATTAGGATATTTGACCGTTATGGTAAGTTTTTAAAACAAATAAGTCCTAATGGTGATGGTTGGAATGGCACATATAATGGATATTTTTTACCAGCTGATGATTACTGGTTTGTGGTTCATTATATAGAAAATGAAACGGTTAAAGAATTCAAATCTCATTTTGCATTAAAAAGATAATCAAAAAGGAATTGCTTGTTATAAGTAACTCCTTTTTGATTTAGGATATTTTTAAATTGGAAATAATGAATTCAGATCCGTCTTTATATTCAGTATTAAGATATACTTTAACTTCGTTTCTTTCGGCTAATTTCCGAACAAGATTTAACCCCATTCCTGTACCCGAATCTCCTCTTGAGGCTTGTCCCAATGTATAGAACATTTGAAATATCTTTTCCCCTTGATTTTCAGGAATTCCTGGGCCGTTGTCTTTTATGGAAATTTGGTGTAATTCTTCATTGAAAGTAATGGTTATTTCTGTTATTTCTTTATCATTATATTTAACAGCATTCGAAATTAAATTTTGAATAATTTGTTTGAATGCGACGGGTTGAAAATTAATATTATGGTTTAAATTTTCCTTCGTTATTCTAGTATTGCTATTAGGATTGATTAATTTTATAACAGCATTAACTTCACTAAAAATATTGATTGTTTCTTTTCCTTGATTGTTTTCTACATTTTTAGAATAATGTAATAAATCATCAATTAATTTAGACATAGATCTAGCCGAAGTTTTTACCATATCAAACATTTCGGTTGCTTCTTGGTTGACTTCCATTAAATGTTCTTCTTCGATGAATTCAATCAAAGATGTAATATTGTTTAAAGGCGATTTTAAATCGTGTGCTATGATGTTAGCAAATTGCTCTAATTCTCCATTTTTAGCTATTAATTTTTCGTTTAAATTTTTTAATTCTTGATCGTAATCCCATATTTTCAAGAAAGAATCTACTTTTTTTCGAGTAATTTCGCTAACTAATGGTTTGAATAAGAAATCGATTGCTCCTAAGTCGTATGCCTTATTGATGTATTTGGCTTCCTCACTTATTGCAGTTACAAAAATGGTTGGAATATTGGCAGTATTGGGATGTTGTTTTGTAATTTCCACAAATTCATAACCATCCATCTCAGGCATTTGAACATCAACTAAAATAAGTGAAACTTTCTCCTTTAGTAATATTTGTAATCCTTCATTTCCAGAATTACAGGTAATTATTTCTCTATTGGGTTTTTCTAATATGCTTTTTAATGCAATTAAATTTGCTGGTTTGTCATCTATTAGTAGTAGGGTATGTTTGTTAGCTGAATTCATTATTCAATGTATTTATAATATTTTTGGTATTTAGTTCTTTATGTTTATTACATATTGTTTTAGCTGCCTTAGGCATCATAGGGAATTCGGCTTCGGTACAATCCTGAATAATTGTAATCCCATTATTTTCTGCCATTGTTTTTAATCCGCTAGCTCCATCATGATTGGATCCTGATAACAAAATCCCGAAACATTTTTCTCTTAGTACCATTGAAAAAGATTCGAAAGCAACATCAATAGATGGACGACTATAGTTAATCAGTTCAGACGCGTCCAGAGAAAAACACATGTTGTCCTCTAATAATAAATGATAATCTGCTGGTGCCGAGTAGAGAAACCCTTTTTTTATTTCTTCTTTGTCTTCAATTTCTTTAACGGTATAATGGGTGTTTTGCTGTAAAATAGTTTCAAATGAGGAAGTAGTATTTTTTAAGCGATGCAAAATAATAACAATAGGAATGTTAATGCTCTTGTCTAATTGTTTTAAAACAGACAGAATGGGATTGAAGGCTCCTGCTGAGCCACCTATTAAAATTACTTTGGGTTTCATTTTATTTTTTGATAAATTTTTTCTTCTCGATCAATTTCTTTAAAATTTTCGTACACGGAGCTAAACCGTAAGGATTCTTTTTTTCCAATAGCTAAAAAACCATGTATAGGTAAGCTTTCATAAAAAAGTTCTAATGCTTTATTTTGTAAATTAGAATTGAAGTAAATCAAAACATTTCTACAAAGAATGAGTTGGCATTCTTTAAAAACACTGTCGGCAACTAAGTTATGATTAGAAAACAAGATGTTTTGTTTTAATTCAGAATGGATCATGGAGTGTTTTTCGTCAGAAACAAAATAATCATTCAAGTTTTCTTTACCGCCACATTCAAAATAATTTTTAGTATATTCCTTAAAATTAGTATTGTTATATATGCCATTTTTAGACCGTTTTATGGCGTTATTACTAATATCTGTGGCATAAATTCTAGCTTTAGGAAAGAGTTTGTTTTCTTTTAAAAGGATGTTTAAAGAATAGGTTTCCTCTCCAAAAGAGCATCCAGCGCTCCAAATATTGATTCTAGGATAACTTTCTAAATAGGGAAATACTTTTTCTTGCAAAGATTTAAAAAAGCTAGGGTCTCTAAAAAATTCACTCACATTGACCACTATTTCATTGATAAAATTTTGAAAAATAGTAGGATTATTAACGAGTTCGAAATTTAAATCAAAGGCATTATCCAGGTTATTAATCTCCATAAAACGGTGGATTCTTCTAAGCATGGATGCTTTAGAATAATCTCGAAAATCGTAATCAAATTGTTTTTTTATCGTAAAAAGCAACTCGTCCAGCTCGTTAAGTGTTATCATTTGTAAATCCAAATACTGATTAATGAAATAAGTTTTTGAATATCAATTGGTTTCGACTGATAATCAGATGCGCCTGCTTTTAATATTTCGTCGCGATCACCTTTCATAGCCTTGGCGGTCAAAGCAATAATAGGGAGGTTTTTCCATTTTGTGTTCTCTCGAATTTTTTTGGTGGCTTCAAATCCGTCCATTTCTGGCATCATAATATCCATCAAAACTATGTCAAAATTAGGGTGCTCCTCCAGTGCTGTTATGGCTTCTAAACCATTAAAAGCTGTGGTTATCAACGCACCTTTACTAGTTAATGCTGCTGATAAGGCATAAATATTCCGAATGTCGTCATCAACAATAAGAATGTTTTTGTCTTTTAAAATCTCACCTCCGGCTAAATTAGGTGTCGCTTTAAAGTTATTTTTCTCATCAATTTCTATTTTGTTTAAAAACAGCAAGATTTCGTCTTTTAATCTTTCAGTTACATTTTCGGTTTTTATAACAATGCTGTCTACATTTTTTTCAAGTTCTAATTGTTCAATATCTGATAAGGTTTTTCCGGTATTGATTATGATTTTGATGTTTTTATTTTTTGATATATTTTTTAATTCAGAAATGGCTTTAATGTTATTAGAATCTGGTAATCCTAAATCGATTATGGCGCAGTCAATATCTACATTTGATAATATGTTTTGAGCTTCTAATCTTGAATAAGCTTGGAGACAAATGGTGTTTTTGTCATTGGCATGTAATAATTGTTTGATCGAATAATTTAATTTTTCGTCATCTTCAAGAATTAGTACCTTTTTGTAAACTTTGTTGATTTCCTCATCAATGGAATCAAAAGCATTTTTTAGTTTTTCGTGAGTAATGGGTTTTACTAAGAAATCAAAAGCGCCCATTTCTTTCGCTAATTTTTCTCTTTTCATTCCTGACATTACGTGAACTGGAATGTGTTTTAATTCCTGATCTTCTTTAAGCCATTTCAAAACAGTCCATCCATCAATTCCAGGTAGTTTCATGTCTAGAATTATTGCTTTAGGATTGTACTTTTTAGCATATTGAAAACCGGTTTCACCCTGATGTGCAATAATGGCTTTAAAACCATTATTATGAGCAACCTGAAGCAGTACGTCAGCAAAAGAAGGATCGTCTTCAATAATTAGAATCGTCTTATCATCAATGTTGGCATTATGTCGGTCATCGCTTATGTCAGCCGATAAGTCTATATATTCTTCATTAGGCTTTGGGTATTCTGATTCGATAGTTTCTTTTTTTACAGATTCCTGAATAACAACTGGAACATCAGCTGTTTCTAAATTAGGGGTAATGTTAGTGCCTTTGTAATGTGTAGGGATTAAAACGCCAAAGGTACTTCCGTTATTCAGTTGACTGTTAAAAAATACTTCACCATCTAATAGATCAGCTAATTGTTTAGATATGTATAAACCTAAACCTGTTCCACCATATTTTCTGCTGGTAGAACTATCGGCTTGCTGGAAACTTTGAAATAATTTTTTCTTATTTTCCTCGGATATTCCAATACCAGTATCTTTGATTTCGATGGCTAAAATTTCAGAATTTGTAATTGAAGCTAATTTAGGATTACTAAATTCTAATTTTTCTTTTGGTTTAGCAAAACTCATTTCGACTGTTCCTCCGTTTGGAGTAAACTTTAGCGCATTAGATAGAAAGTTTTTTAAGATTTGTTCAATTTTTCCAATATCGGTATAAATTTCTCTTGGACAATCATCGGTAATTGTCGTTATAAAATTGATGTTTTTTTTGTCCATTTGAGCTCTAAACAACCCATCCATATCAGAAAAAATCCGTTCAGAAACAGTGTTTTCGGGATAGATTTCGACTTTTCCTGCTTCAATTTTTGAAATATCCAAAATATCAGTAATCAAATTCAATAAATCTTTTCCAGAAGTATTGATTACCGATAAATTTTCCAATTGCGAAGTAGTCAAATTTCCAGAGGTGTTGTCCTTTAAAATATCCGAAAGAATTAAAATACTGTTTAAAGGTGTTCTTAACTCATGTGACATATTAGCTAAAAACTCCGATTTGTATTTGCTGGCTTGCGTAATTTCCTCTGATTTTATATTTAACTCTTCTTGAGCAATAATAAGATCGTTGTTTTTTTTCTCAATTTCGAAATTTTTAATTTCAAGTTCCCGGCTTTTTTCTTCCAGATAGGCATTGGTTTGCTCTAATTCGGCGGCTTGATTTTTTAGTTCTTCTTCCGATTGTTGAAGCAATAAGGTATGTTTGTTGAGTTCTTCGTTATTTTGTCTCAACTCTTCTTCTTGAACTTGTAAAATATTGTTTTTGTCATGTATTTGTTCGTTAGAAACTCTTAATTCTTCGTTTCTAACAAATACGGCAATAGCACTGCCTAATGGATCTTTTAAATTGTTTAATAATTTTACATCTTTATCGGTAAAGTTTTCCAATGAGCCAATTTCGATTACACCTATAACTGAATTCTTGTATGAAACAGGCGTAATTAAAACATTATAAATAGGCGCTTTCCCTAATGAAGAAGCTAGGAATGAATAGGCTGCAGTTAAATTATTATAACACTTTTGTTCATTGTATTTTGCTACATCGCCCACTAGTCCTTCACCAAAAGCTATTGTTTTAGGACTGTTGTTATGATCAGCATAACTACCAATTTTAATTAGGTCATTATTATTCTCTTTGTAATCGGTAATATAAAAATTGGCTTGACAAGCATTAGTTTGATTACTTAGAATCTTACTTATATTAGCCCCAAAGACATGGATGTTTTTAGAACTAATTATAGCATGATTTACTTCTACTATATTATTTTCTAGTTTAGTTTTCTCAATTGCCTCATCATTAAAATCTTTTAATTTTAATGACATAGAGTTGAGTGATTGGTTTAATGTGTCGGATTTGCTTCTTACTACGATAGTATCTCCAAAATCTCCAGAGCTTATTTTTGTTGTTAAATCAATTTGTTCTTTAATTGCATTAGTTAGTTTTTTTACAGATTCACGTATGTAATCGAATTCTATATTTCCTTTTAATTTGTGATCTAAATCAGTATACCCAAGGGCTATTTTTCCAATTTTGGTAGAAATTAAATTTAGAGAATTAGAGGTGTTAACAATCAATTTGTAGATAGCAATTCCGGTTGTCGCTAATAAAAGTGTTAGGAGAAGGATCGAGGTAATTGAACTGTTTATAGCACGCAATTTTTCCTGTTTTCCTAATTCATTTATGTAGTTTAGTTTTTTGATTTTTAAATCATTAAGCTTATTGTTTATTTGAGCCGATTGATTCCACCATACTTCTGGGCTAATCTTAAAAGCATTATTGAGAATAGATTCGGAAGTAATTAAAAATGATTGGTATTCAGCCGATTTTTTAAATTGTATTATTTCATCATTGATTTTAGATTCGTTGTTGTTTTCTAATTTAAAATCGGCATTCTTATTGGCGTTTTTTATATTATCAAAATAACCATATAAATTAGCGTTAATGCTGTCATCGGTTAACTTATCTAATACAATGCCTCTTATCAGGTTAGCAGCTACTTTTGTGTCAATATACGATTTGATATTATTTGCTAATCTAGCAATTGTGGGATTTTTACAATCAGCAATTTCTAGCTCTATCAGATTGTTTATAAGGTTGTTTAAAAGGATATAATCATTAAATATTTTTAGCGAAGAATTAGAATTGTTTTCGATATCGTAGTGTATCGTATTGATTATTTTTCTTGCTTCATACATATTCTTTAACACAATACTATCAGTAGTGTTTTGTTTAGAAAACCACTCTATTGTTTGTGACATTTTTAGTTTGAATTCTGCTTTTTTACTGGCGTCAAACTTGGAATAGGTGTTTAAGGTTCTCTCGTCATTAATTAACATTATACCTTCAGAAAGATTGGTAATGTTATCGATGTTTTGAGTACTACTTTCAATACTAGAAAAATTTTGGTAGGCTTTATAGATGTCAAAAATGGTAAAATACAATAATCCCGAAATGGGTATAAAAAGAATTAGGATTAATTGTTTTTTGAAGGATAATTTTTTCCACATAATTTACAAGTAGGTTAGATAGCTAATTTATTTAATTTTTTGGGAAAATTTTAGTTTTTAGTATAAAATATTGAGGTTTTTTGATGCTAATAACTGTTCTATTTGTAATTGTTTTTTTGAAGAACAATATCATTAGGTATAAAAAGGAAAAAGCATTTCAAATATTACTGAAATGCCCTTTGCTTTTTGATTGATTTTGATAATAAATTAATTCCCTTTTTTTAGCGTATTAATATATTCGGTAAGTTTTTTTCCATATAGTGATTGAGCTACTTTAGGAGTCATTGCATTTTGAATGGTATCTAAATATTTGATGTTAATATCATACACTTCGGCAAGGGCAATGTAAGGAGCAATTTCGTGATCTTTGTTATTCATAGCAAAGTTAACTGCAAAAAGGTATTTGCGTTTTAGATTTAAATCTTGCATTTTACTGAGACTGTCAATAGCTTTTGGATCTTTTCGTTTAATGGCTTTGAATTTTTGTTCAATAAGTGTTAAGTTTTCATCCTTGTATCTTGAAGTTGTTTTTTTATAATCTTCGAACAAATCATGATTTTTTGAACCTGTTATTTTTGCCTCAGAAAGAAACGCATCTAAGTTTGTTTCAATGTTAATTACTCCTGGTTCAGCAAAAAACATAAGATTATTGTCTAATGAATTGCTAACGCCTCTGTCTAAAAAGAGGTAAAGCATTTCGGGCGATTTTAAATCAATATTACTTTCAAAATGGGAACTCCCGTCAATTTTGATGGTGTCGATGGCAATTAGGGTGGTATCTACCACTTTTTGAATGTACAAAGTTCCTTCTTTTAATCCTTTTACATTTCCGGTAATGTGTAAATTTCCTTTAGTTTCTGTTTTGTTACAGGCTGCAATTAATAATACGGCGATGCAAACAAGAATTGATTTTTTCATTGATTAGTGTAATTTTGTGAAAGTAAATAAAATAATTAAAAAAGCGGAGGAATCGTTTTGCGCTTTTTTTTTGGATTTATAATTTTTAATAATTATCCTTTTAGCCAAGCTTCTTTTAATTGTTTTTTAGAAACATCAGTAGCTTCAATGTGTATTTTGTCTTGATAAGGTAATTTTACCGTCCCTTTTAGTACTTCTTCTTTATCTAAGCGTTTGATTTTAATACTAATTGCATCGTTTTCACTCCATTTACTACTTTCATTAATCATGTCGTAAATATTCTCATAAGAATAAGCAATGTTGTTGATTTCTAAGATGATATCTCCTCCTTTTAATCCAAGATTGTTAAAGAATTCATTCAGTTCAATATTTGGAAGTACACTAATTTCGTTATTGTTTGGATTTACTGTGATGTAAGGTGTTTTGTCTTTTATAAAAACGGCTGCAGGAATTTGTTTTGTTGATTTTGTTAAACCTACTTTGGCTAAAAATAAATCATAAGGAATAGGGGTAGAACCAGCCACGTAATTTTTTAAGAAATCGCCTACTTCAATATAAGTCAATTCAGTAATTTTATTAAAGAGTTCGCTATCGTTAAACGGTTTTGAAACACCATATTCGTTAGATAATTTTTGCATTAAATCAAGAATTCCTCTTTCGCCATTGCTTTTTTCTCTAATAATGATATCGATACACATACCTATTAAAGCTCCTTTTTGGTACACATTTAGGTATTGGTCTTTGTAAGGTTGTTGAAGTACATTTGCACTCATTTCGGTAAAAGGCATAGTATCGTTCAACGCATTAGCTTCCTTAATTTTCTCAGCCATTCTATTGTAAAAATCTTTTTCTGTAATCAAACCTTGATTAATTTGGAAAAGATTAGCAAAGTATTCAGTCACCCCTTCATACATCCACAAATGTTCGGACATTTTAGGTGCGTTGTAATCAAAATACTGAATTTCTTTAGAATGAATTGTCAATGGAGTTACAATATGAAAAAACTCATGTGAAACCACGTCCATCATCGATTTTACCAGTTCCTCTTTTTCCATAATTTCAGGCAAAACTACCGTGGTTGCTGTAGGATGTTCTAGTGCACCAAAACCCCGAGCATCATCTTCTTTTAAACTTGATAAATATAAAAGAATAGTATATTTTTTAGTTGCATCAATTTTTCCTAAAAAGTTTTTTTGTGCGGTCATCATTGTTTTCATCTCAGGGGTAATACTTTCGGCAGTGTATTTTCCTGTAGGCGAATAAACGCTAATTTGAATATCCATGCCATCTACATTAAATGTAGTATTGTTAGGTTTTGAATACATGATGGGATTCTCTACTAATTCGGCATAACGTGAGGTAACAAATAGATCCGTTGTAGTGCTGCTGTCTTGATCTGTCATCGAAGTGCTTCCCCATAAATTTTCGGGGTGGCTTACGGTCACGTGGTATGGTGTAGACATAAAATTGTCAAAATACCCAATAAAACAGTGCGTGTTTATCATGAAGTTTTCGCCAGCAATGATATTCGAACCCGCTGGAGAAAAAACATCGTCTTTACCAAAACCATTGCCTTTTTCGGTGTCAAAAGTATCATTAACTAAATAGGTAATTTTGCTTAATGCTGGAGCTTTTGTAATAGTCCAGGAATTTTCGTCTAGTTTTTTTACCTCTAAAAGGTTCCCTTTTTTATCGTAAGCTTTTAAATCTTCTATGTATCTTCCGTAGTTGTCTTCAGAATAGGTTCCAGGAACCGTCTTCGGAATGCGGTAAATAATTTCGTTAGTAGTAATACGTGGTGCATTTACAGTAACTAAAACTTGATCGTTTTTAACTTCATTGAGATTGATGGTTGCTTGAACTACTTCTTTATTTGATGTCGAGTAGATTGTTTTACAGCTCCAAAGCATGGAGGTCAATACAAATGCAAATACTATTCTTTTCATTGTCTATCGTTTTTGTGTAATTGTTTTGTCTGAAATAGAAACAGACAAAAAGAAATAAAAAAACACTCATGATTAAGAGTGCTTTAAAAAATTAGTCTAATTTATTTTTGATATAATACTTTCCATCTAAATCATCGTCAAAATCATCAATTTTAAGAGGTTTAGGTTTAGGTTTCGTTGCGGTAGCTTTCTTTTTCCACATTTCATATTTTTCCAGAGGCATCTTTTTCTTCATAATTTCCAGAACTTCTTTTTCAGCCAATCCAAACTCTTTTTTTATAATTTCAAAAGGATTTTTTTCCTCTAAGGCCAATGTAACAAGTTTTTCAGTTTGTTCCCAGTTCAGTTCTTTACGGTTACTCTTTTTCATCAGGTGAAAATTAATTCTAAATAGTTTTTTTAAATTAAAAAATGAAATTATATTATGTGTCAATATTAGTGAAAAAAATAATTACTTTATTCAAAAATATATTTTTTTTGTATCAATTTTTATTTTTTTAAAAATCCTATTTTTTTAAAGCTTAGCGTAGTTTTTTGAACTGTTTCAGTGTTTTTTTTAACTTGGTTATTTAACTGGAAATTAATATTATTTTTTCAAACGAATATTCATTAAAACAATGGCAGCAATTATTAAAAAAATACCAAACCATTGTAGTTCATTTACTTTTTCGGATAATAAAAAATAAGCCATAGCTACGGAAACAGGGAGTTCTATTGCTGAAACGATACTTCCTAAACCAATTCCAGTAAGTGGGAAACCAGTATTTAATAATAAAGGTGGAATTATGGTGCCAAATAATGCCAAAATAATTCCCCATTTCATGAAAATGCTAACATTAAAAGGAGTTACTTGCGTAATAAATCCAAATGCAATAACAATTAATGTTCCGCCAATAAGCATAAAAAAGCTACGTTTTATGGAAGAAATTTCAGAAGCAATTCTATTAGCACTAAACATAGTAGTAGTAAATGCAGCTGCAGCTAATATTCCCCAAAAGAAACCACGCCAGTCTAAAGTCAGGTTGCTGCTCAATAAATTAGTTGCCAGAACAGTTCCTATCAAGGTAATTATGACTGAGATGATTTTTTGTAATGAAGGTTTTGCCTTATCTAAGAGCATTTCGAGTAAAACACCCATCCAAACGGTTTGCATCAATAAAACAATCCCAATAGAAACAGGAACGTATCTTACTGATAAATAATAGAAAACACTAGTAAAACCCATTGAAGTTCCAGCAGCAATAAGCTGGAAAATCTGTTTTTTAGAAATTTTTATCTCTGTATCATTTTTTTTGAATAATAGAATGATATTAAGAATTAAAACGCCTAAAAGGCCTAATGAAAATTGAGAACCACTCACTTCGGCAGTGGTATATCCTTCCTGGTAGGCCATTTTAACAAATGAAGCTAACATCCCGTAGCTGCTTGCTCCTAATCCTACTAGTAGTACGCCTTTTAAAGTTTTATTCCGAATCATGCTTCATTTTTTGAACTTGCAAAAGTAGGCTATAGCATAAGATAAACAAGAATAAAAACGGTTATAATGTTGTTAAAACAATCCTTCTAAATGTGGACTTTTTATTCCAATTTTTGTGTAATCAAACGCCATTTTTTCTTTCAATAAACTGGCATAAACGGATCTGAAATCGATTTGGTGTTTTAAATCGCCTTGTGATAAATCAGAAAGATTGGGATTGTTTCCTATGATGTTTCCTCGGTTTTGTCCACCAATAACAAACATTGGAGCAGCAGTTCCGTGATCGGTTCCATTGCCGTTGTCTTTGACTCTTCGTCCAAATTCTGAAAAAACAACTATGGTTACATTTTCAAGCAAATTGGATTGTTTCAAATCTTGATAAAAACTATAAATCGCGCCATCTAGTTCTTTGAATTTGTTGTTTTGAATTACCAATTGATTGTCATGAGTATCATAACCTCCCTGCGAAGTGTAATAGACTTTCGAATTCAAATTACCTTTGATCAATCGGCCAATCCATTCCAGATTTTTACCCAATGCACTTTTAGGATAACTAATTTCAGTAGTCGATTTGGTCAATGCTTTTTGAATTTCTTCTGATCCTTCTAAAACGGAATTGGCTACTTTTCGAACAAAATCCAACGAAGAATTCTCAGATAACACGCCTGTTTCTTCTTTGATATTTTTTATCTTAAATCGGTTGGGATCTTTTACGGTAATAGAATTGGGGCTGTCTCCTTTTAAAGAAAGATTGTCTATAGAATCGATGTTAATTCCCGCCGTTGGAGTATGGGTTACACATTGCAAATCAAGATAACGACCCAGCCAGCCTTCATTCACATATTTATTAGAATCAGAGGCGGTTTGCCAAATTTCCTGACTTCTAAAATGAGAACGATTCGGTTCAGGATAACCCACATTTTGAATTACCGATAAATCTCCGTTTTGCTGCATTTGGGCGAATCCTTTCAAGGCAGGGTGAAATCCCATTCCTTTGGTTTTCGAAATGACATCCTCTTTTGTAATGGCAATTTTTGGACGTAAATCATAATACAAAGGATCATCAAAAGGGATGAAGGTGTTTAAACCATCGTTTCCACCGTTCAATTGTATAAAAACGAGGCATTGTTCCCCTATAATCAGGTTTTTTTGAGAACCATAAGAAAACAAAAAATTAGGAAGCAACAAGGTTCCGCCTGTTAATGTTCCTGTAAGCGATAGAAAATTTCTTCTGTTCATGATTGATTGGTTTAGTTGCTTACTTTTAAATTAATTGAAATTCAGGTTCTTTTATTATGGCATTAAAAAGTCTTAAAACCGCTTGATCTGCGTTTTGAGCCTGGGCATCAAAATCGTATTTTAAGATGGTTTCAAAATCTTTCTGGGCGTCACTGTCTACTTGAAACAGCAATCTGTCGGATAAATCACTAATGATTTGCTTGTTCGTTCCTTTGTTCCAATCCAAATGGATGGTTGTTTTTCTAGCTCCTGGACGATTACTATTTGGATTTTCGTCCATCATCATGTTTGCGGCTGCTTTTTGATTGAAATTTTCTCGTCCGCTGCAATACAAATCTGCAAGATTGTTGCGCTGCAAATAAATTTGTGAAGTCAACCAAGATTTTCCACCTTCCCAGCCTTTTACATTGGGTTGGTTTAATAAATCCATGCCTTGGCTTTTTAGAAAAGCTACAATTGGTCTGGTGGTTTTTGGTGTAATATGTAATTCTGAAATCAGTTGTAAATTGTATTCCAAAGGATTTTTAATTTTTGAACCTCCCGTATTTCTATCAAATTCTTCGGTAAAAATTTTCTCTAACAAGGGCTTGATTTCAAAATCTTTTTTTCTAAAATAATCGCCATAATACCTCACCAATTCTGGACTCGGATTATCGTAAATAAACCATTGCAATATTTTTTTAGTAAAAAGGTAAGGACTGTTTTTTTGTTCAAAAATAATAGCTACAATTTCATCCGATTTAAAATGTCCTTTTTGTCCTAAGTAGGTAATTTCAGAATCGTCTGTGAGTTTGTCTCGATAAACACCGCCATGATCTCCCACGCCCAAACCGGCTAATGCTTTTGCACCATTTTTGATATCTTCTTCGCTGTAATTCCCTATGCCAAGAGTAAAAAGCTCGAGTAATTCTCTGCTTAAATTTTCGTTGATTTTGCCTTTTCGATTGTCCACATTGTCCAGATAGCGCAGCATGGCATTGCTTTTTACCATGGCTTTCGTCAATTCTCTAAAATTGCCAAAAGCATGTTTTCGAAGCAGTTGATTGTGTTCAAAAATCCAATAATTGATCTTAACCTTTTGGTAAGTGGATACAAAATGATTGTGCAGGAATAAGGTCATTTTTTCACGTAGCGGATAGCTTTCGGTCATCATTTTATTAATCCACCAGGATTTCATTTCTATTGAAATAAGTCCTTCTTGTTTTTGAAATTCTTGTTTTTGATCTTGGTTTAATGCACGGCTTTTTTGTCTTAGTTCTCGAAAATCGGCTAATGTTTTTGGGCTGTCTTTTAAAAAATCGGGAATACTATTGTCAAAATTAGTTTTGAATGAAGCGTCCAGGAATTTGTTGATTCCCATTTTTTCAATTGCTGCTGCCTGCTTGTTTGAAAAGCCTAAACGGAGGGACCAAAGTGAATTAGAATTCATAATGTATGGGATTTAGTCCCGAAGCTTCGGGATGGTTTGTTTTCTAGGTTGTTACTAATTAAGATAATAAAGAAAGGAAAAGGTTTAATGAGTTATTTTTTTATTCAATTATAACGCAAAATTTAATTTTTTCAGGGTGGGGTAAATCAATTTATAGTTGTCTTACTATTAGCATAATAATATAACGCTAACTAAAAATAAAAATTATGAAAACGATTAAAACCATATTAGCACTATTTTTTTTAGGAACGATAGGAACAGTACAGGCACAAGAAAATAATGTACAGGCTGAAACTAAAATTACATATTACCAACAAAGAGGAGCCGAAGACGCGAAATTTGAGTTGGCATTTACGGCTAAAACCAAAGCCGAGGAAAAAGCCTTTTGGAAAGAACAAAAAGCCTACGAAAAAGAGTTGAAGGAAAGGAATAGAAAAGCCTATCGTGCTTATATTGCCAGTAAGAAAGACGTTTATGCTTCGCATCATTATTCCTGCGATACACATTGTCATCACAGCGATGCTTTTTACAGCCACGCAAGATTTTATTATTACCAGTACAACCAACCTAATTATCAAAGAACACCGAGTAATACTTCGGTGAAAACCCAAATAGGTGTACGTGCCCCAAGCGTACGATTAGGTCTTTAATATATTGAAGATATCGAAAAGCCGTCTCGTTATAAAAAGCGAGACGGCTTTTTTGTTTTTTAGTAAGGGACTCAACCGGTTTAAAATTTGAAAGGTAAGATATTGAATTCTAAAATTTTTGTAAGTAAAATTCTTGTCATAAAATTATGATTTGTTAACCTATTCTTAACTGTATAGCCCTTTTTCATCTGTTATTTTGTTGCTTTAACAAAAACTGTAATTCGTATGAAAATTTTAAATTTTACTCTATGCTTGCTTTCAGCAGCTGTTATTTCTTCTTGTGACAATAATGAAGATAAAGACAAATTTGTGCTTCCTGTTGTTGCTAATACAGGTATTGCTTTGCCTTATACTGTATTGGGTACAGGTAACAATGTAGAAATTCGCAATGGCGGTTTTGGTTCGGCTGCTTGTGCTCATCCAAAAAAGGAAGGAGAATTTTATGCTATGACTGACAGAGGACCAAATACAGATGCTACTGGTGGAAAATATTTCCCATCGCCTAATTACACGCCACGCATTGGTCATTTTAGATTAAATAATGATGGAACGGTAGAAAAGTTAGCAGAGATACTTTTTAAAACACCATCGGGAACTCCAATTAGTGGAAGACCAAATCCTGCTGGTTTTGGCTCAACAGGAGAAATAGCTTATGATTTAACTGGCGCTGTATTAACTACTGATGAATACGGTTTGGATTCTGAAGGTTTAGTAGCAATGAAAGATGGTACTTTTTGGGTATCTGACGAATATGGGCCACACATTGTACATTACAGTAGTACAGGAGTGCAATTAGAAAGAATTAGTCCAGTGGGAATCAATACTGGAACTCGTAAATTGCCAGCAGTTTTTGCTAAAAGATGGGCAAACAGAGGAATGGAAGGTTTAGCAATAACTCCAGATGAAAAAACTTTAGTAGGGATTATGCAATCTCGTTTGTATAACCCGTCTAACGTTGGAGCAATAAATAAAACTTTAACTCGTATCGTTACTTTTGATATTGCAACAGCAAAAACCAAACAATATTTATACAAACAAGAAATTGATAACAATTCCAATTCAGAGATTACTGCTTTGAGTGCTACTCAATTTTTAATTATAGAAAGAGATGGTAATTTTAGTGGGGACGGAGCAGTGATGAAACATATCTACAAAATTGATATTAGCGAAGCTACCGATGTTTCAGGAACTGATTTTAATGCTGAAAATGGTCTTTTAGTGAATGGAAAAGCATTAGAAGCTAATACTTGGGAAGATTTGGCAGCAGCCAATATTAAGCCAGTTACAAAAACGCTTGCGGTAGATGTTTTTAAATATTTAGGGGATTATCCACATGATAAATTAGAAGGTATTTGGTTAATAAACTCAAATACAATTGGTATTATTAATGACGATGATTTCGGAGTTTGGAGTGATGCTACAAATAAAATTAAAGCCAAAACACTTTCGCCAACCAAAGGGACAGAAAGAGATGGTAACCGATTGTATATTTTAAAATTCTAATAGAGAATTCAATATCTATTGTATTTATAAAAAAGCAGGGTAACTATTCAGCATATCCTAATTTAAAACATTAATTGCCTCCGGCTTTAGCTGGAGGAATAAAATTCAGCTGGTTTTTAATGGCTTTAGCCAAAAAGCAGACTATTTTGGCTAAAGCCAATTCGACATTGACCCTATTCCTCCAGCTAAAGCTGGAGACTGGAAATTATGAATATGCTGAATAGTTACAAAGCAGGTATTCTAAAATTATAGAATACCTGCTTTTATTTTGGTGTTATTTTGCGGGGATCGTTTTAATTTGCTCAAACAATTTTTCGTTTGATTCTTCTTTTGCAGCATAATAAATTTTCTTACCATCCGACTTGGTTATAAGGATATAAGGTTTGTTTTCGGCATTTAAAATTAGTTTTACTACTTCGCCTTTATCAGTTTTGTAATAGCCTTTTTTAATAGTTCCAGCAGAAAATCCTTTAGTTCTTCGAATAATTTTTGGTTTTTCATGGACTAATTGAATGCTTTTGATTGTACTAAAAGGTACGATTTCGCCATAATTTCCTTGAAATTCAATTGAATTGGAATTTAAAATGAGTTTAGTTTCTTTATAATCACGAATAAATATCACAACTATAAAAATCAAAACTACTGCTAGAAGGTAAGCTCCAAATTTATTTTTTTTGGCATTAAAATATTTAGTACTTGTGGCAATAAAATAAATGTAGGCTACAATAGGGTAGACTGCAATGAAAATACTTGTAACGTTTTCATCAATAAAATAAGTCACAAGCATTCCAATGACGAAAAACGAAAAGCCTAAAAAAACATGAAACTTTCTAAAATAAGTAATATATGTTTTTAGGTCTACTTTCTTTTTCTCTTCGTCATTCATGTTGTTGTATCCCGCAAGCAAGTATTTGGCATTATTCTCGGTTACAATAAATCCGATGGCAATAAAAAGTAAGCTCATTCCAATTAAAGTGTACATCATGTTTTTTTGAGTTTATCAATTAATAAAATTTTAAATTATCTAAATTTTTAAAGCGCCACGAAATCCTCGGGCAGCATAATACGATTCAGCGCCGTTATGGTAAATAAATACATTCCCGTAACGGAAATCACCAAAAAGAGCGCCACCTAATTTCCTAATTTCGGCAGGCGTTTCAATCCAACTCGATGTTTTGGTATCGAATTTTCCTGATTTTTGCAACTCTCTATATTGTTCTTGTGATAAAAGTCTAATTCCCATGGCCGTAGCCAAATCCATCACACTATTTTTGGGTTTGTTTTCTTTTCTGGAATCCAATGCCTGACGATCGTAACAAAGACTTCTGCGTTCTTTTGGACTTTCAGCCGAACAATCATAAAAAGTATATTCATCAGTGTTTTTATCATAATGGACAACATCTGGTTCGCCGCCTGTTCTTTCCATTTCATTTAACGACCACAGTTTTTCAGGATTCGCTTCCAATTTAGTTTGAACTTTATTCCATTCCATTTCTTCATGACGATTCTTGTTTTTTTCAAAACGCTCTTTCACTATTTCTAAAAGTGCTTCGGTTTCTGATGATGATAATTTCTTTTTCATAATGATAATTGTTTTGTAATGTCAGTCTGTCCCGAAGCTTCGGGAGTCTAAGACATCGTTTATATTGTAAAAAGCACTTCGACAAGCTCAGTGTGACAGTTGTATTATTAAATGATTTTTATCCTCTCATTTTACAGTTTCGTTCGCACAAATCGATGACTTGAGTAATTCTAGATTGTCTTGTTTCTGGGCGTTTGGCTTGGCTTACCCAATATAAATAATTTTTTTTATAAGATTTGCTGAAGTTTTCATAATTTGAAAAAGCAACTGGGTTTTTAGCAAAAGCCTGTTGTAAATCTTCTGGGATTTCTAGGTTTTCCACTGCATCTAAACTTTTCCAGGAACCATTTTTCTTGGCAGTTTCTATTTTTTTTAAACCACTTTCGTGCATTAAGTTGGCAGCAATTAAATCTTCGATGTATCCTTTGTTTATTTTGCTCCAAATACTTTTGTCTTTTCTGGGAGTAAAAAGTTGTTGTCTTCGGTGTTCATCCAGTTTTCTAACCGTAGAATCAATCCAACCGTAACAAATAGCCACTTTTACGGCTTCTTCCCAACGCATGCTTTCGGCTTCGTGTGCTACTTTGTAAAAAATCAAATAGACCGCTTTGTGTTTATCGTGGTTTTCATGCAGCCAGGCCCTCCATTCGGAAGCATTTTTAAAATATAAGGTTTGTTTTTCGAGCATGGTTTTAATCAAATCGGGTTATGTAAAGGTATGAATTGCGTATGGCTTTAGCTCAATGTCATTAAGTTAAGGGATTTTTGATTGAAGATTAACGATTGCTGATTTCAGATTTTTGTGTTTGTAAATAAAAATCCCTCGATTTTACGAGTTTCGCACATCTGAAATCAAAAATCGTTAATCAAAAATCTGCAATCAAATTATCATTCTATCCTTAACTTAATGACATTTGGCTCTAGCTCGATGAAATAATTTACAAGTTATGGTTTTGGCCAAAATAGTTGTTTTTTAGGCTAAAGCCATTTGGAAATCTTTATTTGAAACTGGTCTAAAGCCCAGCCCAATTCATTTTTCGTTTTCTTATACCTACAATCTATTCATTGCGGGGAACGGAGCAATCTTGTTTAGTAACTTTACAAAGTTGCTCATCTTTGTGGAATTGCAAATCTTTACCATCTGGATGGAAAAGTATTGTGGAGTTTCCTCCTTCGTCGGAATGACAAAATGGGCGGTTTTAGTTTGTGTAAAAGAACGTTTTTAAGCAGTTTTATCCGCTATCTTGTCATTCCGAAGAATGAGGAATCTCATTTAGTAACTCGACAAAGTTGCTTTTCGTTGAGGGATTGTAAATCTACGCTATCGGGTTTTAAATAAAAGAGTCTGGATTTACTTTTCTAATTTCATCATAAACCTCCTCAATTAATCTTGCACAGTCCAATACAAATTCATCATTTACTTCAATTAAAGTCGAAATTTCAGAAACGTCACCTTCATCAAAAAAATCTTCTCTGGACAGTTTTACTTTAAAAGATAATGAACCTGATTTAGCAACTAACGCATTATAACTTCTGCCTTTTCAGTGTTTTAGAGTATTAATGGCATAGATAAAATCTTCAAAACGGTTTTTAAGTTCAGTATTTCCAGATTGATAAATAATTTTTTTCGCTTCTTCAAATCCATTCTTGCAACTTAAATCTTCTTGTAAAATAGATTCAAATAAAGAAAATATACCAATTGCGATGATTGTCTTTTGCAATTGAATCATTTGTAGAGTCTTAACAAGAGTAGTGGAACCACCACTTGTCTGTAATTCTTCAATTACTTTAGATTCTATTTCCTCTAATGTCCCTAGAGAAAATGCAGTACTTCTATAAACTAATTCACTAAATTGGTGCATATTTCTACATTATAATTGTCCATAATTGATTTTTATTCTTTTTTGAGTTATTCTTTAAATCAAATATATTAAAATATTCTTACAGAATTTATTTTTTAAAATGAATGTTTTGCAACTCAACCCTGTTAGCGTTTTAAACGCTAACAGGGTTATAGAAACTACAAAAGCTATTTTAGAAAAGATTGTAATATCTTAAAACCAAAAAAACCTGCCAGTTTGCACTAGCAGGTTGTGTTGCATCAGTTAAACGAATAACCAAATAACCAAATAAACTATTTAATCAACTCAAAACTACGCTTTACAAAAGCCGTTAAAGCTTCTCCTTTAAGTAAGTTTTGAGATAATTTGGCCAGGTCTAAGGCTTGTTTGACTAAGCTTTCCTGAGCGGTTTTGTCTTCTGTACTTAGAATAGTAGATGCCAAAGGCGAATTAGTATTGACTACTAAATTATACATTTCTGGCATGTTGCCCATTCCGAACATTCCGCCACCGCCAGTTTGACTCATTTCTTTCATTCTACGCATAAATTCTGGTTGCGTGATGATAAATGGCGCTGCCTGACTGTCTAAAGCTTCCAGTTGAACCGTATAGGTTTTAGGGACAAAAGTTTCTAAAGATGTTTTTAAGCTTTCTTTTTCCTCATCAGAAAGTTTAGAAATTGTAGTTTCTTCTTTCTTGATTAGGTTATCAATATGGTCTGAATCTACACGAACAAAAGTCAGATTCTGATTATCGGCTTCTAATTTTTGAATTAAATGCGAAATAATTGGCGAATCCAAGAGCAAAACCTGGTATCCTTTTTCTTCAGCTGTTTCAATGTAAGCGTGTTGCGCTTCTTTGTTTCCAGCGTATAGAATAACAAGTTTTCCGTCTTTGTCGGTTTGCGTATCTTTTAGGTTTTCTTTTAGTTCGTCAAGGGTAAAATATTTGTCGTTTACCGTTGGGTACAATACAAAAGCACCTGCTTTTTCATAAAATTTATCTTCCGAAAGCATTCCGTATTCTAAAACAATTTTGATGTCGTTCCATTTGGCTTCAAAATCGGCTCTGTTTTCGGTGAATAAAGTTTTCAATTTATCGGCTACTTTACGAGTGATGTAGTTCGAAATTTTCTTCACTGCTCCATCTGCCTGTAATCCTGAACGGGAAACATTCAAAGGAATATCTGGAGAATCCACTACTCCGCGAAGCATCATCAAAAATTCAGGAACAATTCCTTCTACATTATCCGTTACAAAAACCTGATTTTGGTACAATTGGATTTTGTCTTTTTGAATTTGCATATCCGAACCTAATTTTGGGAAATATAAAATTCCTGTTAGGTTGAACGGATAATCTACATTTAAGTGAATGTTGAATAACGGCTCTTCAAATTGCATTGGATACAATTCGTGGTAGAAGGTTTTATAATCTTCTTCATTTAAATCAGCTGGTTGTTTGGTCCAGGCTGGATTTGGGTTGTTGATGATGTTGTCAATTTCAACCGTTTCGTTTACGTAATCTTCAGGAGCATCTTCCGGTTTTGGTAAAGTATTGGTTTTAGTTCCAAATTTAATCGGAATTGGCATGAACTTATTGTATTTGTTCAGCAATTCTTTGATTTTGTGTTCTTCTAAAAATTCTAATGAATCTTCGGCAATGTGAAGGATAATTTCTGTTCCACGAGTCGTTTTGTCAGCTGGTTCTAATGAGAATTCAGGACTTCCGTCGCAAATCCAGTGTGCAGCAGGCTCGTCTTTGTATGATTTAGTGATAATTTCCACCTTAGAAGCTACCATAAAAGCAGAGTAGAAACCAAGACCAAAATGACCAATAATTCCTGAATCTTTAGCCGTGTCTTTGTATTTTTCTAAGAATTCTTCGGCACCTGAGAAAGCCAGTTGGTTGATGTATTTTTCAACCTCTTCTGATGTCATTCCGATTCCCTGGTCAATGATGTGAAGTTTCTTGCCTTCTTTGTCAATTTTTACCTCAAGTATTGGATTGCCATATTCTACTTTAGCTTCACCAATATTGGTTAGGTGTTTTAATTTTAATGTTGCATCTGTTCCATTCGAAATTAATTCACGTAAAAAGATCTCGTGATCGTTGTATAAGAACTTTTTGATAAGTGGAAAGATATTTTCCACAGAAACGTTAATTTTTCCAGTTGTCATATTTAAAATTTTTATAATGTTTTACAATCTGTTTGAGATTCTTCAAATAAAGTACCAATTCTAATGGAAGTGACAAATTGTCTTAACAGTAAATTGTGTAATAAAATAATAACATTTTGAAACAAAATGTGTGAATTTAGATTGTATCTTTGCTTTAAGTTTAATATTAAAATGATAAAAACGATGAAAAAAATATTTTTTATTACAGCAATTGCGCTTGCCTTATTTTCGTGCAAAACATCTTCAGTTACTGCAACTAAGTTAGATAGGAAAATCCAAGTTGGAGTAAAGGGAAATTGGGTAATTAGTTCTGTGTCTTATCCAGGTTCAGAATATATTAAAGTAAATTCTTTTCAGATCGCTGATTCAAAATGTTTTGAAGGAAGTACTTGGAAGTTTGTTTCTAACAACAATAAAGGAACAATGGCTTTAACTAAATACGATTGTCCTACTTTTAGCTCACCTATTACATGGTTTGTGAATTCTAATGGAGAATTTGTTTTGAAAGTTTTAGATGCTGGCGAAAAAGCTAAAAAAGTGAGAGATGGTTATGTTTTAAGTGTAGCTAATTTAACAGAAAGCTCTTTCCAATTGATTGACAGAATCGATGTGGGTGGAAAATTAACCAATGTTGTTTACCAATTTCAACGCGTAAACTAATCCCGAAAATTATAAAGTAACAAAAAGAAATAAATATGAAAAATATATCCGTATTAGCATTAGCTATAGTAATGATTGCAGGTTCAGTTTTTACGAGTTGTGAAGCAATAAAAAACACTAATAAAACACAAAGAGGTGCTGGTATTGGCGCAGCTGGTGGAGCAATTATTGGTGGGATTTTAGGAAATAATCTTGGAAAAGGTGGAAAAGGGGCTATGGGTGCTGTAATTGGTGGAGTTGTTGGTGGAGTTGCCGGTGGAGTTATTGGTAATAAAATGGATAAACAAGCTAGACAAATTGATCAAGCCATTCCGGGTGCTGAGGTAAAAAGAATTGGTGAGGGAATCCAACTGGTTTTGAACGAAAATGCAGTGCGTTTTGATACTAATAAATCAAGTCTGACTGTTGCTGCTAAAACAAACCTAGATAAATTAGTTGCTGTTTTTAACGAATATCCAGACACAGATATTACTATTTTTGGTTACACGGATAGTACTGGTCCAGCAGATTTTAACATGAAACTTTCGGGAGAGCGTGCGGCTTCAGTTAAAAATTACTTGGTAAGCAAAGGAATTTCTTCTAGCAGATTTAGTGTTACAGGAATGGGAATTGCTGACCCAATTGCAGATAATGGTACTGTAGAAGGAAGAAGCCAAAACCGTCGTGTAGAATTTGCAATTACGGCTAATGCTAAAATGAAAGCAGATGCAGAGAAAGAAGCAGGAAACTAGTTTTTAGTATTTTATATAAAATAAGATTAGGTCGTTCCAGTTTTTGGAACGACTTTTTTTTTAACCGAAAATCGCACAAATTTCTATAGATTAATTTGTGAAATTTTGTGCAATTTATGGTTGTTATTTTGAGATTCTCTGTGATGTGTTTTTATAGATATTTCTATATTTTATCCTTTTTTTATAGTAAAGAAATCTATCTTTGCACTCTCAAAAAAAATATTCTTTTAAAATGCTTCAAGTTCAAAATATCTCCTTTGGTTATACCGAAAAACCAGTGGTTCAAAACATTCATTTCTCAGTTGAAAAAGGACAAAATATTGCTGTAATCGGCGAAAGCGGTTGTGGTAAAAGTACTTTACTGAAATTAATTTATGGTTTGTATGATTTAGACGAAGGACAAATTTTTTGGAACGAACAGCAGGTTTTAGGAACCAGTTTTAATCTAGTTCCAGGAATGCCATATATGAAATATTTGTCACAGGATTTTGACTTGATGCCGTATATTACTGTTGCGGAGAATGTGGGAAAATATTTGTCGAATGCGTTTCCAGATCAGAAAAAAGCACGCATCAAAGAATTACTTGAAATTGTAGAAATGACCGAGTTTGCCAATGTAAAAGCAAAATACTTAAGCGGTGGTCAACAACAACGTGTGGCTTTGGCTAGAGTTTTAGCGCTAGAACCCGAAGTTTTACTATTGGACGAACCTTTTAGTCATATTGATAACTTTAGAAAAAATGCACTTCGACGTAATTTGTTTGCTTACCTAAAAGCAGAAGGAATCACGGTTATAGTTGCCACTCACGATAGTACCGATGCACTTTCATTTGCTGATGAAACAATAGTGTTGCAAAACGGAAAAATGGTTGACAAAGCCAATTCTCATGATTTATACAACAATCCTATTAATAAATATGTGGCTTCTCTTTTTGGAGAAGTAAACGAACTCAAATTATCCCAATTAATAACAGTTGATGAAGATTTGGATGAATTGGTCTTATTGTATCCACATCAATTAAAAATAGCCGAAAATGGTTTGATGAATGTTTTAGTCAAACAATCTTATTTTAAAGGCAGTTATTACCTTATCAAAGCCGTTTTTGATCGAAAAGTAATTTTTTTCGAACACGAATCTCCTCTAGAAATGAATCAAGAAGTTAATTTGATGATTTCTTAGGTGAAATTTTAAATTTTCGTATCATTTTTTTTATTAATTTTAATTAAAATATTGTAAAATAAGTATTTATCATAAACAATAATCAATAAATTAAAAATTTTTGAAAATGGGGAAATTTGTAATTACAAAAAGAGCTAATGGTGAGTTTCAGTTTAATTTAAAAGCAGGGAATGGTCAGACAATTTTAGCAAGTGAAGGCTATACAACTAAAACTGCTTGTGATAACGGAATCGAATCGGTTCGAAAAAATGCGCCTGAAGATGGTCGCTACGATCGTAAAGAATCTTCAAATGGCAAACCTTACTTTAATCTAAAGGCTGCTAATGGTCAAATTATTGGAAGTAGTGAAATGTATGAGTCAGTTGCTTCTCGTGAGAACGGTATTGAATCGGTTAAAAAAAATGCTGTTGACGCCGTTGTAGAAGATCAAACCGTTTAATGAAATAAACCCTAATTGAACGCGCAAACCAGTTTTTAGACTGGTTTTTTTATTATATTTAATTTTTAAATTAAACAATAAAGCTATGTATCATTCCAAAATTTCGGGCTTAGGTTTTTATGTACCTTCGAATGTGGTTACTAATGACGATTTGACAAAACTTATAGACACCAATGACCAATGGATTCAGGAAAGAACCGGAATTCAGGAACGCAGACATATCATTCCAGGAGAAGACACCACCACTTCTATGGGCGTAAAAGCAGCTAAAATTGCTATTGAACGTTCTGGGATTTCCAACGATGATATCGATTTTATTGTTTTTGCTACTCTAAGTCCGGATTATTATTTTCCAGGACCAGGGGTTTTGGTACAACGAGATTTGGGATTAAAAACCATAGGAGCATTAGATGTTAGAAATCAATGTTCGGGTTTTGTTTATGCACTTTCGGTAGCCGACCAATATATCAAAACAGGAATGTACAAAAATATTTTGGTCATTGGTTCCGAAGTACAATCTTCCGGATTAGACATGACTACTCGCGGACGCGGCGTTTCGGTGATTTTTGGCGATGGAGCAGGAGCAGCAATTTTAAGTCGTGAAGAAGATGTATCGAAAGGAATTTTGTCAACACATTTGCATTCCGAAGGAATTCATGCTGAAGAATTGGTATTGACAGCTCCAGGGATGGGCGGCCGCTGGGTGAATGATATTTTAGCTGATAACGATCCTAATGACGAAAGTTATTTTCCACACATGAACGGGCAATTTGTATTTAAAAACGCTGTAGTTCGTTTTGCCGAAGTCATTAATGAAGGTTTAGAAGCTAATAATTTAAAAGTTTCCGATATTGACATGCTGATTCCGCATCAGGCTAATTTGAGAATTTCGCAGTATATCCAGAAGAAATTCGGTTTGAATGACGATCAGGTTTATAATAATGTTCAAAAATACGGTAATACAACTGCCGCTTCGATTCCTATTGCATTGACTGAAGCTTGGGAACTTGGCAAAATAAAATCAGGTGATACTGTTGTTTTGGCTGCTTTTGGTAGCGGATTTACCTGGGCAAGTGCTATTATTAAATGGTAGAAGATGGAAGTTGGAAGTAGGAAGATGGGAGTAGGAAGACAGAAAGCAGTTGATTTTTAGATAAAAAAGAAAGCCCCAATTTTGAAAATTTAAAATTGGGGTTTCTTAATTATTTAATGTTTTGGCTCATAAATTAATCTCAAGAAAGAGCTAAATCGTTCGTTTTCTCTACTAATAGGAATTCCCGTAACAATACCAACCAAAAGATGATCAGTGACTTCTACTCTCATTTGTGGTCTTATGGTCATTTCAAAATCATTGGATGTTACTTCTTTGTTGAATTCCAAACCAATAAAATTTCTAGTTCCTGGAATCATATAGTGAAAATTGCTGTTGATTTGCCATGATGTAGTGGTTGACTGATGATCGTCAAAGTGATGCTGGATAGCAGGGCCAGTGTACAAAAGGGTGTGGAAATTATTTCCCCAACGTTTTGCCACTACAAAGAAAGGATTATAAATGTTTCCAGTAAAAAGTTTACTACTGTTATAATTATTGAAGGCAGTTAATTCAAATTCATGAATATAACCTATTGCCATGGATGTTTTTAGTTTTTCGGATACAAAAAAGGAATATTGAGTGGCCAGTTTTAGGCCATTAAGTTTACTGCTTGGTACGTTTGTTGAATTAGCCGAAGGATAAAAAGTAAAAGGAAGTTCTACTTCTAATCCCAGTCGATCGATGGGTGCCCATTCATATTCTACTAAGGCTAAATATTCGTCATAAGTGTTATTATCAGTAAGTCCAAGACCAACATTCCATTCTCTTTCCCCTTTTCGGGCACCAAGATCTCGTATTAAATCAATATATAAGGGTTCGGCATGTAAAACTTTGACTAGTTCGTGTTTGTTTTCTACTTCTTGAATATAAAGACTGTCAAGAGTAGCTTTTTTTGACTCCCTTTCTGTTTGAGCGTTAGTATTGAAAATAATTAAGAGTAGGGCTAATAGTGAAAAAAAAGCCGTTTTTAAAGTGTTGTTTGTCATTTTAATTGGTTTTATTTTGTTGAATATTATACCAATATTGATGATGATTTAGTTCTAATCACTATGGTACAAAAAATGCTTTGTTTTCTAAAAAAAGAAAACAAAATCGCATAAAAACATGAAAAAACAAATTAAATTTCGGGTGGAGGAGAGTAAATTTCGAAATAAGGTATCAGTACAAGGGTCTCGTTATAATTTATGTTACCTGAATTGGAATCGTAGATTTCTTCGTTGTTATTTATTTTAAAACTGGGTAGAATATAAAAAGCACTGGAGATTGTTTTTTTTAAAATGTGGTTGTTTTCGGTATCAGTATCTTCGTTTTCAGGTATTGCATTTTCAAACTTAAAAACTTTTTCGACAATAATTTCGATAAGACTTTCTTGGTCGTTAAAACTTAAATCCTCAGGAACATAACTTGGACGAATGTCACTAGTATCCACACTACAATTCAGTAGGTAGAGTGCCATAAAAGCACAAAATAAACGAAGTCCTTTCTTGTTTCTGATTGTGTTTAACATAGCACAAAAGTAATATTTTTTCATTCAATAGGCGTTTTGTTAGTGTTTTATTATCATAATAATTAAATATGATATAATGTGTAATTTGCTATACCAAAATTCACGAATTAGAATTATATTTGCCCACCTAAAAACAACATAATGACATTATCACAAACGCTTACGCCATCTATAAAAAACGCAATTCAGGTTTTATTTGATATTTCGATTGATAAAGTTGAATTTCAGGCAACACGTAAAGAATTTGAAGGCGATATTACGATGGTAATTTTTCCTTTGTTAAAAATCACAAAGAGTAATCCGGTTGAGTTAGGAAATAAAATTGGAAACTATTTGGTTGAAAATGTAGTTGAGGTAAGTGGTTTTAATGTGGTTTCAGGTTTTCTGAATATTGTTATTTCTGATGCTTATTATTTGAATTTCTTCAACGGAATTAAAGATAATGAGCAATATGGTTTTGTGACTCCAAATCCAGAAGACAAGGCGGTAATGGTAGAATATTCTTCGCCTAACACGAATAAACCTTTACATTTAGGTCATGTTCGTAATAATTTATTGGGTTATTCGGTAGCTGAAATTATCAAAGCTTCGGGTAAAAAAGTCTATAAAACTCAAATCATTAACGATAGAGGAATTCATATTTGTAAGTCGATGTTGGCTTGGCAAAAATTTGGAAAAGACCAATCACCGGAATCAACGGGATTAAAAGGAGATAAATTAGTTGGGAATTTTTATGTGGCTTTTGATAAGGCTTACAAAGAAGAAATCAACCAATTAATCACTCAGGGAAAAACAGAAGAAGAAGCTAAAAAACAAGCGCCAATTATACTTGAAGCCCAGGAAATGTTGTTAAAATGGGAAGCAGGAGATGAAGAGGTTATAGCGCTTTGGAAAAAAATGAACCAATGGGTTTATGATGGATTTGCTGCAACTTATAAAAGTATGGGGGTTGATTTTGATAGTTATTACTACGAAAGCAATACCTATTTGTTAGGGAAAGATGTAGTTCAAATGGGATTAGAGAAAGGAATCTTCGAAAAAGATCCTGACGGTTCAGTTTGGATTGATTTGACAGATGAAGGTTTAGATCGAAAAATTGTATTGCGTTCTGACGGAACTGCAGTATATATGACGCAAGATATTGGAACAGCAATTCAGCGAGTGAAAGATTACCCAGATGTAGGCGGAATGGTTTACACCGTAGGAAATGAACAAGATTATCATTTTAAAGTTTTGTTCTTAATTCTGAAAAAATTAGGTTTTTACTGGTCTGAAAATCTTTTCCATTTGTCTTATGGAATGGTTGATTTGCCTTCGGGAAAAATGAAATCTCGTGAAGGAACTGTAGTTGATGCTGATGATTTGATGCAGGATATGACCGATACGGCTCAAAAAATCTCGGAAGAATTAGGGAAATTAGGCGGTTATTCAGACGAAGAGAAAACTAAATTGTACAAAACTATTGGTCTTGGAGCTTTGAAATACTACATTTTAAAAGTAGATCCTAAAAAACGTATTTTGTTTAATCCTGAAGAATCAGTTGATTTTGCTGGAAATACAGGTCCGTTTATTCAATATACGTACGCCAGAATCCAATCGATTATAAGAAAAGCTGATTTTGATTTTTCGAATGTTTCAACAGTAACGACTTTGCACGAAAAAGAAAAAGAATTATTGAAACAATTAGAGTTGTTTCCAGAAGTAATTCAAAACGCAGCACAAAATCATAGTCCGGCTTTATTGGCTAATTATACTTATGATTTGGTAAAAGAATACAATTCCTTCTATCAGGCTGTACCAATTCTAGGGGAAGCCGATTTAGACATTAAAATATTCAGAGTGCAACTGTCCAAAAAAGTAGCCGATACTATTGCTGCTTCGTTTAAATTGTTAGGAATTAATGTTCCTGAGCGAATGTAAATTGCGGTTTACAACTTATAGTGAGCACCTTAGAAAAGCGTTGAAAGTTCGTGATAACGAATAGGTATCGACCTTTTCTATGGTGTTTAAATTGTTGTTGATTCTAAAGTTTTGATTGATATTGTTTTTGGTATCAAAAATATTTTGAACCGATACGCCTACTGTCAAGACATTGTTTTTATTGAACTTAAAACTTTTACTTCCTGATACATTAATTTGAAAATAATTAGTCAAATTTGAGGAATTGGGCAAATCGTAAGCAATTTCAGGTTTGTCCAATGTAGGAAAAATAGCTGTTGTGCTGAGTGGTAAAGTATTCGGTTTCCCAGAAAAAAAAGTACTGCCAAGTGCTAATTTCATTTGGTTATAGTCATAAATCAATGCTGTGGTCAAGTTGTGATTAATTTCAAAGTTACTCGGAAAAATGCTAGGATTAAACGATTCAAATTCGTAATCGTTTCTTAAAACGGAATAACTCATCCAAGTTGTAAAATGATGAATTCGCTTTTGAACCAATAATTCGGTGCCTAAAACGGTATAATTTCCATTAATTCTCAAAAACTCTAATTGGTTTTGAAATCCTTGACTTTTGCTAGTGATTCCCGATACTTGCTTGTAAAAATTATCTAAAATAACCAACCATTGATTTTTTTTAAAAGTAAATCCAACAGACCATTGATTGCTAAACATGACAGGAATATCCGCATCATTGGCCAACACCCATCGGCGTTTTTCGATACCTAAAAAATCTTGTTGTAAATCAATTACTTGGGAACTTAACTGGCTTTTTCTTTCTCCTTGAATTTCTGTCGAAAATGAATCTGAAAAGTTGTAGTGAAATTGCAGCCTAGGTTCCACGCTGTTTTTAGACAATGAAGCCATGTAATTATTGCGAACTCCAAGAGTAGTTTTGATTTTATTATTGTTTGATTGGTACGAAAGCTCACCAATCAAGGCATGCGAAATGAGTACTTCTTTTACACTTCTAAAAAAAGCAGGAATATTAATTTGGTCAAAATTTCGAATCCCAATTTCATTAAACTGATAACCTGACTGAAATTTTAGAGTATTGCTGATGGTATTGTAGTTTTTAATTCGAATTCCAGTATCAACAATCGTATTTTCTTGATTTAGATTTCTATTATTTGTAATAGATTCGTTGGTGGAATTGATATTGTAAACAGAAGCATAAGCCTCTAACTCGGTTCTAAAATTGGAGTTCCAATAGCTGTTGACGCTAAGTGCTCCTGCATAAGTGGCTTGTTTTAAACTACTATTTTTGGTCACAAGAATGTCGTTTTCGGTTTTAAACTCGTTCAATTCGAGTGAATTAGAAATGGCAATCAAGGATAGATTTGCTTGCGTTTTAGAATTTATTTTTTGTGTAATCTGAGCAGTAGCGTCATAAAAATAAAAATTTTCTTTGTTATTATAATCCACTATTTCATTGTTGGTTACATTCGAAATAGCCGTGTTTTGAAATATTTTTTTGTAATAACTTTTATAAGTTGGCGATTGGAATGCGTCGGTATGCGAGCGTCGGGCACTGATTTCGACAGCTGTTTGAGGAGCTATTTTTATTTGGGTAAAAAAATCAGCACTAATTAAATTGGCACCAATGCTGGTGGGGTCTTTTTCGGAATCTCGGTTTTGAGTAGCGATATCGACTACGCTCGAAATGCCTTCTCCATAAAAAGCAGAACTTCCATTTTTAAATATCTTAATATTGTGAGCCAGATTAGGATTTAAGGCCGAAATTAATCCAAAAAAATGTGCTGTTTGAAACAAGCGAATACCATTCCATAAAAATAAATTTTGATCATGGGTTCCGCCTCTCACGTTGAGGTTGGATAAAGTTTCATCGGCACTAACGATTCCCGGAATTTGTTTTAAAGTTTCAAAGACATCAGGTTCTACTAAACCAGGCAACAGACCAAATTTTTTAGGTTTGATTTCTAAGCTCCCGTCTGTTTTTTTTGAAATTCCGTTGGTTAATATGTTTGCTGTTACGACTTCTTTTAACTCGTTGACTAAAGGATATAAGTAGATGATATTTAGTGGTTTTGCTGTTTCGTTTGTGTTAATTGTGATTCCTTTGCTGAGATAGTTTATGTGTGAAATTTCAATTTGAAAAACGGTTTTTGGGTCTATTTCAAATAGTCCTTTGGCATCACTGGTAATAGTATTTTTGCTGCCGTTAATTTTTATAGTTGCCGCTTCAATTGGTATTGTGTTTGTTGCATCTTTCAGTTGAAACCGAATTGTTGTTGTTTTGGATTTGTGACTAATAGCGATGTAATTGCTAGTGATAAATTCAAAATTTAACTCAGTTTCTTGGATTAAAAAATCGATTTTACTCTCAATTGTTTTTTCTTTTGCTGGCGATTGTACAGAGACTCCAGCAACATCTTTTTCGAGGTAGCTAAAATGAACTTGATGTTGTTTTTCTATTTTTTTTAATACGGTTTTCAAGTTTTCGAAAGCCGCTTTGTTTTGGGCTTTGGCATCAAAAAAAATAACTAACAGCAAAAAAAGTGCAGCAATCGATTTATTTACTTTCAAAAGATTCAATGAGTTGGTAGTTTTTATCGTCTTTTTTGTTGATGCTTACTCCATAAGTACTACTAATCATCTGGAGCGCCACTTTGATGTTGTTAGCAGGTATTTCTCCAGTAAATAATTGGTTGCTTATGTTGGTATTGTACGTAATTGTTATGTTGTATTGTCGTTCTACTTCTTGCAGTATGTCTTGTAAACGAGCTTGTTCAAAATGTAGTTTTTGGGTTAGCCAATAGGGTTGCTTTTGGTAGGTAGCTGTAGTAGTTACTTTTTGATTGTTTAGTATTGTTACTGATTGTCCTTTTGTTATTTTTTCGATTTTATCACTATAAGCAACAGCTACTTTTCCTTCAAAACAACTTACATCAAGTCTTTTGTTTCTGGATTTTACGTTAAATTGTGTTCCTAGAACCGATACGTTTCCTAATGCGGTGTGTACCGTAAATTTTTGTCCTTTAGCGACTTTAAAAAAAGCTTCTCCTTTTAAATCAAGATTTCTATTCGAATTCCAGTTCCATTTGGTGTAGGTAATTTGAGAACCAGCATTTAAAATTACTTGAGAATGATCGGGAAGAACAAAACGGGTTTGTTGGCCGTTAGTAGCAGTATATGTTACCGGATTGGTCGCATCATACGTCAACCAGATCCCTAATACTATTACTAAAACCGCAGCTATTTTTAAAAATAGGGCAAAAGGATTTTTGCTAACATTTTGCTGTTGGATTGGAATTACCGTTTCTTTAGCATCCAATATGCTTTGCAACATAGCCTCAGGATCGAAGCCTGTGGTTTGTAAATTTGCCGAATGCTTTTTTATTTTCTCAAGTACCAAGAAATCTTCTTCTAGCTTCAATTGTGCTAAATCTTCGTCAGCTATTGTACCGTCTAGCCATTTTGCTAATGTAAAGTTTTCTTTCATGTGCTTTGCTTTCTACTATAACAATTGAGAGTGTAATTACCCTACTTAAAATTTTTAAATTCTTTGCGTAATTCGGTTAATGCTAAATGAATGCGTTTTTCAACTGCTTTGACAGAGATGTTTAATATTTCGGCTATTTCGGTATATTTTTTTCCGTCAATTCGATGCATTAAAAAAGCAACTCGCTGGGTTTCATTAAGGCGTTCGATAGCGGTTAGTAATTGGTTTTTAAACTGCTCTTCTTCTAAAATATATTCAGGGTTTTTGTACTCTATTTCGGCATTTGAGTGTGTGTTGCTGTAATTTAATTTTACTTTTTCATGTGCTATCACATTAAGCGAAGCATTATTGACTAAGGTGTACAAATAAGATTTGGCTTTATCAATAGGCACATCAGCACAATTTTGCCAAAGTTTGATAAAAGCATCTTGTACCAAATCTTCTGCTTGCTCTGTTTGACCAAATTTGTATATTAAAAAATTGCGTAGCGAAACAACATGCTTTTTAAAAAAAGCTGAAAAAATAGATTCTTGACAAATTTCAGACATACTAAATCGAATAAAAATTAACGTAAGGGTAGGGTAAGCTGCTATTCATCTGTTTACTGTATATACAAATATACACGAATTCAAAAAAATAGTGCGAACAGTGGTGTGATTTTTTTGAAAATAAAGTCCTTGTATTAGGAACTTTTAGAGTGTATTTGAAAAAAAATGATTTTTGATTTTACGTTTAAGTTTGATGTAGCCTTTAGTAAAATAGACTAAATTTGTATGTTTAATGAAACGTAATTTACTTTGTAATTCCTTTTATATCATGAAAGTAAAACTTCTGTTTTTGGTTATTTTATCTTTTGCATTGTTGATTTGCTGTCAACGTGAAGAAGAAATAATAATTGGTGGTGCCAATGACCCAGCGCCTAATGCTTTGGTTGCTAATTCTCCCCTGACTCAACTTATTGCTAGAATGACTCAGGTTCCTACTTTTTTAGACAATGTTTTGGATGGAACGAGTTGTTTTGCAGTGCAATTGCCCGTTACTGTTATAGTAAATTCCCAAACAATTGTTGTCAATACTAGTAGTGATTATCAAACCGTACAAGATAAGAAGGATGTTTCCACTACTGATGATGATATAGTTAATTTTGTTTATCCCATAGCCATTGTGTTTAAAAATGGTACTGTAAAAAACATTAATACATCGCTTGAGTTTCAGAATGCGAAAAACAACTGTACTCCAGAATCGAATTTAGCCGAAATAAGTTGTGTAAGGATCGTGTATCCAATAACCTTGAACTTGTATGATGTGAATAATCAATTGGCCAGTACGCTTGTTTTACGAAATAGCAGTCAGTTTTTTAGTTTTGTAACTAATTTAAAAAAAACAGATCTTACTGAAATCACGTATCCTATAATGGGAGTTAATGCCCTAGGAAATTCAATTAGTATAGCTGACAATAACGCTTTGGAGAATTTTATCGAAAGTGCCATTCCACAATGCAATAGCGGTAGTACAGCTTCTTTTTTAGAAATATTAAAATCAGGTTCATGGCGTGTAGGTTATTTTTATGATGATGATGACGATGAAACCGATGAGTATGCAGGATATTCTTTTGTTTTTAATGCCAATAATACGACTTCTGTTATAAAAACGAATCAAAATTCAACGGGATCATGGTCTTACACAACAATTGCTTCTGGAGATTTTATAGACTTTTCTTTTATGGATGATGATTTGTCTGAATTAGAGGAAGATTGGAAAGTCATAGAATTTTCTAATAATTCTATTCGATTTAAAGAAAATACCGATGATGACGATCCGAGTTATTTGACTCTTTCAAAAAATTAACCCGTTATCAATAGCAATATTAAAGATACATTCTGCCCAAAGGCGATTGACTTTTATTAAGCAAGCTTTATCTCTAGGCTTGCTTTTTTTTGGCTTGTATTATTTAGAATTGATTGTTGGTTACAATAAAGTTTCCATTTTATTAGCTTGTCAAAGGAGTTTTTCAAAAGTCTTGCTTTTTTTTGGCTTGTATTATTTAGAATTGAATGTTGGTTACAATAAAGTTTCTATTTGATTAGCTTGTTATAGGAGTTTTTCAAAAGGCTTTTTTTTGACCCTTTGTTATGCTTTTTTTAAGCCAATGTATTCCTAATCAAAACAACAGTTTACATTTAAAATTACTTCATATTTATGCAATGAACGGAGTAGTTAAATCTTAATCGATTAATGAAAAATCATCTCGTATTGATTAAAATGTTTCTTCCAACTTTTGGAAACAAAAAAAACCGTGCTATTAAGCAACGGTTTTTTTAAGGTATAACATTAAGTTTTTGGCAGAAAATTTTAGTCTTCTAGATCACAAAAATCTTTAATTTTATCTTTTATTTTGTTAGCCAATGAGCGATTTCCATCAGGATCATTTGGGCTAATTTCAATGATACCATCTTTGTTCCCATCAACGGCACTGCTTAAATCAACGTTGGCAAGTACTGCGTTCAAATCAAAATCAAAGACCACATTTACTTTTGCATTTTCGGTTACTACTAGCTGTTGATTGGTGTCTTCGTAATCAATTTCAAAATCTTCTTCTACATTATGCCAAAAAATAAACGGAACAGCATTTATAGTTCCTTCCATTTTTATTGATTTGTTAAACATATCACTGGAACTATTGTTGCTTTTGTGTATTTTAAATTCAACTTCTTCATAAACTCCATTCGGAATATTTAGACCTACAATTTCTGTTGCTCCACCAAGAATACTCAATTCAAAAGGTCCTTTTAATTCGATGTCATCATCATCATCATAAAAACCATCTCCTGAAGAAAAGTCATCGTCCATTTCAAATTCGATTTCTTTGATGTTAATTTTAAAGGAAGTTACCTCTACAGTCGAGTTGTTTTTTGCAGTTGTTTTGGCAGTTTTTACACTATTGCTCCCATAGGTTGATTTAGCAATAAGTTTGACATTCTCTCCTTCATTTTTTGTGTCATCGTTGCTACAAGATACAGTGCATAAGGAAAGTCCTAAAATGGCGAGTAATAAATTTTTGTTTTTCATTTTTTTTAAATTTAAATAGTTATCGTTTGTTAATGAAACATTTTGAAAATCATTTACCCTACCAGATTTTTATTTTTTTTTAAATAATTAAGTTTTCTGTTTTTAATTAGTTGTAATTATGTGTTTTAGGGAATATAAAAAGCCAAATAAAATACTCAGTATTTATTTAGAATAAATAAAAATAGTTATATATTTGTTTCACTTTTAAGAATTGAATTAGCGTTTACGCTTTGGTGTTCCTATCAACAAAGTGTTCATGAACTTAATTACTTGGTTTTTTTATTTTTTTGTCAAAAAGAGGTTGGATTTTTCCAGCCTCTTTTTAGTTTGGGCTCGAATAGAAAAAAATAAGAGAAGTCTAAAAAACTTTGAACTTTAAACTTTTTAACTTTAACCGTTTATCTTATATTTGCAACTCCAAAAAAAACAATACTATGTTTGATAATTTAAGCGAAAAATTAGATAAAGCTTTTCATATACTAAAAGGTCACGGTAAAATTACCGAAGTAAATGTTGCCGATACTTTGAAAGAAGTGCGTCGTGCGCTGTTGGATGCCGATGTGAACTTTAAAATTGCCAAAGATTTTACTGCCAGAGTAAAAGACAAAGCCATAGGTCAGGACGTGTTAACTACTTTACAACCAGGACAGTTGTTAGTAAAGTTGGTTAAAGATGAGTTGACTGAATTAATGGGAGGTGATGTAGCAGGAATTAATTTGCAAGGAACTCCCTCTATAATTTTGATGTCTGGTTTACAAGGTTCTGGAAAAACTACTTTTTCTGGAAAATTGGCTAATTATCTTCAAACAAAAAAGAATAAAAAACCACTTTTGGTTGCCTGTGATATCTACCGTCCAGCGGCTATTCAGCAGTTGTATGTTGTAGGAGATGCTATTGGTGTTGAAGTATATTCAGAACCAGAGAATAAAAACCCAGTTGAAATTGCACAAAATGCAATTAAGCATGCTAAAGAAAATGGTTTTAATGTAGTAATTGTCGATACTGCGGGACGTTTAGCAGTGGATCAGGAAATGATGGACGAAATTGCTCGTGTTCACGCTGCAATTAAACCACAGGAAACCTTGTTTGTTGTGGATTCGATGACAGGACAAGATGCGGTAAATACTGCAAAAGCGTTTAACGATATCTTGAATTTTGATGGAGTTATTTTAACCAAATTAGATGGTGATACTCGTGGTGGAGCTGCTTTGTCTATTAAATCGGTGGTTAATAAACCAATTAAATTTGTAGGTACTGGTGAGAAAATGGAAGCTATTGATGTTTTCTATCCAGATCGTATGGCGGAACGTATCCTTGGAATGGGAGATGTTGTTTCGTTGGTAGAAAGAGCACAAGAGCAATTTAATGAAGAGGAAGCTAGAAAATTACAAAAGAAAATTGCTAAGAATGAATTTGGTTTTGATGATTTCTTAACTCAAATTCAACAAGTAAAGAAAATGGGTAACATGAAGGATTTGGTTGGGATGATACCAGGAGCTTCAAAAGCCATGAAAGATGTAGAAATCGAAGATGATGCTTTCAAGCATATTGAAGCTATCATATATTCGATGACTCCAATTGAGAGAAAAAAACCAGCTTTGATTGATGTAAAAAGAAAAGCAAGAATTGCTAAAGGTTCTGGAACTAAGATTGAGCAAGTAAATCAGTTGATGAAACAGTTTGACCAAATGAGTAAAATGATGAAAATGATGCAAGGGCCAGGTGGAAAGAACCTGATGAAAATGATGGGCGGAATGAAAGGAATGCCAGGAGGTATGCCGGGGATGAAGTAAAAAAGTATTCAGATTTTAGATTTCAGTGAGCAGTTTACAGAATTCAGATTTGAAATTACATCAAAAACAACAAACTAAAAACGATAAACAACAAACTGTTCTTATGCAAATATTAGACGGAAAAAAAACTTCGGAAGACATTAAAAAAGAAATTGCTGTCGAAGTACAACAAATGAAAGCCAATGGAGAAAAAGTTCCTCATTTAGCTGCAGTAATAGTGGGAAACAACGGAGCTAGCTTGACTTATGTAGGAAGTAAAGTGCGTTCTTGCGAGCAAATTGGTTTCGATTCTACTTTAGTGGCTTTGCCAGAAGAAACAACAGAAGGGGAATTATTAGCAAAAATCAAAGAATTGAATGAAGATGATAATTTAGATGGTTATATCGTTCAGTTGCCTTTGCCAAAACACATTGACGAAGAAAAAATATTAATGGCAATTGATCCCGATAAAGATGTTGATGGTTTTCACCCGGCTAATTTTGGAAAAATGGCTTTGGAAATGGAAACATTTTTACCAGCAACACCATTTGGAATCATGCAGTTGTTAGAAAGATACAAAGTAGAAACTTCAGGAAAACATACTGTAGTTATTGGACGTAGCCACATTGTGGGTCGACCAATGAGTATTTTAATGAGTCGCAAAGGATATCCTGGAGATTCAACAGTAACATTGACACACAGTAGAACTAAAAATTTAGAAGAATACACTAAAAATGCTGATATTATTATTACGGCTTTAGGAGTTCCAGAATTTTTAAAAGCCGATATGGTAAAAGAGGGGGTAGTTATTATTGATGTGGGAATTACTCGTGTGGATGATGCATCAAATCCTAAAGGTTATGTTATAAAAGGAGATGTTGATTTTGATGGAGTAAGCAAAAAATCATCTTTCATTACTCCCGTTCCAGGAGGAGTGGGGCCAATGACCATTGCTATGTTATTACAAAACACACTTTTGGCTAGAAAAATCAGAAGTAGAAAATAATACAATCAAAAATTATGTAGAAAGCCTTAAACGAAAGTTTAGGGCTTTTTTTATATTAAAAACGGCTTCAATTTCTAAAAAATTGAAGCCGTTTTGACTTATGTATTAACTAAAATTATTCTTTAGCTTCAATATTTTCGTTTGATTTAGCAGATGCTCTGTTAATTCTATACATGGTAGCAAATTTTATTTTGAGACCAGCAATTTTGATGTTGTTTTTTGAAGATAAACCTTCTTTTTCAACAGTATTTTTTCTGGTATCTAATGCTTCATACAATAACTTGATTTCATCCCAATTTTCTCTAGAATAAGAATCTTTGTTTTTCTCAGCAGTATTTACAAAATTTGAATAAACGTCGGCAATATTGTCTTTGTTTACCCATTCAAATTTCATATCGTCATTAACTTTTGTGGTAAAGAAACTGTTTCTAAAATTGTTTCTTACAATAGCATCTTTTTCTAGAATTACCTTTGCTTTGTATTCTTCGTATTTATTATTTGTTTTTAACATAATGGAATCCATATCCATTTTGTTTTCTAACTGATCAATAGCTTCTTGTGCTTCCGTTTTAGTTTTATCGTATTTTGCTTGGATAATTTCCCAATTTTCAGAAGTTTTTTCGGTAGCTACGTCATTTATAGAGTCCACGTACTTTTTAAAATCCTCTACTTTTTGATTAGCTAACTCTTGTTTTTCATCCTTACATGAAGTTACAATTACAGCTAGAGCAATTAATGTAAGATATCTATTTAAATTTTTCATAGTTTAATAGTTTTAATTAAAAAATGTTTTATAAAGCGAGTAACATTCAAAAAATGTAACTCGCTTATTTTTTTTACAGATTAAATCCGTATGCAAGACGCAAAGCCACTTGACCTAATCCTTTATCAGCAGTATTGTTTTCTACTGTAGGAAAATCTGGTAGGTACTCATAGCGTACACTAATATCGATGTATTTTGTAGCATAACCAATACTTGGACTAAGCAACAAAGAGGTTTGATTATGATTGTTTGTTACTGCAAAAGCAGCACCAGCTTCACCCATTAAATAGAATTGGTCCTTTAGAACAAAAGCTTTAAATCCTAATTTGGCAGGGATGTATCCTAAATCATTATTGTCTCCAGTAACAAACAAATTGTTGAAACCTGTGGTTGCTGTAAGCGAATATTGTTTTGATAAATCATATTGTAAACGCACATCACCACCAACATTTAATTTATAAGGATCTTGAAAGGGATAACCCACGGTAGCTCCTATACCTAATTTGAATTTTTGTTCGTAGGTATCATTAGGGATATCTTGGGCTACAGCTTTTGTAGTACCTAGGACTAATATAGCTAGTAAAGCTAAATTTTTAATTGCATTCTTCATTTTATAATGTATTGTATTTGAATTCTATTTTTTTTGTAAAAAGTTATGGTATGAAATAATAGAGCTTAGTTCTTCTTAGCCATTTCATTTTCTATTTTCGCTTTTCCTTCATGCAAAAAATTATTTGCAGTTTCAGAAACAGATTGGTATTTGTCTTCTAATTTTTGCATCAATTTGTCTAAATCCTTTTTTGTGTTGTCTTTAAGGGTTTTAGATTTATCAGCAATTTTTTTTCTTGTATTTTTTCCACTATTTGGCGCAAAAAGAACTCCTAAAATTGCTCCTGTTGCTAATCCGCCAATTACACCTAATATTACTTTATTTGTTTTCATAATTTTATATTTTAAGTTATTAATTATTTAAAAATGGTATTAATTAAAGTCGTCTGCCACTAATAATTCGCATCAATACTGCAATAATAGCTATTACTAATAAGATGTGTATTAAACTTCCAATGCTATAAACGAAGAATCCTAAAGCCCAGAATATAACTAATAATACTGCGACTAGATAGAGAATATTTCCCATGATTGTTTTTTTTTGATTAATAAATATTAAAGTTTGAAACCAACATACACACTCAAAGCACTATTTTTTGAGTCTGGAAATGTGTAAGTTTGACCTGCAAAAGTTCTTTCTTTACCAATGGTTTGCAATCCATAATTGTAACGAACACCTAATGAAGTTGAACCAAAATCAAGTCCAACACCAGCTGCTAAACCATAATCCCATTTGTTTAAGTCGTCGTTGTCAATGTTTTCTTCAAAATTAAAAGAACCACTGTCACTCTCATTAGTAGCTTGTCCGTCTATTAAATATGCGGCATAAGGACCAAAATGAACATTGAAATTAGGTGTTACATTAAGTTTTAATAAAACGGGCATTTCTAAATAGTTCAGCTTTAATTTTGTTGTTCCTGATGCAAAAGCATTGTCATAAACTAATTCAGATCCTTTTCTAGAAAAGTTAAGCTCAGGTTGGATCGATACTGCCGAAGTAACAGGCAAATTAACAAATAAACCTGCGTTGAAGCTGGTTAAAACATTGTTATCATCAACGTCTTCAGTATAAAGGTTAGTAAAGTTAACTCCACCTTTAATACCTATGGAAGGACTCAGTTCCTGTGCTTTAGTAAAGCTTACAAATGATAGGCAAACAATTCCAGATAAAAATAAATTTTTCATAGTTGTATTTTTAATGATTAATTATAAAGTTTAAGTAGTTCCTAGGCTACGGTACAAAGTTGCAACAACTCTGAATCATATTTATTACAGTATATTTTTAGAGTTTTATAAAATTTCCATATTCTAGTAAAATAAAAAAACACCTTATAAAAGGTGTTTCGTCAAATTTTATTTCTATAAATGTATTTGTAACTAAAAAAAAGTAAGTTCTGTGTTTTTCGTTCTTTAGTACTTATTCTAATCGTTTTTGTTCGGTCTTAACAATTGCTATGTTTTTTTTGATAACTGGAATTGCTTCTTCTGTTAATTTTTTTAAATCGTTGTTTTGACTGTTTAAGTTTATCTCATTATAAAGATCTAATTCCATAAGCAACGAATTCTCTAATTTTTTTAAATAAGATGTAGTGTTTATTTCTGCAATAAAATTTTTTATTAATCTGGTATCATACAAGGTGTTTGGGATGATGATAAAATTATCTTTGGCAATTTTTCGAATCTTATTTTTTAGTTGGAGATGTTTTTTTTCAATTTCTACTAAAATAGTTCTAGTTCTGTTAGACATGGTAGCTTCCTGAGCTTTTTGGGCAATAGCTACTATTTTTAAATTCGATTCTGTAATTTGAGTTAGGACAGGTTCACTTATTTTTGTATTAACAACCGTTTTTTCTCCATCGTCTATTGTTTCTATTTCTTGAATTTGTTCTATTTCTTTCGTTTTTTTATTACAGTATGTTAGCATCATACTGCAGATACAGAGCAGTATAAAAAATAAAATATAGTTTTTTAATTTTAGGGAGTTCATCATTAAGGATTTGTGCAAAAATAAATAAAATTCACTTAATTTAATTTATATGATTTTTTAATAATATTATACAATTGTTGTTTTGTAAATAGGCAAATAAATTTTGAAGGTTGCGCCTTGGTTAGGTAAACCTTTGGCAAAAATATAACCCTTATGGTTTTCAATTATTTTTTTGCAAATAGCTAATCCAACACCTGTTCCAGGAAATTCGTTTTTGTCATGTAATCTATTGAAAAGCAAAAATATTTTTTCGGCATATTTTTGTTCAAAGCCAAGTCCGTTGTCTTTGAAAGTAATTTTTATATATTCTCTTTTCGAATTGTCATTTAAAATAGGGGTTTTAGAACCTTTTACTTTAGATGAAGTTATTGTAATAACTGGATGCACATCTTTTTTTGAATATTTTAGAGAATTTCCTATAATATTGATAAAAAGCTGTTCGAGTTGAAAGGGAATACCATGAACTTCATGGAGGTTTTCAAAAATTATTTCTGCTTTTTTCTCAGCAATATTTTCCGAAAGTTCACTTATAGCATTATTGGCAATGGTGTTTAAGTTGGTAATTTCGAATTTATTTTCGGAACGATTGGTTCTGGAATATTGTAATAAATCGTCAATTAAGATACGCATTCTATTAGAAGCTTCTTGAATTTTTTCAAAATACCCTTTTGTTGTTTGAGATAAACTCTCTTTTTCTCGATCCTCAATTCGAGAGATAAAAGTTTGAATTTTCCGGAGTGGTTCCTGTAGATCATGACTCGCCACATGATTGAATTCAGTTAATTCCTTGTTGTTTTGTTCTAACTCTTTATTTCTTAATTTTATTAACTGGGTTTTATGATAGTCTTCGGTAATGTCTTGAGTAGTACCTAAAACGTTTTTATGGCCTAATCGGTCAATAAATATTCTAGCAGTAGTTCTAAAATAACGTATATCGAGCGTGTCTTTTTTAATTATTCGATACCGAATCAATGGGAAACTTTCATTTTCTTCTATTTGTTCAAAAGCGTCCGAAAGAATTTCTTTGTCTTCAGGATGGATATTATCTAATAAATTTTCAAAAGTGGGTAGGTAAGATTGTGGAATGCTGCCTAACAAACGAAATTTATTATCAGAATAATTAAAAGTTCTATCTTCCAAATTAAACATCCAACTTCCGTATTTTCCAAGTATTTCGGCTTGTTTACTCGATTCGTCAAATATTTTTAATCTAATGTTTTGATTCATTAAATCTTTGTAGTTTTTAATAATGCGCAAATAACCCAAGCCTAAAATCAAAATAGAAATTAGGAAAGTGGAGAAAATAATTAAAGGAGTATTGGAGTTGTTGTTTTTATAGAGTTTTCCTTTTAAGTTCAAAAGTTTGTTTTCGGTGCTTAGCATGCTATCAATCTCCGTTCTTAAGGAATCCATAACTAATTTTCCATCTTTAAAATCAGTGTTGAATTCTTTTTTACTGGAAAAACGGTTTTTAAAAAAAGAAAAACGTTTGTCTACTAAATCATATATCCGCTTGAGTCGTTCTTGTTTTGTAGTGTCGTGTTTTACGGTATTGTTTAGAGTTTGAAAAGAATGATTAATCTTGTTTCTCGCACTTATAAATGGTTCTAAATAGAGCGAATCATTAGTAATAATATAACCGCGATGACCTGTTTCGGCGTCTTTTATATGAGAGATAAGTTGTCCTAATTCGATAGAAATCTCATAAGTGTTAATAATCGAATCACTTATTTTATCTAATTCTTTTATATGTCTGTAAGTTACAGATGCTAAAAAAATTAAAATAAAAAAAGCAATTAAAAACACAGCTCTGATAAATCCAATAGAATTAAATAACTTAGATTGAAACATAGGTTACATACGTAATAAAAAATTATCTTTATCTAATCCCGAAGTAATATATTGCCAGTTAAGGGTAACTACTTCTGATAAAACTTCTTTTAGCTTTCCAAAATGATTTGGTTTTTTTATGTAAATATTGGCACCAAGTACAAAAGTGTCTTCGATATCTTCTTCAGATGAGGAAGTCGAGTAAATGGCAATCACAATATTGTTAAACTTGGGATCGGCTTTAATTTCTTTTAAACATTCAATACCTGATTTCAAAGGCATATTTAAATCCAGGAAAATAATATTAGGCAAAATACTCTCGGGAGCATTAAGGAAATTCATTAAAGCCACACCATTATTTACAGTGTTTACAACAGTATTGATTTTTAACTCTTCAAAGGCTTCTGTAAAAAACATTCTGTCGTCTTCGTCATCATCTGCAAGTGTAATTAAGATGAAATCTTTTTGCATAGTAGGATTAGGTTTAGTTTATATTTTGATTGGTAATTTGGGTACGTTTTTTCATGATACGTTGGAATGCCGAAGGAGTAATTCCAGTAGTGTTTTTAAATTGCGAGCTTAAGTGCGCAACACTAGAATAGTTGAGCTTAAAAGCAATTTCGGTTAAAGTCAAATCATGATGAGCAATGAGTTTTTTTACATATTCAATTTTCTGAATAATGATGTAATTCTCAATTGAAGTATAGGTAACTTCCGAAAAAATATTCGAAAGATAACCATAACTATGATTTAATTTTTCGGCTAAATAAACAGAACTTTTTACCGCCGGTGCTTCATCGTTAAAAATCATTTCGATAATAGTTTCTTTTATTTTTTGAACAATAATGTTTTTCTGATTTTCAATAATTTCAAAACCATAGTCATTCAATACCGAAGCTATTTTATCATAAATAGCGGTGTCAATAGTTTCTAAAAATAAAATTTCATTATTATTAATTAGATTGTACTTAATTTTAAATACATCTAATTTTTCTTCTAATACTTTTTTGATTAGAAAATGCGTATCTGTTTTTAAAAATAACTTCAAGGTTAATATTTTTATAAGTTTTAGTAAAAGTAATAAAAGAGTTTCTTAATTAAGAATTTTTCTAAATAAGTTTTTCATCAAAAATTAAAATTTTATAGATAAACTTATCTAATTCTTATAGAAATAAGGAATGGCTTTGTAACTTTGTGTTTTGTAAAAAATAATCAATGACTACACAGCAGCTAATTGAGCAAATCAATATTAAAAAATCGTTCCTATGCGTAGGATTAGATGTCGATTTAAATAAAATTCCTCAACATTTTTTAGCATTAGAAGATCCTATTTTTGAATTTAATAAAGCAATAATTGATGCAACTCATGATCTAGCCGTTGCTTACAAACCCAATACTGCTTTTTTTGAAGCTTATGGAATAAAAGGTTGGAGGTCTTTGCAAAAAACGATCAATTACATCAACGAAAATTATCCTGATGTTTTTACCATTGCTGATGCTAAACGAGGTGACATAGGAAATACTTCTTCCATGTATGCCAAAGCTTTTTTTGAAGATTTGAATTTTGATAGTATTACTGTTGCTCCATATATGGGAAAAGATTCAGTAGAACCTTTTTTAGCTTTCGAAAACAAACATACCATAATGTTAGCCTTAACTTCTAATGAAGGGGCTTTTGATTTCCAAACGCTTGATACGGACGGGAAAGAATTGTACAAACGTGTTTTAGAAACTTCTAAAACATGGAAAAACAGTGAGAATTTAATGTATGTGGTAGGAGCAACCAAAGCAGAATATTTTACCGAAATCAGAAAAATAGTTCCCGATAGTTTTTTACTAGTTCCCGGTGTTGGCGCTCAAGGCGGAAGTTTATCTGAAGTTTGCAAATACGGTATGAATGCTAATGTAGGATTGCTGATTAATTCGTCCAGAGGAATTATTTACGCTTCTAAAGACGTTGATTTTGCAGACAAAGCGCGAGAAGAAGCTTTGAAAATCCAACAAGAAATGGCAGCAATATTGGAATCTAAATAATAAAAATTAGTTTTTTTAATTCATATAGAACCATTAAGAAGCAATGCTTTTTAGTGGTTTTTTTATTCAAATTTTAAATTGAATCTATTGGAGCAGTACTCATTAATCGACAATATTGGAATCTTACATACTTTTGATAAAGTGCCACAACGTATTATTTCCTTAGTTCCTTCGCAAACCGAATTGTTGGTGGATTTAGGTTTAGAGTCAAAAATTGTGGGGATTACGAAATTTTGTATTCATCCAGAAAAGTTAATAACTAAAAAAGCAATTGTTGGAGGAACAAAAAAAGTAGATTATAATAAAATTAAAGCGCTGACTCCCGATATTGTTATTTGCAACAAAGAAGAAAATACTTTAGAAATAGTAGAAAATCTTCGCCTGATATGCAGCGTTTGGGTAACTGATATTGTTACCATTGAAGATAATTTAAAAATGATAAGCGATTTTGGTCATCTGTTTGATTGTACTCGAGAAGCCCAGCAATGGAATGCCAGTTTAGTTTTTGCTTTGAGCGATTTTAAGCAATTTATCGACAGAAAACCAATTCGGAAAGTAGCTTATTTTATTTGGAAAAATCCCTATATGGTTGCGGGTTCCAACAATTTTATTAATGAATTATTGCAATTAAACCGTTTTGAGAATGTTTTTGCAAACCTATCCAGATATCCTGTGATTGATCTTCAGGAAATAAATACAGTAGATGATTTAGATTTGGTACTACTCTCTTCAGAACCGTATCCTTTCAAAGAGAAAGAGGCATTAGAAATGACTCATTTTTGTAGCCTATCAAATATAATTCTAGTCGATGGAGAAATGTTTTCTTGGCATGGAAGTCGATTATTAAAAGCGTTAGATTATTTTAAAAAATTGCACCAAAACTTATAATTCACATTCTTCAAGAACCAATTCTTTTTGTTTCTTTTTTAGTTGTATTCGTTTCCTTCTGTATGATCCCAGTAAGGATTTTAAACTCGTTTTGTAGTTTCTTAATTTCAGTTGTCTCTTTCAAAAGTCCATTCATAGCAGAAATTTTTTCGCAAAGTTATGATGTTCTCACATTAAATTTCAAGTTCTTTTTATAATAAGTTTAGCTCTTTGTTTGCGAATCTAAATCTAAAAAAATAAACCTCCTAAAATCAACAGAAGTGTTGATTTTAGGAGGTTTATTTTTTCTAAATCATCTTAATAAATAAAACAAGAAAGTCCTTAAATAAAGAAGTGCTAGTATTTCAAAAATACTAGCACTGTTTTAACTAACCAAAACCAAATATAATAAATAACCAGTTCATTACATTGCAAAGATGCCACATAACGGCGGGATAAGCTGTTAAGGATATGTTATTACTTTGTTGGTTATAAGTTAACTTTTAAATATTTTTTCAATAAATAACAATATTATTTAAGAGAAAATTACAGTCTTGTTATTGTAAACCATTGTTTTACGTTCTGCATGAAGTTTTATGGCTCTAGCCAACACGCTGCGTTCTAAGTCACGTCCTTTTACAATAAAATCCTCAATAGAATGACTATGAGAAACTCGAGTGATATCTTGATCAATAATTGGTCCTTCATCTAATTCTTCGGTTACATAATGGCTTGTAGCGCCAATAATTTTAACGCCACGGGCAAAAGCCGAATGATACGGTTTCGCTCCTGGAAATGCAGGTAAAAACGAATGATGAATATTGATAATTTTATTTTTGTACAATGCTATCAAATTAGGAGTGATAATTTGCATGTATCGGGCTAGTACAATAAAATTGATATTGTATTCTTTTAATAATGCAATTTGTTGTTTCTCTCCTTCCTCCTTGATGTGTTTGTTAAAAGGAACATGATGAAAAGGAATTCCAAAACGATCGGCTACTGCTTTTAAATCTTCGTGATTACTAATAATCAACGGAATTTCTAATGGCAATTCTCCAGCGCTATATCGCCCTAAGATGTCATATAAACAGTGATCGTATTTAGAAATAAAAAGTGCCATTCTGGGTTTGTATTCTTGGGTGTAAATTTCCCATGACATATTAAATTTATCAGCTAGATTTACTTGAAAATCTTTTTTTATTAATTCTAAATCCCAGTTTTGAGTACTGAATTCACATTCTAAACGCATGAAGAAAACATTTTCATTAGCATCAACATGCTGGTCCAGATAAATGATGTTTCCTTCGATAGAAGCAATATAATTAGTTACCGAGGCGATAATTGCCTTTTGATCTTCGCAATGGATCAATATGGTTATTTTTTGCATTTTTATCATTATTTCATTCTTTCGATAATCCTGTTTTACTAACTGTTTATCGAAATTAATTCTATTATTTATGTTTTAAGAAATCAAAACTAATCTTATTTTTTTACAAAACAACTGGTTTTAAAAATGGGTTTTTATTTGTTGTCTTGCATAGCAAACACTTTCTGTAATAAAGGCGATGTTCTGGCGCTGATATTTGTTCGAATGTTTTTTTCTTCAACCGCTACCATTTTAAATACACCATTCATGGCTTGTTTTGTAACATAGTCCGTCAAATTTGGATTGACTTTAGTTACTAGTGGAATGCTGTTGTATTTAGTAATAATGTTTGTCCAGACTTTATCAGCTCCCACTTTTGTGAAAGAGTTTTGGATAACAGGATTGAATTTGCTGTATAGAGATGTCGAAGTACTATTTTCTAAATAATTGGTAGCAGAAGTGTCATTGCCTAATAAAATCCCTCTTGCATCTGCAAAAGACATGTTTTTTACCGCATCAATAAATATAGGTGTGGCCTCTTTTACGGCATCTTCGGCAGCGCGATTCATTACTTTTAAACCTTCGTCAGCTAAAGCACTTAATCCAATTCTTCTTAATCCTGTATCTACTTTTCTTAACTCTTCTGGAAGTAAGATTTTCACAACTTCGTTTCTATAAAAACCATCTGTAGTAGTTAATTTACTGACTTGCTTTGTGATACCATTATTTAAGGCTTCTTTTAGTCCGCCGGATATATCAGTCATTCCCATTGTACCTGCTTGAGGCATCTGACTGAGTACTTGTTGCATTTCGGCACAACTAAAAAGACTAAATAGGATTATAAGGGAGCATACTTTTTTCATATTATTTTTTTAAAGTTCATTTGTTTGCTGCCAAAAATACTACTTAATTCAAACAATAACATTATTTATAACAATTTGTCCTTAGTATAGTTCTATATTAGATGGTAAAGAGGTTTATTGTGTGATATATTTTTTATGCCATACTGCTTTTATGGTCTTTATTATTTAAATTTACTATTCCTATCACATTAATAATAAAAAATACGTACATTTGTTTAATGTTATACAGAAATAAATGAACAATATAAAAAATGTTTTTAGCATTAAGGATCTTGAAAATCTTTCAGGAATAAAGGCACATACTATCCGTATCTGGGAAAAAAGATATCAAATTCTTGAACCTATGAGAACTGATACAAATATTAGATTGTATGATTTATGCAATTTGCAAAAACTACTCAATATTACTTTTTTACACGATTACGGTTATAAAATTTCAAAAATAGCTTCTCTGGCTGAAACTGAAATCCCGGTACTTGTAAAACAAATTATATCTACTAAAAACTCAAAAAATCACGCTATCAATGCTTTTAAAATGGCGATGATGAATTTTGATCAACAACTTTTTTTTAACACGTACAATTGGCTGTCGGAAGAAAAATCCTTTAAAGAAATTTTTCATCAGGTGTTTATTCCACTACTGGAAGAAATTGGTTTATTGTGGCAAACTGATACTATTTCGCCCGCTCACGAGCATTTTGTAAGTTATTTGATTAGGCAAAAAATAATTTTAAATTCAGAAAAACTGCAGGTTTTACAAGCCTCTAGACAGGACAAAGTTTTTGTTTTGTCGCTACCTCTCAATGAAATTCACGAATTAGGTCTAATGTATTTGCATTATGAAATTTTGTTAGAGGGCTACAAAAGTATTTATTTAGGTGAAAGTATGCCTATTAGTAGTTTGAAAGATTTAAAAAAACATTTTGATTCCATTGTTTATGTTTCTTGTTTGACAGTAAAACCGGATAGAGATGAAGTCAATGATTACGTTCAAGAAATGGTGGATGAATTATTAGATGATTCGACTGAATTATGGTTTACTGGAAGGTTAGTTTCAGATATTAAATCAGAATCACTTTTAAAGAAGATATCTGTTTTTAATTCAATAGCAGAATTAACAGTTAGGCTGTAATTTTGTTTAATAATTTTATATATTTGTTAAACAAATGAAAAGAAAAATTACAATTATAGGTTCAGGGTTCTCTGCGTTGTCAGCAGCTTGTTATTTAGCAAAAAGCGGATACGAAGTTTTAGTTTTTGAAAAGAACGAAACAATAGGAGGTAGGGCGAGACAATTGAAAAAAGATGGTTTTACATTTGATATGGGACCGAGTTGGTATTGGATGCCAGATGTTTTTGATCGTTTTTTTGCCGATTTTGGAAAGAAAACATCAGATTATTATGAGCTTATAAAATTGTCACCCGCTTATCGTGTGTATTTTGGAGTGAATGAATTTATAGCTATTGCTGATAATCTAGATGAAATAGTTGCAACTTTTGAAGCTATTGAAAAAGGGAGTGGTACAACACTTCGTGATTTTATGGCTGAAGCCAAAAGCAATTATGATATTGCTATAAAGGATTTAGTGTATCGCCCTGGAGTTTCTCCGTTAGAATTAGTTACGTTTGAAACGACAAAGAAAATTGGTCAGTTTTTTAGCAATATCAGTAGAGATGTCCGCAAGAAATTTAAGAATGAAAAGTTAATTCAAATTTTAGAATTTCCAGTTTTATTTCTTGGAGCCAAGCCATCTAATACGCCTTCTTTTTATAGTTTTATGAATTATGCCGATTTTGGACTTGGAACTTGGCATCCTAAAACAGGGATGTTTGATGTGGTGCGTGCTATGGAAAGTTTGGCTAGAGAATTAGGAGTACAATTTTTTATAAATTCAAATATTGAAAAAATAATTGTCGAAAATAAAACAGCTAAAGCTATTGTTGTAAATGGAAAAAGAATCGAATCAGATTTGATTTTAAGTGGTGCTGATTACCATCATACCGAAACCCTATTAGAGAAAGAATATCGTCAATATGATGAAAAATATTGGAGCACTAGGGTGTTTGCGCCTTCGTCTTTGTTATTTTATATTGGTTTCAACAAAAAAATAAACAATATTTCGCATCATGCTCTGTTTTTTGACACCGACTTTAATCAGCATGCTAAAGATATTTATGATGAGCCTAAATGGCCATCCGAGCCATTGTTTTATGCTAATTTCCCTTCGTTGACAGATAAAACAGCTGCGCCAGAAGGCATGGAATCAGCATTCTTTTTAGTGCCACTAGCGCCCGGAATTAATGATTCAGAAGCGTTGAGATTGAGCTACTTTGATAAAATAATATCGCGTTTTGAAACTATTACGCAACAGAAAGTAAAAGAAAATATTATATTTAAACAATCATTCTGTAAAAACGATTTTGTCGAAGAATACAATTCTTACAAAGGAAACGCATACGGAATGGCAAATACATTATTACAAACTGCTTTTTTAAGACCAAAACTAAAAAGTAAAAAAGTTCGAAATTTATTTTTCACAGGACAGCTAACCGTACCAGGACCGGGAGTTCCTCCGGCATTGATTTCTGGAAAGTTAGTATCTAATTTAATAGACAAACAATTTCTAAAAGTATAGTTTATGAAACAACTATTTGACGATGTTTCCTTTAAATGTAGTAAGTTAGTTACTAAGGATTACAGTACTTCATTTTCATTGGCGGTATATATGCTTTCGCCGAGTATTAGAGATGCCATTTATAGTATCTACGGTTTTGTACGTTTTGCTGACGAAATTGTAGATTCTTTTCATGGTTTTGACAAAGAAAATTTGATTAATGATTTCGAAACCGATTATTACAAAGCATACCATTCTGGAATTAGTTTGAATCCTATTTTGAATTCGTTTCAAAAAACGGTAAAAAAATACAATATATCAGACGATTTGATTCAGGCTTTTTTGAAAAGTATGAAAATGGATTTAGTCAAGTTAGATTATAATTCTAAAAGTGAATATGAAGAATACATTTACGGTTCGGCTGATGTAGTAGGACTTATGTGCTTAAAAGTGTTTGTGGATGGAAAAGACAGTAAATACGAGGCTTTGAAAGACGAAGCCATGCGATTGGGTTCTGCTTTTCAAAAAGTAAATTTTCTACGCGATCTTAAAGATGATAACTTGATTTTAAATCGAAATTATTTTCCTGGTGTAGATTTGAATTCTTTTGATGAAAAATCTAAAGAAATGATTATCAATGAAATAAACGAAGATTTCAGGGTGGCCTATCAAGGTATTGTTAAACTGCCTATTGAAGCTAAGTTTGGCGTTTACACCGCCTATGTATATTACAAAAAATTGCTAAAAAAATTAGAAAATACGCCATGTAAGGAAATAGGAAGTACCAGAATACGAGTTTCTAATTATACTAAAGCTACACTTTTAGCACAGTCGTTTGTTACTTATAAATTGCGATTGGTTCAATAATTTAAAAATTTAAAAAAGCAAAAAAATGATTTCATTTTTGATTACTATAGGTGTTTTTATAATCATGGAGGGAGTTACTTGGTTAACTCATAAATACTTGATGCACGGACTAATGTGGTATTTCCATGCCGATCATCATCAACCTAAATACGAGCATGTTTTTGAACGAAATGATATCTTTTTTGTCATTTTCGCAATACCTAGTATTACATTGTTTTATTATGGTGTCGAAGGAGGTTTGAATTATTTATTTTTCATAGGATTAGGTATTATGCTTTATGGTTTATGTTATTTTATGATTCATGACGTCTTAATTCATCAACGTTTTAAGTGGTTTAAGAATACTAAAAACAAATATCTTATAGGTTTGCGTAAAGCTCATAAAGTGCACCACAAGCACCTTGGTAAAGAAGATGGCGAATGTTTTGGGATGCTTTTTGTACCCTTTAAATACTATAAAATATAATCTTTTTCGACCATCAAGTTTCCTCTAACACAAACTAATTTAAATCACCAAATGAAAGTATATTCTAAACAAACAGTTCAACATGTAAACGCTACGCTTGAAGAATGTTGGGCTTTTTTTTCTAGTCCACGTAACTTACAAAAAATAACTCCCGAGACAATGGGATTTCAGATTACAGATTTTGATGAGAAAAACATGTATGCTGGACAAATTATTCAATACAAAGTTTCCCCACTTTTAGGAATCAAATTGCCTTGGGTTACCGAAATTACTTTTGTTAAAGAAAATAGTTATTTTATTGACGAACAGCGTTTTGGACCTTATGTTTTGTGGCATCACAAGCATTTTTTTGAAACCACTCAAAATGGAGTTAAAATGACTGATTTAGTTCATTATGCTTTGCCTTTGGGTTTTATTGGTCGCATTATGAATACTTTGATTGTAAAAAATAAACTCAAAGAAATTTTTGAATACCGAGAGAAAAAAGTAAACGAATTATTTAACGCTAAGTAATGACAAAGTTTGCTGTTTCCTTTTTTTGGTTCAGACGTGATTTGAGGCTTCAGGACAATATTGGGTTGTTTCATGCTTTGCAATCAAAATACCCCGTAATTCCTCTGTTTATTTTTGATGATGCTATTCTAGATTCTTTGCCTAAAAATGATGCTAGAGTTGGTTTTATTCACGATTCTTTGGCACAAATTAATATAGCACTTCATAAAAGTGGGAGTTCTTTATTGGTCAAAAAAGGAAAAACACAAGACATTTGGCAAGAATTAATTACTCAATTTGACGTCAAAGAAGTTTTTTTTAATAAAGATTATGAACCTTATGCCATTCTAAGAGACGAATCTATTTGTCAAATATTTGAGAACAACAATACGATTAGTTTTTCTTTCAAAGACCAAGTGATTTTTGAGGAAAAAGAAATTACTAAAGAGGATGGTTTGCCTTATACCGTTTATACACCATACAAAAATAAGTGGTTAGCGGCTTACAACAAAGAGACTGTTTTAGAATATGATACTACAATTTATTATTCTAATTTTTTTAAAAGTCATTTTCCTTTCCCTTCTTTAGAACAAATTGGTTTTGTCGAAAGTAAAATAAAAGTAAAACCGTATTCTTTTAAAGGAATTACAACCTATCAGGATACTCGAGATTTTCCAGCTGTGGATGCTACTTCATATCTTTCTCCACATTTGCGTTTTGGTACAGTAAGTATTCGTGAAATGGTAGGTTTTGCAGCCCAAAATAATGCAGTTTTTTTGAGTGAATTAATTTGGAGAGAGTTTTTTATGCAAATTTTGTATCATTTTCCTAAAGTAATGACTCAAAATTTTAAATCAGCTTACGATGGAATTCAGTGGCGTAATAACGAAGAAGATTTTAAACGCTGGTGTTCCGGAACAACTGGTTATCCTATGGTCGATGCAGGTATGCGTCAATTGAATGAAACGGGTTACATGCACAATCGGGTTCGAATGGTGGTGGCTAGTTTTTTATGCAAGCATTTGTTAATTCAATGGCAATGGGGAGAAGCCTATTTTGCCGAAAAATTATTGGATTATGATTTGTCTGCCAATGTAGGAAATTGGCAATGGGCCGCAGGAACAGGTTGCGATGCTGCGCCTTATTTCCGCGTTTTTAATCCTGATATTCAATTGAAAAAATTTGACGAAAAAGGACAATACATTCGAAAATGGATTCCCGAATTTGATTTGGGTTACGGAAAGCCTATGGTCGATCATGCTATGGCTCGAGATCGAGCGATTGCTACTTATAAAGCAGGGATTTTGAAGTAAATGTTTTGCGATATTTTTAGACCATTAAGGGATTTAAGAAAATTAAGCCTATAGAACTTAATATGTTTTGAAAAATTAGCGAATCAATTTCTCTAACATTCCCTTAAAAATAAAGCCATGAAATGGCAAAACTGAATACCAATATAATTTGCCCCAAATTCCTCTTGGTCTAAAAGTAGCCGATTGATAAAGGGTGTTTTTTATAATTTTGAATTCTAGCCATGCTTCTCCTGGTAATTTCATTTCGGCAAAAAGCACTAATTTCCCCTTTTCTTTATCAGCATACAATACCCTCCAAAAATCCAGAACATCTCCCGACCGAATACTGTGTTGGTTAGTTCGGCCACGTCTTAATCCAACGCCACCAAATAGTTTATCTACAAAACCTCTTATGCTCCATAACCAATCGCCATAATACCAGCCGGTTTCTCCACCAATGGACCAGATGCGCTCAATTGTGAATTCCCGGTTCTCAATTTCCATTTTTCTTCTATCGATAAAACAATCTTTTTTGGGTACTTTAAGGAAATCTGAAAGATTATTTTCGAATCGTCCACTAATGAGGGAATCTTTCCAGCTTGATGCTACTTGATCTTCTTCAACTTTTACTAAAGCCCTAGACAAGGCTTGTTCATAGGACATTGGTTCAATATGTAGCAGTTGGTTTATTTTGTTGTCTTTACAAATAACTTCTACTTTCATGCTACTTACTAATGCAGCGGCCAGTTTGTATGATGTTGAAGTAACAAAGTACAACCAATACGAAGATAATTTGGGTGTCATTATTGGAACCGTAATAATCCATCTTTTTAGATTTTTAGCTTTGGCGAAAGCCAAAAGCATTTCTTTATACGTAAGAATATCAGGGCCGCCAATATCAAAACTTTGATGATATGTAAGTGGATTCAATAAAGATTTAGATAGAAAATCCAACACATCATTGATAGCAATGGGTTGGCATTTAGTATTCAGCCATTTTGGGGTAATCATAACAGGAAGTTTGTTCACTAAATCCCGAATGATTTCGAAAGAAGCACTGCCAGAACCCACAATAATTCCAGCTCTTAGGGTTGTGGTGGCGTATTTCCCAGTATTCAAAATGGTTTCTACGGCTTTTCGGGAAGATAAATGTTTGGATAACGATTGGTCGTTTACAATTCCGCTCAAATAAATAACTTGTTTAGCAGATGTTTGATTGACTCTTTCGACAAAATTTTTAGCCGAAAGACTTTCTAATTCATCATAATTAGAAGCAGCGCCGGACATGGAATGTATTAGATAATAAGCCGCATCAATGTTGTTTGGTATGGCACTTAAACTTTGATTATTTAAGAAGTCAACTTCAATCACGTTGACGTTATTTTCAAATTCCTTGGGGCAATAAAACCGATTTTTATCTCTTACGCAACAAATAACCTCGTGTCCCTGTGTTACTAAAATGGGCAGAAGTCGTTTTCCTATGTAGCCTGTTGCACCTGTTAAGAGAATTTTCATGTTTTTTAATTATAGTTAAGTCGTTGGGTAAAATTATCAAAAATTTCAGTTTGAATGTTTTTTGTGCAATGGAATGAAGCATAAAATTTGTCGAGAACATTTATTCTAAATTTCCCTGTATTCGATGCAAATTTTCAGAAAAAGCTGTTCGCATTTTTTGAAAACTTACTTTAACCGACTAAAATTTATTATCCAAAGCAATTTTACCCAACGAGTTAAAGTTAACTTAATTTATTCGAAACTAAACTAATAAATTCTTTTCTAGTTTTGTCTTTTTCAAAAGCACCAGTGAAAGAAGAAGTCGTGGTAACAGAGTTTTGTTTTTGAATTCCTCGCATTTGCATACACATGTGTTGTGCTTCAATTACAACAGCAACACCAAGCGGATTCAAGGCTTCCTGAATACAATTTTTAATTTGATCAGTCAATCGTTCCTGAACCTGCATTCTTCTGGCATAGGCATCAACCACTCTTGGAATTTTACTGAGTCCTACAATTTTTCCATTTGGAATATACGCTACATGTGCTTTTCCAAAAAAAGGTAACATGTGGTGTTCACACATAGAATATACTTCAATGTCTTTTACCACAATCATTTGTTGGTGATCTTCGGTAAATAATGCCGATTTCAAAATTTCTAACGGATCTAATTCATATCCGTGTGTTAAATATTGCATGGCTTTAGCAACACGTTCTGGTGTTTTTTGCAGGCCTTCTCGGTTTACATCTTCTCCTAGATTTTCAATAATTACTCTATAGTTATCGGCTAATGTTTCTGTTATTTCGGTATCGTATTGTTCAATTTTTTCGTAGCTTCTTATTTCTTTTATCATGTTTATTAGTTTGTTGTTATAATTTAAAAGTTACTATTCCATAATCCATTTCGAAAATTTGTCCTGAAATAGATTTAGCCTTTTCTGAAATTAAAAAGTCAGCCATTTCAGCTACTTCATTCGGTTTTAAATAGCCTTTCATAGGATGGCGTTCAATCATGTTTTCTTTCATTCTATCATTTCTTAGAATATTTGAAGAAAGTGATGTCTCGGTTATTGTAGGAGCAATGGCATTGATGCGAACTACAGATGCCAATTCTGCCCCTAATGATTTTACTAGTCCTTCCACGCCTGATTTTGCGGTAGCAATACTTGCGTGAAAAGGCATTCCTAATTTAGCGGCAACAGTACTAAACAATACAATGGATGGTTGGTCTCCTTTTTTTAGAATAGGTAAGTATTTCTGTATGGCTTTTACAGCCCCAATAACGTTTATTTCAAAATCATTTCTAAAATCGTCAATGTTTAAATTCCCAATAGGTTTTAGGTTGATAGAACCGGGACAATAAATAAGCGCATCGATGTTCTCGATTTCAGGAAGGGAATCATGCAATACATCAACCGTAAAATGTTTAAGGTTAGGATGTGTAACATCGGGTGCAGTTCTACTGATGTTATACACAAAATTAGTTTCTAATTGTTGTAATAAAATAGCACTTCCAATTCCTTTACTACCTCCAATGATGACAATGTTTTTCATATTTCAAATCTTTTGTAAATTTATCTTTTCGAAATTTTATTGTTGTTAATTTGTCTTTGTCTGTTACATTTAAAACGCCCTTCACTAAAAAGTCTGAGTTTCTCATGCTTTGTCTTGCGGCCTTGTACTCTTTCACGCCACATTTTAAAACTTGAAGCTTTCATTTCGGAACGCATAAGGTCGATTACTTCTTGTTCTTTTAATCCAAATTGGAGCCGAATTGCATCAAAAGTGGTTCGGTCTTCCCAAGCCATTTCTATAATTCGGTCTTTGTCTAAATCAGTAAGTTCTTTTTTTGTAGTCACAGTTTCTAGTGTTAGTTTGGTTATTTGTTTATTTGTTTGACTATTTAAATTGTTATTGGTTCTTGTAATTGCCATTATCATTGATTTTTGCCATTGATTTTCATGTTTTATTCGCTGTCACCAATATCAGCCATGGTGTGTAATCTTAATATGCGGTTACTTTCTTCCTTTACCAATGGATTTTTTTTCATTTTCCATAAAAAGTCACTGGCAAATTTTCTCGTTCGTTCCATATTTATAATTGGTTTGGGATAGTTTATTCCTATTTCGAATTCATTAAATTTCTGGTCTAAATAGGTCATTTTATAAGGTTCGTGTACAAATGTTGCTGGTAAGTGTTGCAATTCAGGCACCCATTTTTTTATAAATTCACCCTTTGGATCGTGCTCGTAACTATTCTTTATAGGATTATAAATACGTAACATATTGATACCGGTTTCGCCTGCCTGCATTTGTAACTGCGGAAAATGAATTCCAGGTTCAAAGTCCAAGAACATTTGTGATAAATGTTGTGACGCTTCCTGCCATGGTTGCCATAAATTATGTGTAAAAAAAGATACGAGCATGGCGCGCATTCTAAAGTTTAAATACCCAGTTTCATTGAGGCAGCGCATTGAAGCATCGATTAATGGAAATCCCGTTTGTCCCGTTTTCCAAGCTTTAATATAAGCTGGATTGATTTTCTTCTTCAACAAATGAAAACCTTTGTTGATACTTTCAAACTCCATGATTTCTTCCATTTCAAATTTTTGAATAAAATGTGCTTGCCAAGTGAGTCTGGAAACAAAAGAATCAATTTGTTTTTTATGGCTACAGGTCAATCTAAATGTTGCTGCCTTTTGTAAAACTTGTCTTGAAGATAAATTTCCCCAAGCAATATATGGTGACAATCTACTGCAACTTTTCCGAGCCAATAATGGTTTCGATATATGAGAATTATAATTTTGATAGCGATCGTCAAAGAAACTTTCTAAATATTTGTAAGCCATGGTACTGCCTCCTTTTTGAAAAACAGTATCTGGAATAGTTTCTAAATTAGTGTTTTCTAAAATTTTTTCGAGTTTGCTTATTGCCTCAGAAGAGAGAAAATTTTCTGCTTTAGAGTCAAAAATAAATGGAGGCTCATTCATGTATTTTTCCCATTTTGAAACCCAGTCAGATCTGTTTTTTAATCCTCTAAAAATACCGTTATTGATGTTTTCGACCCAATTAATTTGATTGTTTTTACAAAATCTTTTAAAGGTCTTGTCTCTTTCATAAGTGATTTTTAAACCAGTTTCCTGATGAGAAAAAACACTATCTATTTTATAAATTTCTTGGAGTGTATTAAACACATGAGCTACTTCTGATGTCACAGCTAAAACATGTGTATTTGATTTTTTAAGTTGTTTATTAATGTCAACTAGTGATTGTTTGATAAAATTCCAATGTCTCTGGCTGTAATGCGAATCATTTTCTAAAGATTTTTCAAATACGTAGAGAAACAACGTTGGTGTACCTGTTTTAGAGGCATTAAAAATCGCTTCGTTATCCTGTAAACGAAGGTCTCTTTTAAACCAAACCACATTTATTTGTTTTTTGTTAGTATTCATTTTATTTTAGAATAATTGGTGTTGTAACCATAGTTTCTGAAATTTTGATTGTCCATCGTAATTCTCAGCTTGCAGCCTAATATTGAATTTTCGATTTCTAGGATCGTTGCCTACTCCTGAAATATAAATCCAATTCCCGTAATTGCTGTGAACATCGTAATCAATAAGCATAGCTTCAAAATAAGCGGCTCCTATGCGCCAGTCTAATACTAATTCTTTTGCCAAAAAAGAGGCTACATTTTGTCTGCCGCGATTACTCATCCATCCTGTTTGTTGCAATTCGATCATATTGGCATTTACAAATGGCTCAGAAGTATTTCCATTTATCCAATTTTTTACATCAGAGATATTGTTTTTCCAATCGTAATTTTTATTTAAAATTCCTCCAATTTTGAAAATTGAATCGCCATGTTTCATGGAAATATATTTGAAAAAATCCCTCCAAATTAGTTCGAAAATTAACCAATAAGTTGAGTCATTTTTCTCGATATTTTTCTCGTATTTAATAATCTCCCAATAAATAGTTTTAGCCGAAATAGAACCATTAGCTAGCCAAGGTGAAAATTTTGAGCTAAAATCAGTTCCAATCAATCCATTACGGGTTAATTTATAGACGCTTAGTTTTTTAGTTTCCCAAAAATAATTGCGCAATCTTTTAAGTGCTTCATTTTCACCTCCTTTAAAGGGAAAGGCTGTTCTGGAATCCATTTCAAAGTCAGTAAAACCAAGCGTTTTCAGGTTTGGTATTGTTGTGTTATTGGTAATCCAAATTTCTTTAAGTACCTGTTTGACGGTGCAAATTGTCCTTATTTTTACTGATTTTTCACATTGTTGTCTGAACAGTGTAAAAACACTTGGAATTGAGTTGACGGCAAAAGGTATATCCTCTGGATGAAACAAAAACTGATTGTAAGTTGCTTTGAACACCACCGAATTTTGAACTTTTGATTTCAGATTCTCTAAAACTTCAATTTCTTCACTCGTCCATTCTTTTTGAAAATAAATCGAATTGATTTCGTTTTGACAAATAATTTCAGGAATACAGTCTTCTGGTTTTTGATAGTAAACTAAAAGTGAAATATTCAATTTATCCAAATTTTGCTTCAATTCTGTAACCGATTCTATTAAGAATTTGGCTCTAAATTTTTCAGTCTTTTTAAATCCAAAACGCGTCTTTTCAAAATGTCTTGGATCAAAACAATAGACAGCAACAATGGCATCATTTTCTTGCATGGCATTGTTCAAAGATTCATTGTCATTGACTCTCAAATCATTTCTAAACCAAACTAAGCCTTTTTGTTTCTTTTGCATTTTTCGCTACAATATTTGACTTCATTCCAAACTTTTTCCCATTTTTTCCGCCAATTAAAAGGTCGATTGCAAACCAAACATATTTTTGACGGAAGATTTTCTTTTTTCACTAGTTGTATTTTTTAAAAGCGTTCACCACAATAGTTGCTTTTAAATCAAACATTAAATTGTATAAGCCAAAAAAAGTTCGATTCATATAAATAAAATGTTTGGAACCTCGATTGCCATTCATTTTTTTGAGATTAGTGTCTTTAGAAAAACGTTCGCCCAATTGCGCTATGTTTTGAAAGAATACTTCGTCCGAAAAATCGAAAGTTTCGCTTTGAAACGGTTGTGTAAATAGCGATAATAAATCATAGAACATTTGCGTGAAATAGGCAATCTCTTCTTTGCTGTCGTCCGGTCTAAGGATTTCTAATTCGAATAATTTTTCTCTAAAAAGGTTCTTGTTATCAATCACATCCTTGTTGATTAACTCAAAATAGGGAATGTAGAAATCATTCGGGATTTCTTTCATACATCCAAAATCAAGGGCAACCAATTCGTTTTTATCATTAATTAAAAAATTTCCAGGATGCGGATCGGCATGAACTTTTTTCAAAATGTGAATTTGATACATGTAAAAATCCCATAAAGCCTGACCAATTTTATTAGCAATTTCTGGATCTGAATTTTTAAATTCAGAAATATGAACGCCAGACATCCAGTCCATTGTGATAATTTTCTCTGAAGAAAATTCAGGATAATATTCGGGGAAAATTAGATTGTTTATTTTTTTGCATGCATCAACTACTTGTTGACTTTGTTTGAGTTCCAATAAATAATTGGTTTCCTCAATCAATTTATCTTCGACTTCTTTGAAATATTTATCAGAATCTTTTCCTTGCAAATTAAACATTCGGATGGCAATGGGTTTTACCAATGCCAAATCAGAAGAAATACTATTGGCAACGCCAGGATATTGAATTTTTACCGCTAGCTTTTTATTGTCTTTTACCGCTAAATGTACCTGTCCAATACTTGCCGCATTGACCGAATTAGGATTGAATTCATCAAAAATTTCATAAGGTGTTTTTCCAAAATTATTCTTGAAGGTTTTCAATACCAAAGGAGCTGAAAGAGGAGGGACTGAAAATTGAGATAATGAAAATTTTTCTACATAAGCCTGCGGTAAGAAATTCTTATCCATACTTAGCATTTGTGCAACTTTAAGCGCACTTCCTTTCAAACTTTTCAGTCCGTCATAGATGTCTTCGGCGTTGTCTTCATTGAGTTTGTCACGACTTAAATCAGAATTCACCATTTTCTCACCGTAATATTTCAGGTAATTTACACCTACTTTAGCTCCTGTTTGAACCAGTTTTGTAGCTCGTTCAATTTTTGAAGTTGGGATATAGTCTATTGTTTTCATTAGTTTTTTTGTGTTTTTTCTTTAATAATAAATTTCCCAAAGTCAATTAAACTGTTGATAGGAGCAATGTTTATTAGTTCGAAACTTAGTTTCACTGATTTTTCGATATAAACATCGGTTTTTTCAAAATTTTGAGATCCGTCTTCAAGCCAAAATTTTAAAGTGAATAAGAATTGAATCCAAGCACTTTCTTGAATTGCTTTTTCTTGATATTCTTGAATTTTTTCTTGTTGAATTCGGAATTCATCAGTAGTAATATCTCCAATGAATTTTTTGAAATTGGTTCGTAAACCTGATAGTAGCATCAAGGTTTTTAACTGATTTTTGCCCTCTTTCAAATTCATGCTTACATAACTTCGATTAGCGGTTAGTAATTCAAAAAAAGTAAAATAAAAACTTAATAACTTACTTTTCATATCGTATGATTCGTAGTTTGCATCTTTATTCAATAATTCGATAGTTTTTTCTAAAAACACATTGTAAATTTCTTTTTCTATACTTTCCAGATTACCAAAGAAATTATAGAATTCAGTTTCAGTAAACTCATTTAATTTACTAAACAAATAAACTGATTTGGGCTTTTCGTTGTGTTCTAATGTATAATTCATGTACATTGAAACAATTGCTTCTTTTGATATTTTATTTTTTTTTGTTGCCATTGTATATTTTTTTAATTTTTTATAAAGATAATAAATTGTTTAACTATTATGTGTTAATGTTAAACAAAATATATTCGTATATTTGAATATAAATTAAAAATGAGTTGTAATGAGGAAAAATGTTTTAATTACGGGAGGTACAGGTTTTGTGGGAAGGCATTTAACACAAATGTTAATCGCTCAAGGCTATTCGGTTTCTATTTTAACTAGGAACAAAAAAAGCAATACAAAAGACGTTTTTTACTATGCTTGGGATGTAGAAAAGCAATTTATAGAAAATGAAGCGGTTTATAAAGCAGATTATGTGATCCATTTGGCTGGAGAAAATATTGCAGAGAAGCCATGGACTCCTAAAAGAAAAGAGGCTATTTTGTCTAGTAGAGCACTCTCTGCTCAATTAATTTATAATTCTTTACTGGAATCCAATTCTAAAATAGAAGCTTTTATTTCTGCTTCAGCCGTAGGAATTTATGGAGCGATCAATGGTCAGGCAATTTGTACCGAGGGTATGCAACCTGCTAATGATTTTTTAGGATTAACATGTCAAAAATGGGAATTAGCAGTTCAACCTTTTGCGGATCAAGGAATTCGAAGTGTAATTATTCGAACTGGTTTAGTATTGGGTAAAGACGATGGATTATTGAAAAAACTAAGTCCTATTTTTAAATATCGATTTGGATCTGCTTTAGGTTCAGGAAAACAATATATGCCTTGGATTCATATTGATGATTTGTGCCGAATTTATCTAGAAGCCATACAAAATAATGAAATGAGTGGTGCTTATAATGCGGCTATTACTGATAATACAACTAATCAGTTGTTTTCTGAAACTTTGGCAAAAGTTTATGGCTACAAACTTTGGTTGCCTAGTGTTCCTTCTTTTGTAATACAATTTGCCTTAGGCGAAATGTCTAAAATGGTACTAAAAGGCAGAAGAGTTTCAAATGCTAAATTAAAAACTTTAGGTTTCCAATTTGAGTATGAAAATTTAGAAAACACCATGAAAGATTGCCTATCTCGATAGACTATTTAAGTTCAATATTCAATGCTATATTGACGTTTTTTGCTATTTTGTTGCGAACAATAAAAGGTATGTCAATTTTAAAATCATCGGTGTTTAGGGCAAAATTTGATTGCATTTTAATTGTATTTGTATCCGTTTTATTGAGTACCGCGGGAACTCTGATGCTTTTAGTTACTCCGTGAATGTTTATTTTTCCTTTTATAAAATATTCTGTTGGAGTAGTGTTAATTTTGTTTAGAGCAAATTTTTCAATTCCACCTTTAAAAGTCGCTCTGGGATATTTATCACTTTCCATATAATTGGCATTAAAGTGATCTTCCATCAAACTTCTTTCAAAACGAAATTGTTTAATTATAACTACAAAAGAGATAGTACCATTTTTAGTATTCAGTACTGCATGAACCTGATTGTTTTTGGCTTCAACAGCTTCGTAGAATGGAACGGAAGCCTCAAAAGTAATGTTGCCATTAGTTGCTATTTTCTTTTCTTGTGCAACTATTGGAATACTGAAAAAAAATAAAAGTAGGAGTATAGAATTTTTCATGGCAACTTTATTTTCTACTTAAAGTTACAAAAAAAACAGCAAAAAATATAATAAAATCAGACGAGATAAATCTAAAATCAGTGTTTTTATTCGATTAAATTAGTTTCGTCTTTGTTTGCTCTGGCAATAATACTTTCGGGAAGTGCTTTTTTTGCTTTTGCCCCCATTTTCTTTAATTTTTCTACTCTGGTAATCAGGTTTCCACTTCCTTCAACCAGTTTGTTCATGGCGCCGCTGTATTCTATTTTAGTTTCGTCTATTTTTTTACCTATTTTAATTAAATCGGCAACAAAACCCTCAAATTTATCATACAAAGCTCCCGCCTGACGCGCTATTTCAACTGCATTTTCCTGTTGTTTTTGATTAGTCCACATACTATCAATGGTGCGTAAAGTGGCTAGTAAAGTGGCTGGAGTTACAATAACAATGTTTTTTTCAAAAGCTTTATTGTACAATGCGGTGTCTTCGTTTAAGGCAATGGCAAATGCGGGTTCGATAGGAATAAAAAGCAATACAAAATCAGGACTTTCTATTTGGTATAAATCCTGATAATTTTTGTTTCCTAATTGCTCCACATGACGTCTAATGGAATTAACGTGTTCTTTTAAATAGACAATTTTTAAATCATCATCTTCTTCATTAATGTATTTCTCATAAGCTGTCAAAGAAACTTTAGAGTCCACAATCATTTTTTTACCATCAGGTAAATTAATCACTACGTCTGGAAAAACACGATTTCCTTCTTCGGTAGAGAAACTCTGTTGTACATCATACTCGCGTCCTTTTTCTAATCCTGATTTTTCCAATACGCGTTCCAAAACTAATTCGCCCCAGTTTCCTTGCATTTTACTGTCGCCTTTTAAGGCTTTTGTCAAGTTGAGCGTTTCCTTGCTCATTTGAATATTCATTTCGCGTAAGCCCAGAATTTGTTGGCGTAAAGCAGCATGATAATCAATACTTTCTTTATGAGTATCTTCGACTTTCTTTTCGAATAACTGAATTTTATCTTGCAAAGGAGACAAGATGTTTTTCATGTTTTCCTTATTCTGCTCCGTGAATTTATTCGATTTTTCGTCTAATATTTTATTGGCTAAATTTTCAAATTCTTTAGTAAATTTTTCCTGTAATTTCTCTACTTCGTCTTTTTGTTCTTTGTTGCGTTCCCAAAGATTTTCAAAATCGACTTCTTTTTTCGAAAGTTGGATAGCCAGACTGTCTTTTTCGTTTCGAATCGTTTCTTTTTCTTGATTGCTGATTGCAAGTTGTTTTTCGAATTGTACTTTTTCATTCGAAAGTTGTTCTTTCAATTGATTAATTTGAGAATTAAACGCAATTAATTTTTCTTCCAAACTGGTTTTCTCGGATTGAAAACGAGCAGAAAAAATCAATTTTCCAATAAAAACACCAATGGAAAGTGCAATGATAAACGAGAATAAAAAAGGAAATAAATCAAACATAAATAAAGTTTAAAAGTAAAGTAAGCAAAAATAGAGATTAATGCTGATTTGTAACACTTTTTTATTCGAATGGAATTACTTTTTTTAGTTTTCTTGACGCAACCTTTTTTACTGTTATTAATCTAGTTACCATTAAGCAAGTAACATTATGCATAAATTAAGTATTCCTTTTTTAATCTTTTTTGTATTCTTTCTATCTTTTTGTTCGTATAAAAATGATGAAAATAATATTCAAAATAGACTTGCTATTATTGGAACTTGGCATTGGCAAAAATCCATTGGAGGTATAACTGGAAACGAAATAATAACTCCTACAAGCACTGGAGTGAATAAGAAATTAATTTTTGGAAGCAATAAAAAAGTTACGATTTTTACTAACGATGCAGAAACGGGACAATATAACTATACCATAAAAAAGGGGAACAGTATTTTTGATAATAAACAGCATTATTTATTAACTTTTAATGAGATGAGCTATGTAATTCAGAATCTTGATGACAAGAATTTGAGTATTCAAGACAATTTTACAGAGGGTTATGTGTTGACTTACATAAAGTAATTATAAGTAATAAGAATGTTTTAAATTTGTTAACGTTAAACTGTTTTAAGAGTTATTTTTTGAAAGAACCATTAGACCATTACATCCAGAAGTGTATCGAAAACGATAGAGGAGGACAACAAAAGATTTATCAGTTGTTTGCTCCTGTACTGTATGGACTATGCCTAAAATATATGAAAAATGAAGCCGATGCACAGGATGTTTTTCAGGAAGCGTTTATAATTGTTTTTCAAAAAATAAGTCAATATCGATTTGAAGGCAGTTTTGAAGGTTGGTTGAAGCGTATTTTTATCAATAAATTGATTGAAACGCTGAATAAGAGAAAAAGAGACTTTCTTTTTGTAGACGCGACGTTTGAAGAAGATATTGTTGAGGAAGAAGAAATGGATTCATTTGCGTTGCCTCAAGAAAAATTGTTAGACTGTATTCAGCAATTGCCCGATCAGTACAGATTAGTTTTTAACTTGTATTTTTTCGAAAAAATGAAACACAAGGAAATTGCAAGTTTATTGAATATAACCGAAGGAACATCGAAGTCTAATTTGAATCGGGCAAAGAATAATTTGCAAAAGAAAATATTGGAAATAATGGCTTCAAATAATGTTTGAAAATAAATTTAGATTGCAATATACATTGAAATGCACTAAAAAGAGATTATGAAAAAAGATGAATTAGAAAAACTATTTTCTTCGTTGGAAAATTTCTCTAAAACTCCTCCAGATAATTTATGGTCAGGGATTGAAGAGAAATTGGATTTTCCAAAAAAGAAAAAAAGAGCAGCATTCTGGTGGCCATTGGCGGCTTGTTTAGTTGTTGGTTTAGGACTTTTGGGAACCTTTTATTTTTATTCGGATCCAGAAAATTCTTTGATAAATGTTCCAATCCAGCAAGAAAACGGTGTGGTAAATCAATCAAGATCTACGAATCGTGCTGTTGAAAAAGATGAAAATATTGATAAAAAAGTAATTCCAAATAAAAATTTAGACAGCCGAGTTGCTAATTCAAATTCATCAGTTGAAGAAAAAGAAAATAAAAAAGCGACCGCAAAAAATCCTGTTTTTTATTCGAATAAAAGCCAAGTTACATTATTAAATCAAAATGCTGTAACTACAGTTGGAAACAAGAATAATACTTTTGAAGAAAACAAACCCGAAAATAAATGGCAAACAGCAGTAAAAAACAATGAGCATTTAGTCCAAGATAATAAAATTGCAGCTGCTAATAAAATCGAAAAAGAGAAAACAATTCCAGATGCTAAAGTAAACGAAAATCAAGCAACAGCAAACTTAGAAGAAAATGCTTTGGCAGTTTTAGTAAAAGAACAAACAAAGAAAGAAAAAACAGCTACAGTTGAAGATAAATGGTCTTTACAGGTATTTGCTGGGGTAAATAGTTCACAAAATTTAAAGAATCAAAAATCATTAGGGAATACAATTGAATCTCAAAAAGGGCATAGCTATGGCGTAAAAACCAATTATAAATTCAATCGCCGTTGGGCCGTGAGTACAGGATTAAAAGTGAGTGAATTGGGTCAGCGAGTAGCTAATGTTTCTTATGTTAATTCGGCAAAAAGTTTGGTTAGCATTTCTAAAGAGCCATTAAATACACCTCAGGAAAAGGGAACTATAGCCACCAATGCTAATTATTTATTTATTGCTAATAGTCCTAATCGTACCTTAAATACCATTAGTAGTACTTTTTATCAAACTGGCGATTTGTCGCAAAATGTACAATATCTAGAGATGCCAATGGAGATTTCCTATGCTCTTTTCAACAAAGGGAAAGCTCGTATAAATATGAATACGGGAGGATTTGTAGGCAAAGTAATTTCGAATGAAGTGTTGCTGAACGATAGTTCGATTGGAGAAAATACAGATGTTAATGATGTAATTTTTGGAACATTATTCAGTAGTACGTTACAATACGAATTGTTTCAAAAAACAAAAGTATTTGTGGAGCCCGGAATGAATTATTACACAAAGCCGGTTCAAAACCAAAATTTCAATCAATTTCAGTTGATTTTTAATTTTGGTTTGAATGTATCTTTTTAATTCCTTTCCAGGGCAAACACACTAGTTCCATAAATAAAAAAAGTAGCCACGAATTACACGAAATATCACAAATTTGGATGTTATAATATTCCACAAATCTGCCAAAGGCAGATAAAAATTTGTGTAATTTATTTTAGAATCATTAGTATTAGTGTTATTTCGTGTAATTCGTGGCAAAAATAAAACTCGTGCGTTTGCCCTGAATTCGTTTCGAAATAGTTTAAGACTGCGCTGATTTGTGTATTTTTGTGCAAATTTCACTTCAAGCCATGTCGCATCAGCATTTTATTCTCCATAAACCTTATGGTTATCTGAGTCAATTTATATACGAATTGAAACGAAAAAAGAAACTGTTGGGTGAATTGCATCCTTTTCCTGAAGGAACAATGGCTATCGGACGTTTAGACGAAGATTCGGAAGGCTTATTGTTGCTTACCACCGATGGAAAAGTAAGTGAACAAATTCGTTCCAAAAAAGTCGATAAGGAATATTATGTTCAGGTGGATGGAATTATTACCCAAAAAGCCATTGACAACATAAAAAAAGGAGTCGAAATAGGTTTTAATGGAACTAAATACATTACCAAACCTTGTGAAGCCCAATTAATTTCAGAAGTTCCTAACTTTGGAGCAAGAGGTAAAAAAATCCGAGATGAACGTCATGGCCCCACTTCCTGGGCATCGATAACAGTTAATGAAGGAAAATTTCGTCAAGTGCGAAAAATGACTGCTGCTGTTGGATTTCCTACGTTACGTTTAGTGCGTGTTCGAATAGGAAATGTACATTTGAATGACTTACAATCAGGTGAAGTAATTGAAGTTGACAATTTCAATATCAATATCAATATCAATGACAATGACAATGACAATGGCAATTTCAATGAAAATAGACAAATAACCAAAAACCAAATAACCGAATAAACAAATAACCAAATAAATTAAGAATGTTAAACATCGTTTTAGTAGAACCTGAAATCCCTAATAATACTGGAAATATTGGTCGTTTGTGTGTGGGAACCGAAAGCCGTTTGCATCTGATTCATCCTTTTGGGTTTGTTATCAACGATAAAAACCTGAAACGTTCTGGTTTGGATTATTGGGTACACCTTAATGTAACCGAATATCAAAATGTAACCGAATGGATGAGTCAAATTCCAGATCAATCTCGTGTTTTCCTGATGAGTTCTCATGCTGAGAAGTCTTATTTAGAAACTGAATTTCAGGATGGAGACTGGTTGGTTTTTGGTAAAGAAAGTGTTGGGTTGAGCCAAGAATTTCTTGCGTTATTCGATAAAAAGAACCAATTGAAAATTCCAATGTCTTCTTTAATAAGAAGTTTTAATATCGCTAATTCAGTAGCTTTTGTGGTTGGTGAAGCGAAAAGGCAGATTGGAGTAAGTAGTGTTCAGTAGGCAGTTTTTAGTGATCAGTGTTCAGGCAGAATAGAGAAAATAGATTTTTAGAATATAGAAAGTAGATTTCATAAATTAGATTTTCTTAGTGAACTTTGCGAAAAACTTAGTGCTCTTTGTGGTTAAAAAATACCGCATCTTCTTTGCGAAAAACCTTTGCGCTCTTTGCGGTTAAAAGAAAACTAACTAATTACAAACTTCCCTTTTGTAGCATCAAAAACAATATGTTCGTCTTTAAACAACGTATTAAAAGTTCCTTTTGAAATAAAATTACAGGGTTCATCTTGGACAACCATTTCTGGAGTCATGATAATCATTTCATCACTCAACTGAATTGCCATGTCAATATCGTGAGTAGAAAACAGGATACATTTTTGAGTTTCCTGAGTTAGTTTTTTCAAAAGTTTAAATAAGGCTACTTTGTGCAGTAAATCCAAATGTGTAGTGGGTTCGTCTAAAATAATAAGCGGTGTATCCTGTGCCAACGCTCTTGCTACCAATACTTTTTGCAATTGTCCATCGCTAATTTCGTAATGCTTTTTGGATGCCAAATGTTCAATTTGTGTAAGCGCTAATGCCTGATTTACTTTTATTATATCTTCATCGGCTAAGGTGCCAATCCAATTTGTATAAGGTTGTCTGCCTAAGGCGACCAATTCAAAAACGGTTAGATTACTCGGTGGTAATTTTTCGGTTAATACAAGACTTAAATTTTTGGCTAAAGCCAAAGCATTCATTTCGTGGATGTTTTTTTCGTTCAAAAAAACAGTTCCGGAAATTGTTTTTTGAATTCCAGTAATGGTGCGTAATAAAGTCGATTTTCCAATACCATTCGCACCAACTAAAGCAATGAGTTTTCCTTTTTCTAAGGTCAAATCAATATTAGAAGCAACTGTATTTTGTTCTTTTTTATTGATGTAGCCAATGCTTATTTTTCGAGCTTGTAATATGATGTTAGAAGTACTCATTTTGATTATTCTACCAATGAAAATTGAGAATCGTATAGGTTTTTATAGAAACCAGATACTTTATTAATCAGTTCTTGGTGTTTGCCTTCCTCAACAATTAAACCTTTGTCCATGACCACAATTTTATCTGCATTTACAATGGTTGCCAATCGATGCGCGATAACAATCGAAGTTCGTCCTTTAGTAATAGTTTCGGTAGCACGTTGAATCAACTCTTCCGAATAGGTATCGATTGATGAAGTGGCTTCGTCCAAAATCAAAATACTTGGATTACTTACATAAGCTCTTAAAAAAGCAATCAATTGACGTTGTCCGGAAGATAGCATTACACCGCGCTCTTTTACGTCAAAATCATAATTATCAGGTAAGCTCATAATAAAATCATGAACACCTATTTCTTTGGCAGCAGCATAAACATCGTCTCGGGTAATTTCGGGATTGTTTAGCGTAATATTATTATAAATAGTATCAGCAAATAAGAATACATCCTGCAATACAATGGCAATTTGTTTTCTTAGCGAACTCAAAGTATAGTTTTCGATGTTTTCGTTATCAATACAAATAGTACCACTTTTTATTTCGTAAAAACGATTCAATAAATTGATAATGGTTGATTTTCCTGCCCCAGTAGAACCTACAATAGCTATAGTTTCACCCGAATTAACGTTTAAATTGATGCCTTTAATGACTTCTTCGTCTTGGATATAACTAAAATGAACGCCTTTAAAAGTAATATTTCCGTTAAAAACTGGTGCTTCAATTTTTCCAGTATCCTGAATTTGATCTTGTGTATCAATAATTTCAAAAACACGGTTAGCAGCAATCATTCCCAATTGCATCTCGTTGAATTTATCCGCAATTTGGCGTAAAGGATTGAATAACATTCCAATAAACATCGTGTACGAAAACAAATCTCCAAAAGTGGTAAAATTATCACCATTTAGAATTTTGATTCCTCCGTATAATACAATAAATCCAAGTGTTAGCGACGAGATAATATCGGCAATAGGGAAGAAGATGGAGTTATAAAGAATGGTTTTTATCCAGGCATTTTGGTGCTTTTCGTTGATGCTTTTAAATTTTTCCGATTCGATTTCTTCTCGGTTGAACAATTGTACAATCTTCATTCCGGTAACACGTTCCTGCACAAAAGTGTTCATATTGGCAATTTGCGTTCGTACTTCTTCAAAAGCAACTTGCATTTTGCGTTGGAAAATTCTAGTAATAAAAACCAAAATCGGCATTGCTACAATTACAATCCAGGTCAGTTTCCAGTTCATGTAAAACATAAAAATAAGCACTACAACCATTTTCATTAAGTCACTTATAATCATGAATAAACCCTGGCTAAAAATTCGTGCAATCGACTCAATGTCAGAAACCGAACGAGTTACAAGTTGACCAACAGGAACCAAATCAAAGTATTTCATTCGGAAACTCAAAATGTGTTTGAACAATTTAATTCGAATGTCTTTAACAATATCTTGTCCCAGCCAGTTTGCCCAATAGACAAAATAAAACTGCGAAAAAACCTCTAGTAAAAGCACTATTCCCATCAAACTGATGTACAGTAAAAGTCCGTTAGCATTTTCGGTTTGAATGTAGTCATCCACCGTTTGTTTCAATAAATACGGGCGTAAAGCCGCAAAAAGGGATAAGGAAATGGCGAAAATAACCACGCCATTAAAACGCCATTGGTAGGGCTTTGTATATTGTAATATTCGTTTGAATAATCGTGTGTCGAATGCTTTTGCTTTCATTTTGTTATTTTAGTCCTTTTTTAGTACTTAGTCCATAGTTTTTAGTCCTTAGTATTTATTTGTGAAATGAATTTACTAAGGACTAGGAACTAAGTACTAGTCATCTAGATAAGGATATTCAATTTTAGTTAAATACAATCCGTGCGCTGGTACTGAAAAACCGGCTTTGTTTCTACTTTTACTTTCGATAATAGCGTTAAAATCGGCTAATGTTATTTTGTGTAAACCTATATTGACCAATGTTCCCACAATAGAACGCACCATGTTTCTCAAAAACCGATTGGCCGAAATAGTAAAAATCAGTTTGTTTCCTTCTTTTGTAGCTCCGTCTTGAGTCCAATACGCCTCAAAAATAGTACAGTCAAATGTATTTACATCGGTATTTACCTTAGAGAAACTTTGAAAATCAGTATGATTGAGTAATAATTTGGCGGCTTCATTCATCAAATCCACATCTAGATTCTGAGTAAAATGCCAACTTTGTTCTTGCAAAAAAGCATCTTTAAACAGATGAATATGGTATTCGTAAGTTCTCTTAGTAGCATCAAAACGAGTGTGTGCTTGACTGTCTACTGGAAAAATTTGATAAATAACAATGTCTTTTGGAAGAAAGGAATTGAGTTTGTGAACTAATTTTGGGATATCAAAGGGATTTTCAAAATCAAAATGAGCGTACATTTCTTTTGCGTGAACTCCAGTATCTGTACGTCCAGCCCCCATCAAATAGATCTCAGAATTCAACAAAACCGAAAAAGCTTTATTCAGTGTTTCCTGTACCGAAGTGGCGTTGGGCTGAATTTGCCAACCATGATAGGCGGTTCCGTTGTAGGCTAATTTTATAAAATATCTCAAGTTTTTAATCTCAAAGTTTCAGAATTTCAAAGGTACAAAAAAGAAGCTAAGGTACTGAGTCGCTAAGATACTAAGTTTTTGTTAAGAGATGGCTGATGACACATTTGATAACATGCTGATTTTTACCTAAAACTTTGAAATTATCTTTTTTTGAACCTAAGAAAAACCTAAGTAACTTAGCTTCCGAGAATCTTAGACTCAAAAAAATGAAAAAAATCCTTTTACTATCAGATACCCACAGTCATATTGATGATACCATTTTGAAATATGTTCAACAAGCGGATGAGGTATGGCATGCTGGAGATATTGGTGATTTGAAAGTAACAGATATTTTGAAAAAATTGAAACCGTTACGTGCTGTTTATGGTAATATTGATGATGCTCAGGCGCGTTTAGAATTTCCGTTGCACAATCGGTTTATATGCGAAGATGTTTCGGTTTGGATTACACATATTGGCGGTTATCCTGGAAAATACAATCCAAATATAAAGGCTGAAATGTCGGCAAATACTCCTAAGTTGTTTATTTGTGGTCATTCGCATATTTTAAAAGTAATGTTCGATAAAAAGCATCAGCTTTTGCACATGAATCCTGGGGCTTGTGGAAAAAGTGGTTTTCATCAAGTACGCACGATGTTGCGATTTGTAATTGAAGGCGATAAAATTAAGGATCTGGAAATTATTGAAATTGAAAAAAGAGTTTGATTATACCGTAGGTTTTGCTTTATATTCAATAGGAGCAATTATTTTAATTGTAGTTCCTTGTTTTGGTTTCGAAATCACCGTAAATTTCCCTTCCATTGTGTTTATTCGGGCTTTAATTTGGTTCAAACCAAATCCTTCAATCGTTGGGTATTGTTTGATTTCAAAGCCAATTCCATCATCTTCTAATAGGATATGAAGTTCCGAATTGATTTCTTTTAAACTTAGTTTAGCGCTAGAGGCTTCACTGTGTTTGATAATGTTATTCAATAACTCACTGATTATAAAATACATTTTCATTTCATATTCTTCATTGTAACGTGTTTCGGTAGAAACATTACTAGAATATTCGAAAAATATATCCGAATTAGAGTTTATTTCGCATAAATCATTCAGCGCATAAAACAATCCAAAACGTGCTAACAAAGATGGTAAGAGTTGGTGTGATAAGTCCCGAATTTTATAATGGGTTTGTATTAAAATAGCTTTTGTTTTTGTGATTTCAATCGAATCATTTTTGTTTTTTGTAGAAAAAATAGTTAAATGTAAAGCTGCCGAAGAAAGCAATGCACTAATGTTGTCGTGTAAAAAGGAGGCGATTTTTTTTCGTTCCATTTCTTGACCATTTATTGAAGCGTTAATTATTTTTTCTTGAATTTTACTTTCTATATTTTTGAGTTTGTTGGTTTGTTTTAGTTGTTTATTTTGAAAATGAAAATAGGAAAACACAATGATTAAAAGCAAAATAGATATAATTACAATGCTAAATAGTTTATTTTTAGATTGTTTTTCTAATAAGATTTGTTGGTCTGATTTGTACTTCGTTTTGATGTCATCAATTTCTCTTTTGTATTCGTCAATTTCAAGATTGATGCCGGCAATGTTGAGTTTTTTTAATTTTTCCTCGCTGTTCAATTCATCTGTAATTTGGTTGTAAGCATTAAGGTTTTCATAAGCTTTTTTATAATTTTTTATTTTGAATAAAAACTTAGAATACTCCTGATGGCTAAACGATAAATCTGATTTTTCATTTCCTTTTTTCCCTAATTCGATGGCTTTTTCAAAATAAAAAGTAGCGCTTTTAAAGTTATTAAGATGAGAAAAGTACATGCCATTCAGCATGTTTAAAGCTACAATAATAGATTTGTCTTCATGTTTTTTATAATGTTTATTGATAAAATTTAGGTAAGGAAGTCCCAAATTAAATTTTCCGATATCAAAATAGGCCCAGGTAATATTAAGTTTAGTAAAAGCAATTTCAGAGGAATCGGCAATTTTCATGCTGTATTCCAGCGATTTTTTATAGTAGTGAATTCCCTTTGCATATTCTTTTTTATCAAAACAATAGATGTTTCCTAAGTTATTGCTTATCCGATTTTTTAGATGGTGATTGTTAGTTTTATTGGCGTAAATAATTGCTTTTTTATAATAGAACAAAGCTTTCTCGTATTCAGCTAATTGATCGAAATTAGCAGCAATGTTGTTGTAAGAAAGAGCAGCTAGATTGTCGTCTTTTAATCTAATTGCTTGATGCAAAGTATGACGAGAAAGAATTAATGACTTTTCATAGTTCTCAGCTCTCATTAATTTAGTTGCTTGTTGTGTGAGAGTTGTAATTTTATTTAGTTCCGAACTTTTTGTTTGGGGAAACAATAAGTTAGTACTACAAATAAGGAGCACTAATAAAAAACAGTAAATGCGTTGGTAAGGCATAGTAAAATTTAAGATGACTGTAATTTAAGGATAAATCAAATTGTTTTTTAAGGCAAATTTTACCAAACTAATCGTGTTTTTAGCTTTTAATTTTTTTAGAATATTTTTTCGATGCGTTTCTACGGTATTCGAACTGATAAAAAGTTTTTCAGAGATTTCTTTACTACTGTATTCTAATGCTATCAAAGTGATGATTTCTATTTCCCGACATGTTAATTGATATTCGTGACTAATGATTGTATTACTTGGTTTTGTGCTTTTTTGTGTTGCTGATAAAAAAATGGTTTCTCTAACCTGATTACAAAAGTATTCTTCACCAGTACTTACAACTTGTAGTGCTTCAACAATATTATCTCCGGCGCATTGCTTGGTCAAATAGCCGCTAGCACCTAATTTCATGACTTCTTGGATTAATTTAATATCGTCATAAGTAGAAAGTACAATTACTTTGCACGGAAAACCTTTTTTAGAAAATTCTTTGAGTACTTCAATACCATCTTTTTCAGGCATACTGATGTCTAAAACTAAAATATCCGTTGCATTGTTAGTAACTTCTTCATAAAGTGCAGTTCCTTTTAAAGAAAAGCCTACCACATTAAAGTTAGGAATTGAATTCAATAAAGTACGCATACCATCAATTAGTACTTTGTGATCGTCGGCTAGATGAATTCGTATGGTGGTTTTCATAGTTAGATTCTAATATTTCCAAATGTATAAAAAAAATAACACAAAAAAACCCGAATTTTCATTCGGGTTTCCTTCGCACTAATAAATTAAAATTTATAGGTTTACCTCAATCGGTCCACAGATTTTACAAGATCCTCATCCTTTTTGATCGCTTTATTAGCTAAAACTAAGGCTGCGATAGCAATAATAGGTAGGAACATCCCAATACCTTTCTCAGAAACTACAGGAGCTTCTCCAGATAAATTTAGTGAATGATATAAAAACAATCCTAATAAAATCAAATTTAATATGATATTCAATCTGCCAATAACAAATTGATTTTGTCTTTTTTTATAGGATAAAATGCTTAATATGGATAGAGTGGTACTCAATCCAAACAAAACGGCATAAATTTGGTTTTCCATAAAAAAGTATGATTTGCCCTCACTCAAAGTCCATAAAGGAAATATAAAAGGCAAAACTCCAGTAATTATAAAAGCTATAAATAAATATATTGTTTGAATTCGTTGTATCATTTTCTATTCCTATTGTTTCACAAAAATATATTTTCTTTTTTTAAAATACTATTGTATGATTAAATTTTATTCGTATTATTGCAACATAATACCGTAAGCACTTCATACTGCGGTAAATTCGAAGAAAAAAAACACACCCAATCTTTTCAAGATTCCCCAATTTAATTAAATTCATAGAATATTCATGTTTGATATTTCTGCATTAAAAGTAATGAAGCTTTCTGAGCTTCAACAAATAGCTAAAGCTGCTAAAACAATAAAATTCAACGGTGTAAAAAAAGATGCCTTAATAGCCAGTATTTTGGATTTTCAAAATACGGCTGCATCCTCTACTGTAGTTGAAGAAAAGGTGATGTCGGCAGGAGTTGATGATAAGTCGAAACGAACACGCATTGTTCCCGTAAAAAAACAAGCGACTCCCAAAAAGCCTACTATTTCTACCAATAAAGAAGAACAATTAGAGCAAAATAATGCTGAGAAACTTGATTTTCCTAAGGAAACCATTGCAGATGGAGAATTAAAACAACAAAAAGACGATACATATCAAGAAGTTGTAGCTGAAAAAGCGAAGGTGGTTAAATTTAATAAAGCCACTTACGAAAAGAAAATTGCTTTAAAAAAGAATAAAGAAACTACAGATGAAAATCCTGTTGCTGTAGAAGCAAAACAAGAAGATTCAACTACCGAAATTGTTGCTCCTGCTGCTCCGCAAAAGAAAATCAATCCGAATCAACAAAATAAGCAGAATCCCAATCCAAATCAGAATCAAAACCAAAACCAAAATCCTAATTTTAAAACCAAGAAAAATAATTTTAGAGACTCTGATTTTGAATTTGATGGAATCATAGAAAGCGAAGGTGTTCTTGAAATGATGCCTGATGGTTACGGATTTTTACGTTCTTCTGATTATAATTATTTAGCTTCTCCAGATGATATTTATTTGTCAACATCACAAATTAGATTGTTTGGTTTAAAAACAGGAGATACCGTAAAAGGAGTGGTAAGACCTCCAAAAGAAGGTGAGAAATTTTTCCCTTTAGTTCGTGTACTTAAAATTAACGGACACGATCCACAAGTTGTTAGAGACCGAATTTCATTCGAACATTTAACACCTGTATTTCCATCAGAAAAATTCAAATTAGCCGAAAGAGAAAGTACGATTTCAACTCGAATTATCGATTTGTTTTCTCCAATAGGTAAAGGACAACGTGGTATGATTGTAGCTCAGCCAAAAACGGGTAAAACCATGTTGTTGAAAGAAATAGCCAATGCTATTGCTGCCAATCATCCCGAAGTATATCTTATTGTTCTATTAATTGACGAACGTCCTGAAGAGGTGACTGATATGCAGCGTTCTGTGCGTGGTGAAGTAATTGCTTCAACTTTTGACAGAGAGCCACAAGAGCACGTTAAAATTGCAAATATTGTTCTTGAAAAATCAAAACGTTTGGTAGAATGTGGGCATGACGTAGTAATTCTGTTAGATTCGATTACGCGTTTGGCAAGAGCTTATAATACCGTACAACCTGCTTCAGGAAAAGTATTGAGTGGAGGTGTAGATGCCAATGCGTTGCAAAAACCAAAACGCTTTTTTGGAGCGGCTCGTAATGTAGAAAAAGGGGGTTCTTTGAGTATTATTGCTACAGCCTTGACCGAAACTGGTTCAAAAATGGATGAGGTAATTTTCGAAGAATTCAAAGGAACAGGTAATATGGAATTACAATTGGATAGAAAAATTGCTAACAAACGTATCTTCCCGGCTATTGATTTGACTTCATCAAGCACCAGAAGAGACGACTTGCTTCTTGATAAAGATACGCTACAAAGAATGTGGATTATGAGAAAATACCTTTCTGATATGAATCCGGTTGAAGCGATGGAATTTATCAATGATAGATTTAGAAAAACCAGAAATAATGAGGAGTTTTTGATTTCGATGAATGATTAAAAGAGAATAGAAGAAAGAATAAAGAGAAAAGATAAAAATTGCATAAAAAAAATCCTCGAGGATATCGAGGATTTTTTTATGCAATTTTAGGAAGTCTAAAATCTATGTTCTTTATTCTATTTTCTTTTCTCTAGCTTCTTCTTTTTTCTCTTTTACTAGATTTTCTTTGCGTTCCATCAAAGCCATGTAAAATCCATCAAAACCAGATTCTGAGGCTAGGATTTTATGGTCTTTTATAAAAGTGAATTGTTTTCCAATATCAGTAGTTAAAAAACGGGCTACTTGTTCTTGATTTTCCGAAGGAAGAATAGAACAGGTTGCGTAAACCAGTTTTCCACCTGGTTTTACAATTTTAGAATAGCTTTCTAAAACTTCCGATTGTACTTTTCGAATATTATCAATAAATTCAGGCTTCAATTTCCACTTGGCATCTGGATTTCTTTTTAAAACACCTAAACCACTACAAGGTGCATCAATCAATACACGATCGGCTTTTTCATGCAGTTTTTTGATCACTTTTGTGGTGTCAATAATGCGGTATTCAATGTTGAAGGCACCATCACGTTTGGCTCTTAATTTTAATTGCTTCAATTTACTTTCGTATAAATCCATTGCAATTAATTGTCCTTTGTTTTCCATTAAGGCCGCCATGTGCAATGTTTTTCCACCAGCACCAGCACAAGTATCTACCACTCGCATTCCTGGTTTAACATCAAGAAAAGCCGCAACTAATTGGGAGTTGGCATCCTGAACTTCAAAAAAACCTTGTTTGAAAGCATCGGTCATGAAAACATTTGCTCGTTCTTTTAAAACCAAAGCATCTGGTTGGTCTTTTAGATATTCGGTTTCGATATCTAAATCCATCAAAATAGCTCTTAAAGCTTCTTTAGTTGTTTTTAAAGTATTAGTTCTAAGGATTACTTTTGCAGGTTGATTTTGAGCAGCAATTTCTTTAGCCCAAACTTGTTCGCCTAATTCTTTTACACCTAATTCGTCCATCCAGTCTGGAATAGATTCTTTAAGTGCTCTGTTTTTTGAAAGTTCATCAAAACGTCCTTTAATTTTTCTTTCAGGAGTTCCTTCCAGTTGGCGCCAATCAGGAATTGGGTATCCTCTTAAAACAGCCCAAACCGAAAACATTCTCCACAGGTTATCTCTGTCAAAAGGTTCTTTTACTTCGGCAATTTCTGAATATAATCTTTTCCAACGAACAATTTCGTATATGGTTTCAGCGACAAATTTCCTGTCAGAACTTCCCCAACGCTTGTCTTTTTTTAGTGCTCTTGCAACTACTTTGTCTGCGTATTCTCCTTCGTTAAATATTGCATTTAGAGAATCGATAGTAGTATATACTAAGTTTCTGTGTAATCTCATTTTAATTATTTGAACTGCAAAGGTACTATTAATTGATTTGAAAGTTAAATTAAAATTTCGATTCTGTAAAAATGATTTTAATATTATTTAAGGTTGTTTTAAGAAGACTAATTTACTGAGATTATTTTGAAAAAAATTACCGCAAATTCGAAAATTACACTAACAGTAACTGTACTTCTAAATTTGCGAATTTGCGGTAAAAAGGATAGTTTACTTTCTTAAAAACGCATTTTTCATTTTAATTTCTCTTTGAAAAAATCAATCGTTCTTGTCCAGGCTAAAGTGGCCGCTTTTTCATCATACCGCGGTGTGGTATTATTATGAAATCCGTGATTGATATTTGGATAAATATGAGCTGTATTTGGAACTTTATTTCGATTTAGAATAACTTCAAAAGCAGGCCAGCCTTCGTTTACTCTAATGTCTAAGCCCGCATATTGTAACAATAAAGGAGTCTTAATTTGAGCGGCTTCTTCGGCAGTGGGCTGTCCACCATAAAAGGGAACAGCAGCGTTTAATGTTGGTATTTTAACCGCCATCAAATTAGCAATCCATCCACCAAAACAAAAACCAACAACTCCAATGTGACCATTACAATCAGGATGATTTTTTAAATAATGGTAAGCTGCTATAAAATCTTCGAGCATTTCGTATCGGTCTCTTCTTTTTTGCATTTCTCGGCCTTCATCATCATTTCCTGGATAACCGCCTAACGGAGTTAAAGCATCAGGAGCCAAACTGATAAAACCTTCTACGGCAGTACGGCGGCCTACATCTTCGATGTATGGATTCAAACCACGGTTTTCATGTACTACAATTACTCCAGGTAATTTTTTGTTGTTTTTGCTGGGTTTAGAAAGTAAACCTTTGATTTTTCCTCCTCCTTTTGGCGATTCAAAAGTAATATAATCGGAATCAATTCTGGGATCATCTTGTTTTATGAGTAAGGTATTTGCATAGTCGGGAGTAATAAAACTTAACAAGGAAGGCAGTGTAAGTGTTCCAACTGCAAATACCGAAAGTTTTTCGATAAACTGTCTTCTTTCAATTTTGTTATGAGCGTAATCATCGTACAAGTCAAATATTTCCTGACTTATATCTTCTTTGGTTAATTTTTTCATAATGGGAATCAATTGGTTTTCAGGATAGTTTAAATATACTTATTTATTTGATAATTTTTGGAACAAAAAAAAGCTCCCGAAATAGGAGCTATGGCAGATTGAAATTATAGTTAATTATCTTTTTGTATTATCCAATTTTGGAGGATTAAGATAGTTTTTAAAGAAACTATAAAGTGTATTGAGATGAGGTGCAGTTTGCGGAATAGCGTGTCCTTTTCCATAATTGATTAGGGTAGTTGTTGGAACACCTAGACGGTCTAATTTATTTTTTAAATGAATAATTTGATCTTCATAATAAGCATCGTCGTCCGTATTATAAAAAAATAGAGTAGGAGCTGTCGTTTTGGTTTCAACCAAATAAGAAGAGCAGCTATAGAATCGTTGATTGCAATGATGTCTTCGTTTATTTTAAGAGCCTTGGCATTGGTGTTTTTGGAATAATTCAGTTCGATAACCCGATAGCCTTCGGCAAGCAGCCAATTCACATCTTTTTTAATGCTATTTCGACCAATTTTTTTAATAGCAAGATTTTTTAAATACACTACTGTTAAGTAATTCCCATTGAAATCTTTAATTGGATTTTTAGATTCGGTTGTTGTGTATTCAATAGTTCCACCCGTAACTTTACTTGTCCATTTTCCACAGGCTGCCCATGAATTTAAAGTTGCCAGAAGACTGAAAAAGAGTATAAAAATATGTTTTCTTGAAGAAGAGATAGAGAGGTATTTCATTTTTTTCTTGTTTCGAGCAATAATTTTTATAGTTACAAAAATAACTTTTTAAAGTTTGATTTGGATAGGAATGAGAAATTTGAAATTAAGATTGATATTGTTTTAGTATTTCTTTTTCAATTAGCTAGTAGCTTCCATAACCATTTCATAATATTAGCTCGCACTTTAATTTGTATTTTTGCTCTTATATCTAAAATTTTATCATGAAAAAAATATTTTTGCTTTTTGCAACAGTTACAATTTTAAATGTTTATGGACAACAAAGACCCAAATTAGTAGTAGGAATTGTTGTGGACCAAATGAAGATGGAATACCTCTATCGCTTCTCAGATGATTTTTCAGCTAATGGTTTTCACCGATTGATGAATGACGGTTATGTTTTCCACAACACTCATTTTAATTATATGCCTACTTACACTGGACCAGGTCACGCATCTATTTACACAGGTGCTACACCAGCCGTCCATGGAATTGTGGGGAATAATTGGTTTGATAGATCTACGGGAAAATCTAGATATTGTACTGATGATGCATCTGTTTCTATTTTAGGTACGGGAGATTTAGCCGAAGGGAGAATGTCTCCGCTTAATTTAGAAACCACCACCGTTACTGACGAATTGCGTTTGGCAACTAATTTTAAAGGAAAAGTCATTGGAATTAGTGTTAAGGACAGAGGGGCGATACTTCCAGCTGGACATTTTGCTAACTGGGCATTTTGGTTAAGCGATTCAGGAAATTTTATCTCCAGTACTTTTTATGGAAAACAATTACCAAATTGGGTTTCTCAATTCAATGCTAAGAAACAGTATGAAAGCTATTTGAATAAAGATTGGTCTTTGTTAAAACCAGAATCAGTTTATGATAAGAGTTTAGCTGATGATAATCCGTATGAAGGGCTTTTGTATGGAAGTAAAAAACCTGTTTTTCCATATAATTTAAAAGAAATGTATGCAAATAAAGGAGCTAAGGTAATAAAATCAACACCTTTTGGGAATGATATAGTAGCTGATTTTGCAAAAGAAACTATTGCTAATGAAGAGCTGGGTATGGATTCAAACACCGATTTTTTAGCTGTTAGTTTTTCGTCAACCGATTATATTGGACATTTAACAGGGCCACGTTCCAGAGAGGTTCAGGATACTTATTTGCGTTTAGACGAAACTATAGCTGATTTTCTGTCTTATTTGGATAAAAAAGTAGGTAAGGACAATTATTTATTGTTTTTAACTTCCGATCATGCTGCAGCTGAAAATGTGAATTTTTTAAGAGACAATAAATATGCAGTAGCATCTGTAGATTATAAAGATTTATCGAATAAGTTGCATGAATTTTCTAAAACTAATTTTGGGGCTGATTTAGTGTTGAATTATTCGAACTACAATGTTTTTTTCGATAAAAAGCAAATTCAGGAAAAAGGACTTTCTTTGGATAAAGTAAAATTAGCTTTCAAGGAGTATTTAACGAAATTGCCACAAGTAAAACGTGTTTACACTGAGGAAGAAATTATTGCAGCAGGCAATTCAGATTATTTTTTAAATTATGTAGTAAATGGTTATGATTCCAAACAAAATGGTGAGTTAGTTATTCTGAATAAGCCAGGTTACATAGAGCACGAAGGAACTGGAACTTCTCATGGTACACCTTATAATTATGATACGCATGTACCATTGTTGTTTTATGGCTGGAATATCAAAAAAGGGGAATCTTTTGATAAAAAAGTAATTACCCAAATTGCACCAACAATTGCTCAGAAAATTAAAATTGATTTTCCAAATGGCACAGATGCCAATGTGTTGACAGAGATTTTAGGCAACTAAAGAATATAAAAAAGGGACTTTAATTAAGTCCCTTTTTTTGGTTTGAATTTATTGTTTAGCTACCGAAGCAGGTAATGGAATTTGATTTTTTAATAAATCTTCAAAGGTTTCATGAGCTCTAATTAAATGTCCTTCGCCATTAATCCACAATACTTCAGCTGGTTTGTATCTTGAATTATAGTTGGAAGACATAGAGTAGCAATAAGCTCCAGCGTTTCTGAAACAAAGAATATCTCCTTCGGCAATTTCCTGAATTCTTCGATTGCTTGCAAAAGTATCTGTCTCGCAAATATACCCTACTACTGAGTAAAAACGCTCTTTTCCTTTTGGATTCGAAATATTTTCAATAAAGTGTGATGAACCATAAAACATAGGACGAATTAAATGATTGAATCCAGAATCAATTCCTGCAAAAACAGTAGATGTTGTTTGTTTTACTACGTTTACTTTTGCTAAGAAGAAACCTGCTTCACTCACTAAAAATTTTCCTGGTTCGAAAATTAAAGTCAATTCTTTGCCGTATTCTTCACAGAAAGCATTGAATCTTTTTGATAATTTTTTACCTAATTCTTCAATATCCGTTTCGATATCGTCTTTTTTATATGGTACTTTAAATCCGCTACCAAAATCTAAGAATTCCAGATTTTTGAAATTTCTAGCTGCATCAAATAAGATTTCGGCTGCATACAAGAATACTTCGATATCTAAAATATCAGATCCAGTGTGCATGTGAATACCCACGATGTTCATTTTTGTATTTTCAACAATACGCACTAAATGCGGAAGTTGGTGTACTGAAATACCAAATTTACTATCAATATGTCCTACTGAAATGTTTTCGTTTCCACCCGCCATAACGTGAGGATTGATACGAATACAAACAGGAACTGTTGGATGTTTTGTGCCAAATTGTTCAAGAATAGAAAGGTTATCAATATTAATTTGAACTCCTAAAGCGTGTACTTCCTCGATTTCTTCAAGAGAAACACCGTTTGGCGTAAAAAATATTTGATCAGGAGAATATCCAGCGTGAAGTCCTAGTTGTACTTCTTGAATAGAAACAGCATCCAAACAAGATCCTAAATCCCTCAACAATTGCAGAATGGCAACGTTAGACAACGCCTTCATAGCATAATTGATACGTAGTTTTTCTACTTTAGAAAAAGCTTTCGTTAATCTCTCGTATTGTGATTTTATTTTCTCGGCATCGTATACATATAACGGACTGCCAAATTGATCTGCTAATTGAAGTAAGTCTTTTGATTGCATTGTTATTATTTTTACACAAATTTATTATTCTTTATCGATACCACAATAGATAAATACAAAACTAACAAATTGTAACAAATTGTTTTAAAATAAACATACAACGTTGTAATTATTATTTTTTGAACAAAAGTTAAGTCGCTTTTAGAAAAAAAAAGGCTATCTGAAATTGCTTTCGGATAGCCTTTTTAAAATTTATTGATTTCTACAATGGAGGTAAATCTCCACCTTCTTTAGTAGGAAGGTTTGTAGTTCCCATTAAGTATAAATCTACTTCCCTGGCAGCCTCACGGCCTTCAGAGATTGCCCAAACAATTAATGATTGTCCTCTTCTCATATCTCCCGCAGTAAATATGTTAGGAACATTTGTTTGGTAATTGTTCGCTTTGTAATTACTTCTAAAATCAGTTTCTAAGCCTAATTGTTCAGCTAAAGTTTTTTCAGGACCTGTAAATCCTAAAGCTAATAAAGCTAAATCACATGGCCATGTTTTTTCAGAACCAGCAATTTCTATTAATTCAGGACGTTGTCCAGGAACCATTTTCCATTCTACATTTACTGTTTTAAGAGCGATTAATTTACCATTAGCATCTTTTACAAATTCTTTAGTATTTATTAACCAGTTTCTTTCACATCCTTCTTTGTGAGAAGTAGATGTTTTTAACTGTAACGGCCAGAAAGGCCAAGGAGTAGATTCGCTTCTTCCTACTGGAGGTTTTGGCATAATCTCAAAGTTAGTTACTGATTTTGCACCGTGACGGTTAGATGTACCCACACAGTCGGATCCTGTATCTCCACCACCAATAACGATTACATCTTTTCCAGTAGCTAAAATTTGGTTTTGTATTTTTTCTCCAAAAACGACCTTAGTTTGTTGTGTTAAGAAATCCATTGCTTGAACTACACCATCTGCATCAGCACCTGGAGTAGGTAAGCTTCTTCTTTCTGTAGCACCACCACAAAGAACAATAGAATCAAAAGCTTTTAAATCATTAATTTCGTAGTTAACACCAACATTAGTGTTTACTTTGAAAGTGATGCCTTCTGCTTCTAAGATAGCCACACGTCTGTCGATAATTTCTTTTTCTAATTTGAAATTAGGAATTCCGTAACGTAACAATCCTCCAATAGCATTGTCTCTTTCAAAAACAGTTACTGTGTGACCAGCTCTGTTTAACTGTTGTGCAGCTGCTAAACCTGCAGGGCCTGAACCAACAACAGCAACAGTTTTTCCTGTTCTTACTTTTGGTGGTTGAGGTTTAATCCATCCTTCTGCAAAGGCACGCTCCACAATATTTTTTTCTATGTTTTCTATAGAAATTGGTTCATTAATAATTCCCAATACACATGCTTTTTCACATGGTGCAGGACATAAACGTCCTGTAAATTCAGGGAAGTTATTTGTTGAATGTAGTATCCAAGAAGCTTTTTGCCATTCACCTTGGTGAACCATGTGGTTGAAATCAGGGATTAAATTCCCTAATGGGCATCCACTGTGGCAAAATGGAATTCCACAATCCATACAACGTGATCCTTGTTTTGTAATTTCAGCTTCACTCAAAGGAACTGTAAATTCTTTATAATGTCCTACACGCTCTTGAACTGCTGTGTATGATTCATCTTTTCTTTCGAATTCTTTAAAACCTGTTACTTTTCCCATTGTATTATGCTGTTAATTCTTCTACCATTTGTACCTCAGTTTCCAAACGCTTTAATGCTTTTTTGTATTCTGTAGGCATTACTTTTACAAAATTCTCTAAGCTTGTATTCCAATTATTTAATAATTCGATACCTTTTGTACTACTAGTGTAGTCTACGTGTCTTTCTATTAAATGTTTCAATTCATCAGCTTCGTTTCCTTCAACTGTCTCAAATTCGATTGTTTCAGTATTACATAAGCCATTTTTGAATTTGTTTTCAGGATCATAGATATAAGCGATACCACCACTCATACCTGCTGCAAAGTTTCTTCCAGTTTTACCTAGTACAACTACTTTTCCACCAGTCATGTACTCACAACCATGATCTCCCACACCTTCAACAACTGCTGTAGCTCCTGAGTTACGAACCGCAAAACGCTCTCCTGCAATACCGTTGATGAAAGCTTCGCCTTCAATAGCTCCAAATAAACAAACGTTACCTACGATAATATTCTCTGAGGCAACAAAAGTAGCTTTTGCTGGTTTTTTGATGATTAATTTAGCTCCAGATAAACCTTTACCTAAATAATCGTTAGTGTTTCCTTCAACAGTAAAAGTCAATCCGTGTGCACTAAATGCTCCTAAACTCTGACCTGCAGAACCTGTGAAATTAATGTTTAAAGTGTCTTCTGGTAGGCCTAAGTGTCCGTATATTTTAGAAATCTCGTTACTAACAATAGCGCCCACTGAACGGTCGGTATTTTTAATAGGATATTCTAAAGTCATTTTTTCTTTTCTGTACAAAGCACGGTGAGAATCTTTTAAGATTTGGAAATCCATTACGTTGTCTAATCCGTGATCTTGTTTCTCTGTATTACGAACTGTTTTGTATTTATAAGCATCTGGCCTGTGTAAGATAGATGATAAATCTAAACCTCTGGCTTTATAATGTGTTATCGCTTTGTTAGAGTTGATTTTGTGAGTTTGTCCCACCATCTCTTCTAAAGTTCTAAAACCTAGTTGTGCCATGATACCTCTTAATTCTTCTGCCACATAGTAGAAGAAGTTAATTACGTGCTCAGGAGTTCCTTTAAAGTTTTTACGTAATTCTTTATCTTGGGTAGCAATACCTACTGGGCAAGTATTCAAGTGACACTTACGCATCATGATACATCCAGAAGCAACAAGAGGAGCGGTTGCAAAACCAAATTCTTCAGCACCTAATAAAGCAGCGATTGCTACGTCACGTCCAGTTTTTAACTGTCCGTCACATTCTACAACAATACGGCTTCTTAGGTTGTTTAATACTAAAGTTTGTTGTGCTTCAGCTAATCCAAGTTCCCAAGGAAGACCTGCGTGTTTCAATGAAGTTAATGGAGAAGCTCCAGTACCACCATCATAACCAGCAATTAATACAACGTCAGCTTTTGCTTTAGCAACACCTGCAGCAATTGTTCCAACACCAACTTCAGAAACTAATTTCACGTTGATACGTGCTTCTCTGTTAGCGTTTTTCAAATCGAAGATTAATTGTGCTAAATCCTCAATAGAGTAAATATCGTGGTGAGGCGGCGGCGAAATCAATCCTACGAAAGGAGTAGAGTTACGAGCCGATGCAATCCAAGGTAATACTTTTTCACCCGGTAATTGTCCACCTTCTCCAGGTTTTGCACCTTGAGCCATTTTAATTTGAATCTCTTTTGCACTAGATAAGTAGTGAGAAGTTACTCCAAAACGTCCAGAAGCTACTTGTTTGATAGCCGAGTTACGACTGTCTCCGTTAACATCTGGTTGAAAACGAGTTCTGTCTTCTCCACCTTCACCTGAATTGGATTTTCCTCCAATACGGTTCATAGCGATAGCCAAATTCTCGTGAGCTTCTCGAGAAATAGATCCGTAAGACATCGCACCCGTTTTGAAACGTTTTACAATTTCAGTCCATGGTTCTACTTCGTCTAATGGAATAGGGTCTAGGTTGTCAAATTCGAATAATCCACGAATAGTCATTAAATTTTTAGCCTGATCGTTTACTGTTTTAGCATAAACATCATAACTATCTTGATCGCTTAAACGTACTGCTTGCTGCAATTTAGCAATAGTAGTAGGGTTGAACATATGTCTTTCACCGTTACGTCTCCATCTGTATTCACCTCCAATGTTTAATCCTAAACGGTTTGGAACTAATACATCAGGATATGCATATTGGTATCTTTCGTTAATTTCTTTTTCAATTTCGTACAGTCCAATACCTTCAATTCTTGAAGCAGTGTACGGGAAGTATTTTTGAACAAATTTAGAGCTGAAACCTACAATTTCGAAAATTTGAGAACCTCTGTACGAGTGTAAAGTAGAAATTCCAATTTTGTTCATGATTTTTAAAATTCCTGAACCAATTGCTTTGTTGAAGTTATCAACTGCTTTTTGTTCGCTAATTCCAGTGATGAATCCTTCTTGTACTTGTACACGAATGATTTCGTTAACCATGTAAGGGTTAATTGCACTTGCTCCGTAACCAAATAATGTAGCAAAGTGGTGTGGTTCACGCGGTTCAGCTGATTCGATAATAATATCAAAATAAGAACGTTTGCGTAAACGGTTCATTTGGTGGTGAACATAAGAACAAGCTAATAAAGCAGGGATAGGAGCAAACTCTTTATTTACACCTCTATCCGATAAGATAATGATGTTAGTTCCTCTGTCAACTGCTTTGGTGATTTGAGTGATAATGTCTTCTAACGCATTTTCTAAACCATTTAAACCTTTATCTTTTGTATATAAAATTTCAATAGTTTCTGCTTTGAAATTATCGATATCAATGTTTCTGATTTTTTCTAAGTCATCGTTAGAAATAACCGGATTTTGAATTCTTAATTTTCTACATTGTTTACTGGAAATATCAAAAATATTTCTGTCTTGTCCCAATGCTAAACTAATGTCAGTTACAATTTCTTCACGAATACCATCCAATGGTGGGTTAGTTACCTGAGCAAATAATTGTTTGAAATAGTTAGGGATTAGTTGTGGTCTATCAGATAAAACGGCAAGAGGAGTATCTATACCCATAGAACCCAAAGCTTCTTTTCCAGCTTGAGCCATTGGCGTAATCATATCTTGAATATCCTCTAAAGTATAGTTGAATAAACGCTCTCTAGTTTTTAAATCGATAGTTTCGATTGGACAAACTTTAGTTGTTGTAGGAACGTCTTTTAAGTTCAAACGGTATTGATTTAACCATTCTTGATACGGTCTTTCAGAAACAATTTTGCTTTTGATTTCCTCATCATTAATGATACGTCCTTTGTTCATGTCTACTAAGAACATTTTCCCTGGCTCTAATCTACCGTGGCTTTCTACATCTTCTGGATCAACAGTTACAACACCAATTTCTGATGCCATAATCAATTTACCGCTTTTAGTCACAGTATAACGAGAAGGTCTTAAACCGTTACGGTCTAATAATGCTCCTACATAATCTCCGTCAGAGAAAGGTACAGAAGCTGGTCCATCCCATGGTTCCATGATACAAGCATTGTATTCGTAGAATGCTTTTCTTTCGTCAGACATGGTTTTATGTTTCTCCCATGCTTCAGGAATCATCATCATCATTACTTCAGGCAATGATCTTCCAGTATGTGTAAGTAATTCAACTACCATATCCATAGAAGCTGAATCTGATTTTCCAGGTAAAATAATAGGGAATAATTTCTCTATTTGTGGTCCAAAGACATCACTTTTCATGATTTCTTCCCGCACACGCATTCTGCTTACGTTACCTCTTAAAGTATTAATTTCCCCGTTTTGACACATGTATCTAAATGGTTGCGCTAATTCCCAAGTAGGCATTGTATTCGTAGAGAAACGTTGGTGAACTAACGCTAAACGAGTAACTAAATCCGTTTGTTGTAAGTCAGTATAATATGGCCCAATATCTTCGGGCATAATGATACCTTTATATATTAAGGTAGTAGTAGATAAACTTGGTAAGTAAAAGTATGAACTTTGAGATATTTTAGAATTCGCAATGGTGTGTTCTGTAATTTTACGGGCAGCGTATAATTTAGCTTTGAATGTAGCTTCGTCAATAACTTCACTTTTACCAACAAAAACTTGTTCTATAGTAGGTTCAGAAGCTAAGGCAATTTCACCTAATTGACTAGAATCAACAGGAACTTCTCTCCATCCTAGAACAGTAAGTCCTTGATTTTTAATTTCTTTTTCAAATATGTCTTTACAAAAAACGTATTGATTTTGGATTTTTGGTAAAAATACCATTCCAACAGCATATTCACGTGCAGCAGGTAGTTTGAAATCACAAACTCTATTGAAGTATTCGTGTGGAATGTCAATCAAAAGTCCAGCTCCATCTCCCGTTTTTCCGTCAGCACTTACACCACCACGGTGTTCTAATTTTACTAGAATTTCTAATGCGTCGTGTATAATTTGATTTGTCTTCTCCCCTTTAAGGTTGCAAATAAAACCAGCTCCACAGTTTTCATGCTCGAATTCTGGCAAATAAAGGCCTTGTTCTTTAAGTTTCATGCTTGATAATTTTTTCTACAAAAATAGATATTTCATTAAATATAATCCATCGATTTGGACTATTATAAGCCACTTTTACAGGAATAATAGAAAAATGTATTATAAATAATAATAATTGCATTATTTGTGCTATGTATTAACAAATCGTTAAAATACCTTCGTTTTTAGGGTGTTAATTTGAAAATTATTTCTGATTTTTTTAAATTCCTAATTGTTATATTCAATATAAAATGCACTGTTCATTCTTTTTTTTGCTGTAAAATCTTTTTTTCAATGAAAAAATGAACGCAAAAGCATCTTTTTTTAACTTTATTTATAAGATATTTTAAATCGTTAAAAAGATTGCGGATTTTAGTTCATTTTTGCTACTTTTGTCGCACTCATATTTTGAAATAAATTCAGAATCCAGACAAATTCTATATTATGAACATACACGAATATCAAGGAAAAGAGATTTTAGCAAGCTACGGAGTTCGCATTCAACGCGGAATCGTTGCTAATAATGCGGTAGAAGCTGTTGCTGCTGCAAAACAATTAACTACCGAAACTGGAACAAGTTGGTACGTTGTAAAAGCACAAGTTCACGCTGGTGGACGTGGTAAAGGTGGCGGGGTTAAACTGGCTAAAAATTTACAACAAGTAGAAGAAATTGCTGGGCAAATTATTGGAATGCAACTAGTAACTCCTCAAACTTCTGCTGAAGGGAAAAAGGTGCACAAAGTTTTAATTGCTGAGGATGTTTACTATCCTGGAGAATCTGAAACTTCTGAGTTTTATGTTTCCGTTTTATTGAACAGAGGAACAGGTCGCAACATGATTATGTATTCTACTGAAGGTGGAATGGATATTGAAGAAGTGGCTGAACACACACCTCATTTAATTTTTACTGAAGAAATTGATCCTAATGTAGGATTACAAGGTTTTCAAGCAAGAAGAATTGCTTTTAACTTAGGCCTTTCTGGAAATGCTTTTAAAGAAATGGTGAAGTTCATCGATGCATTGTACAAAGCTTACATTGGTTCTGATGCTTCTATGTTTGAAATCAACCCAGTTTTAAAAACATCTGATAATAAAATTTTAGCTGTTGATGCTAAAGTAAATATTGACGACAATGCATTATACAGACAAAAAGCTTATGCAGAAATGCGTGATATTCTTGAAGAAAATGCAATTGAAGTTGAAGCTAAAGAAGTAGGATTGAATTATGTAGATCTTGACGGTACTGTAGGTTGTATGGTAAACGGAGCAGGTCTTGCAATGGCAACTATGGATTTAATTAAATATGCAGGTTTTGAACCAGCTAACTTCCTTGACGTAGGAGGAACTGCTGATGCTAAACGTGTTGAAACGGCTTTCCGTATTATCTTAAAAGATCCAAATGTAAAAGCTATTTTGATTAACATTTTTGGAGGAATCGTTCGTTGTGACCGTGTTGCTCAAGGTGTTGTAGATGCTTACAAAAACATGGGAGATGCTATTAAAGTACCAATCATTGTACGTTTGCAAGGAACAAATGCTGAAATTGCAAAAGAATTAATTGATAATTCTGGTATGCCAATTTTATCTGCAGTTCAATTTCAAGAAGCTGCTGACCAAGTAAAAGCGGCTCTTTCTTAATTAAGAATCAGGCTAATATATTAAAATCCTGTTCGCCGCGGCGAACAGGATTTTTTGTTTCTATTCAATTCTAGTTGGTTATCAATCTTTGTATTAATTTAATATTAATTGGATAATTGTTACTTTTTTTTAGTGATTTGCGTGTTTTTATGCGATTAATGAAATTTTAATGATTCATTTTTATAAGGCTCTTATTTTTTATACAGATAGTTTTTGTACCTCGTAAAAAAAGAAAAACAAGCTCTTTTATGATTAGGTTAAGTAATTGTTTTTGTGGTTTTTATGTTGGAAGTCTGTAGTAATTTTGACCTGTAATTAAAAACAAAGAAATCATGAAAAAATTATTTTTATCTGTTATCGTTACTTTATTTATGAGTACAGCATTTGCTGCAGGTAAGTCTCCTAATACAGCAAAAAATTTAGATGAGACTTACAGAGAATTAACTAAACTATTGAATACCTATCCTAACTTAGGAGGATTAGACCAAGACGTTGTGGTAAAAGTGAGAATTGCAATCAATGAAAATCACGAAATTGTGGTGATGAGTACTAATACTACTAACGAAGATTTGAATTACTACATCAAAAATACTTTAAACTATCAAAAACTATTAGCAGACGAATTAGAAGTTGGAAAAGGACTTGTTTTTCTAGTTAAGTTTACCAAGTAGGACAAAGTACATTAAGCAAAAAAATCCCGATCTCATTTTAAAAGAGATTGGGATTTTTCATTTTAGAGCAATTTATAATTGAATTATTCCTGATTATTAGGCTGTTTTGGCTATTTTGAATAAATTTTTTTCTTCGTAGCTCTCATTTTTTTGCGAATACCAAAATTTTAGTTAATTTTTTTTATCATGCTGTTATTTTTTATTCTTTAAATTTTTTTAAATCGTAAATCACACTGTATCAAGTGTTTATTTATTTTTTAAATCATTGTTTTTGCTACTTTTACAATGAAATCTGATACAATTTAATTCTAATTAAAAATTAAGAAATCATGAGAAAATTAATTTTATCCGTTGTTGTTACACTATTTTTAACAACAGCATTTGCAGCTGAGAAGTCAAAAGACAATCCAACAGGAACGCTTAATGAGACTTACAAAGAGATAACAAAATTGCTTAATAATTATCCAACATTTAGTGGTTTAGACCAAGATGTTTTGGTAAAAGTGAGAATTGCAATAAATGAGAATCATGAAATTGTGGTAATGAGTACTAACACTAGTAATGAAAGTTTGAACTATTATATTAAAAATACGTTGAACTATCGAAAACTATCAACTAGCGAATTAGAAGCAGGAAGAGGACTTGTTTTTCTAGTTAAGTTTACTAAATAAGGGCTATACATTAAACTAATAATCCCGATTTCGATTAAACGATATCGGGATTTTTTTGTTCTCTATGTAAAAGAAATAAAACTTTTAAACTTAAGATTTTTTTCCTTTTCCGTTGTTGAATTTCACTTTTTCTACAACTTGAACTTTAGGAGCTGTTTTGGAATTACTTTTCTTAAAAGGTTTTTTAGCAGCAGTACCCGATTTTGAAGGTTTTTGATCTCCTCTTCCTTTTTCTTCATCTTTTGCACTAGCTTTAAATTCAGTACGTTCTTTAGAACCGTCTTTTTTTGGAATTTCCGCTTTGTGTTTTGCTAAAACATCATTTGGATTTTTTGGATTTTCTTTAGTTCCACGCAAATGAATAACCAAAGCATTCAAGAAATTGCGTAAAACCTGATCTCCACATTCTACATAATTAGGGTGTTTTTCATCACGGAAAAAAGCACCTAATTCTGATTTTGAAATTCTGAAATCAACTAATTCCAATATTTCTACTATTTGGTCATCACGAAGCATCAAGGCCACGCGTAATTTTTTAAAGATATCGTTGTTTGTCATTTTTGTATTTTTTACAAATGTACGTTATTCTAGCATTAGCTAATCATTTTCGTTTTGGTATTGATTAAGGATTTTAATTATTTTGTCTAAATCTTTCTTTTTATGATTGGCTGTAATGATAATGCGATTCAAATAATCTGTTTCTGAAGTGTACTTGAAATTGGTTATAATAATTTTATTCGACGCTAAAATAGTATTGATATTTTCGATTTTAGGGTAAATAACGGGGTAGTTTTTGTCAAACAGAATGTTTGTATTTGGAAGTAATTTCGAATCAATGTAACTCAAGTTTTCTTTCAGTTTTTTATTTTGTTTCCAGTAAATTTTCTCAGCATCGGCTAAAGTTTGTACAAAAGCGGGATTCATTCCAGCACTCGAAACAAAAATATCATTTGCCTTAATTTTAGTAATGAAATCAGTATCGCTGGCAATTACTCCTCCTGATAAACCCATAGCTTTTCCTAAAGAAGAAACCATGATTTTTCGTTTAATATTAGGCTGAGTTATTGTCGAAAAAATTCCGCTACCATTTGTACCTAAAATTCCAAGTGAATGCGATTCATCGATAACCAATGTAATTTCTTTATGATTTGGAATTTGTTCCAAAACAGAAAAATCGGCTGCTGTAACAGCATTGGAAGTAACAGCATCACTTAAGATGGTGATTTTTTCGAGTTTGTTATCCAATAATCGAGGATTTAATTCCTCATTTATAAGAAACGGAATACTATCTGGATAATTAATGGCAACATGCGTGTCTGGAAAATGATAAAAAACCGTTGTTTCTGATTGTAATGTTTCAAGAACTAATTTACCAGCTAACATTCCGGAAGATACAGTAAGTGCGGATTCGGATTGGATAAATTTAGCCAGGAAAGTTTCTCCTTTCTCGTAAGCGGTTAGTTTGATATTGGCATTTCTGGAACTGCCATAAGCCGTTCCCCAGCGAGCAATATTTTTAAAGAGTATTTTTTGGAATTTTTTATTTGGCGGTAAGCCTAAATAGGCTGTTCCGCCAAAATATAGGTATTTTTCTCCATCGATTTTTAAAACCCGATCCGGGAATTCAGTTACTTTCATCAATTATTATTTTAAAACAACTCCAGTTCCATTCAATGCAGAATAGCCAATTTTTCCATTTTGTATTTGTACTCCGCTCGCAATATCTTCTGAAAGAAGCAAGGCACCGTCCATATCAACATAATCCAGTTGTGGTAATAAATGCGCAATTGCGGAAATTCCAACAGATGATTCCGTCATGCAACCCACCATGGTTTTTAATCCTAGTTTTTTAGCTTGTTCAATCATTCTTCGGGCAGGAGTTAAGCCTCCACATTTTACCAATTTGATATTCACGCCATGAAAATGATTGTAACATTTGGAAATATCTTGTTCAATAATGCAGCTTTCGTCAGCAATAATAGGTAAAACCGAATGTTTGAAAACAACTTCATGTCCTTTCCAGTCGTCCGCTTTTAGTGGTTGTTCCAGAAATTCGACACCTAGTTTTTTTAGTTCCACAGCATTATTTAGTGTTTCCTCTATTTCCCAACCGCAATTAGCATCAATTCTAAAAATAGCATCGGTATGTTCTCTTAATGCTTTTACAATGGCAATATCATCGCTGGTACCTAATTTTATTTTATAAATCGGCCATGGTAATTCTTTCATTTTAGCGACCATTTTATCGATAGAATCAATTCCGATGGTGTAATTAGTCAAAGGGTTTCTTTCAATGTTATACTCCCAAAGTTCGTGTAGTTTTTTGCCTTTTTGTCGAGCATATAAATCGGTGTAAGCCATATCCAGCGCACAAAGGGCAAACATATCATGTTTTAAATAAGGATAGACTTTTGCCCAGAAATCTTCGGGAGTTTCCCCTTCTGTTGATTCTATAAGCGTTTGTATTGCTTCTAAATCCTGTTTCATCGTTGGAACACTTATGTTGTAATAAGGATTTGAAGTTGCTTCGCCATATCCAGAGAATCCACCACTTTTTAATTGTACTATTAAAGAAGGTTGGGTATCAATTGACTCTCTGGATATTGTAAAAGTGTGCCTCAGTTTTAGCTCGTATTCTCTAATAATCAATTCCATAATAGTTGACTTTTATGATAAAATTAAGCTATAAAAATGAATATTTTTTGATGCAGATGAAGAATTTTGATTTTCTGATTTTTCTTATCTCATTTTAAATATATAATAAAAAAGTGTAGCCATAAAAGTGTTTTCTTTAAAATGAATATTTTTATTCTAAGTATTCATAAATCAAAAAGTTAATTTTTTATCATTTTTTCTCTTTTCAGACTATTTTAAGATAGAAAAAAAATGTGATTTTTCAATTAAATTGTTTAATTGCACCTTTTTCTTTGGGTTATTATCATAAAAAATGATAATTTAGCTAAAATTATTTATGATATGGATACTTGTGAAGAAAAAAAGAAATTGCTTCTAGAGATGATTGCCTATGCGACTGTAGATGGTCAATTAAGTAAAAAAGGCTATGATTTTTTATTTCTAATAGCCAATGAATTGAATTATGAAAAAGGAGGATTTATTGATTTATTAAGTCAAGAACTGCCAGTACTACCTGATAATAGGAAATTAAGTCGAATCAAACAATTTTATCAGTTGGTTGTCTTTTTTCAAAATGATGGTATTTTATACAAGCAAGATCCAGACTTAATTGTTCATATCGCAATTAGTATGGGATTGGATACAGATGCTATTAGATATTTATTGAAAAAGGTGAAAAACGCACCTAATACAGTGATTTCTGATGACGTTTTATGGGATATTTTCAATGAAGAATCGGATTACTAAGCGAGTTGTTCTTGTAGTTTTTTAATTTCATCACGCAATTTTGCAGCCTGCATAAAGTCGAGTTCTTTTGCGGCTTTTTCCATTGATTTACGCTTTTCCCGAATGCGTTTGTCAATTTCATCTTTCGATAAATATTCGTTTACTGGTTCTGCGGCAGTATTCAAAGTATGACCCAGTTCGTATTCTACCAAAGGATTTTTGGTAAAAGCACTGTCGATTTTCTTATTCAATGCCTGTGGAACAATATTATTAGCCGTATTATAATTGATCTGTTTTGTTCGGCGATAATTGGTTTCATCAATAGTTTTTTGCATGCTTGCCGTAATTTTGTCGGCATACATAATCGCTTTTCCATTTAAGTTTCTCGCCGCACGACCAATTGTTTGTGTCAATGAACGATGCGAACGCAGGAATCCTTCTTTATCTGCATCTAAAATTGCTACAAGTGAAACTTCAGGTAAATCCAATCCTTCACGCAATAAGTTTACTCCAATTAAGACATCAAAAATTCCTTTTCGTAAATCCTGCATAATTTCGATGCGTTCCAAAGTATCCACATCAGAATGAATGTAACGGCAACGAATATTCACTTTAGTTAAATATTTCGCTAATTCTTCGGCCATTCTTTTGGTTAAGGTAGTGACCAAAACACGTTCGTCTAACTCACAACGTTGCTGAATTTCTTCAATTAAATCATCAATTTGATTCAAACTTGGACGAATTTCGATAATAGGATCTAATAACCCCGTTGGACGAATCACTTGTTCCACGACAACACCTTCGGTTTTTTGCAATTCGTAATCAGCAGGTGTTGCTGACACATAAATGACTTGGTTTTGCATGGCTTCAAATTCGTCAAATTTCAACGGACGATTGTCCATTGCTGCGGGAAGTCTAAAACCGTATTCCACCAAATTTTCTTTTCGGCTTCTGTCACCACCGTACATGGCGTGAACCTGAGAAAGTGTTACGTGACTTTCGTCAACCACCATCAAATAATCTTTTGGAAAATAATCCAACAAACAAAACGGTCTTGTTCCAGCTTGTCTACCATCTAGGTAACGAGAATAATTTTCGATACCAGAACAATAACCCAATTCCCGAATCATTTCTAAGTCGAAATTGGTTCTTTCTTCCAGTCTTTTGGCTTCCAGATGTTTGCCTATTTCTTTAAAATAATCGACTTGCTTGACCAAATCTTGTTGGATTTCCCAAATAGCACCTTGCAGTACATCTGGCGAAGTCACAAACATATTAGCTGGATAAATAGTCAGTTTTTCAAATCTTTCAATGACTTGAGACGTTTTTACATCAAAGCTTTCAATCTCTTCGATTTCGTCACCAAAAAAGTGGATTCTATACGCATCATCGGCATAGCTTGGGTAAATTTCCACCGTGTCGCCTTTAATTCTGAAATTTCCAGGAGTAAAATCGGCTTCGGTTCTGGAATATAAACTTTGTACTAAACTATGAAGTAATTTGGTTCTGGAGATTTCTTGTTCTCGTTGTATTTCAATAACATTTTTTTGAAATTCCACTGGATTTCCAATACCGTACAAACAAGAAACGGAAGCCACCACCAGAATGTCTCTTCGTCCTGAAAGTAGGGAAGAAGTAGTGCTCAAACGCATCTTTTCCAGCTCTTCGTTGATGGATAAATCTTTTTCGATGAAAACTCCTGTAACAGGCATAAAAGCTTCAGGCTGGTAATAATCGTAATAAGAAACGAAATATTCCACTGCATTGTTTGGGAAAAACTGTTTGAACTCCGAATACAATTGCGCTGCCAGAGTTTTGTTGTGAGCCAAAACCAATGTAGGTCTTTGCACTTCCTGAATGACATTAGCCACCGTAAATGTTTTTCCCGAACCCGTAACTCCTAACAGTGTTTGGAATTTATCACCATCAATAATGCCTTGCGTTAATTTTTCAATAGCTTGAGGCTGGTCTCCTTTAGGTTGGTAATCAGATACGACTTGGAAATTCATTTGTTTTTCTATTGCAAAGTTGGAAGTTGCAAAGTTACAAAGTTTATCACCAATTCAATCTAAAGGAAAAGCTAAAGAATTGCTGTGTTTTAATGCGTTTTATTTTCAGGTTTTAAAAATATTGACCGCAAATTCGCAAATTATTTTTTATTTTCGAAGTCTCTAAATTTGCGAATTTGCGGTGGATTTTTTTTTTTTTTTTTCAACCTTGCAGACTTTTAGTCTATCAAATCAAATTTATGGACTTTAAGTAGATAGTAGTTTAATAGCGAATAAAAAAACACAGTCGCTTTATTAAAAAATAAAACGACTGTGTAAAGTTTTAAAACGCTGAATGTTTCGGTTACAATTTGACTATTTGATAGGTTTTACCTTTGGATGTTTTAAATGAAGTTTGGTAACCATTGTCCGTTTTTTGTGAAACAACATTCGTGTTTTTGATTGTTACAGGAACATTTGTAACCAAGATACATTCGGCACCATTTAATGATTTTATAGATGCATCGTTCAACTTTTGGTTACTCCAATTCATGTCTATTTCAAATCCGCCTCGTGCAATTAGACCTTTTACCTGACCTTCACTCCATACTTTTGGTAAGGCTGGTAATAATTGAATGTAATTGGCTTGACTTTGTAAAAGCATTTCCGCCATACCAGCCGTACCAGCAAAGTTTCCGTCAATTTGGAAGGGCGGATGTGCATCAAAAAAGTTAGGATACGTTCCTCCAGCACCATTATTTTTCTTAGAAGGATCAACATAATTGAGTAATTGTCTGATCAACGAATAAGCATGATCGCCATCCTGTAATCTTGCCCACCAGTTAATTTTCCATCCTTTGCTCCATCCTGTTCCTTCGTCTCCGCGAACTTCAAGAGATTTTTTGGCAGCATTAAAAAAGTCAGTGGTCAAAGGAGTGATTTCTCTTCCGGGATGCAAACCAAATAGGTGAGAGGCATGACGGTGATGAATATCCGTTTCTTCAAAATCTTTGTACCATTCCATCAATGTTCCGTTTTTGCCAATTTGTAAAGGATACAGTTTAGCTCGTTTTGCAATTAAACGGTCTCGAAAAGCTTTGTCGGTATCTAATATTTCTGATGCTTCAATCAAATTATTAAATAAATTTCTAATAATCGACATATCCATCGTGGTAGCAACCGAAACTGATTGTTCTTTGCCTTTACTGTCTTTGAATTTATTTTCAGGAGAAGTAGAAGGTGCGGTAACCAAATAGCCGTTTTTGTCTTCGACTAACCAGTCTAATGAAAATAGAGCTGCCTCTTTCATCACTGGATAGGCTTTTTCAGCCAAGAATTTTTTATCTCCTGTAAAACGGTAATGCTCATAAAGATGTTGTGTGAGCCAGTTTCCACCCATCCACCAGTTTGCCCAAACAGGATCACCCTCGCCTTTATCGCCCACAGGATTACTCAATGCCCAAAGATCCGAATTGTGGTGTGCTACCCAGCCATTGGCATTATAAAATTCGCGTGCGGTAATTTTTCCAGTTTTAGCCAGGCTTTGAATCCAATCTAAAAGCGGCTGGTGCATTTCAGAAAGATTTGTTACTTCAGCTGGCCAATAATTCATTTGGGTATTAATGTTAATGGTGTAATTGGAACTCCATGGCGCACGAAGTTCTTTGTTCCAAATTCCCTGTAAATTAGCTGGAGGTCCACCTGGACGCGAAGAAGAAATTAGCAAATATCTTCCGTACTGAAAATATAAAGTTTCTATTTCAGGATCATAAGCACCATTAGAATAGGCTTTCAGTCGTTCGTTAGAAGGTAATTTTGTTTTAGTCGGATTGTTTATGGTATCTTTTACAGCAAAAGAAACTCGGTCAAAATAGTGTCTAAAATCAGCAAGATGTTTTTTGTATAATTGAGCGTATGTTTTTTTTACCGCTTTATTGATTATATCGGATGCAATCTTATTTTCATCTTTTCCATCCTTATCTGGACATTTATCAAATCCGTTAAAACTAGTAGCTGCCGAAATGTAAAGTACCACTTCGCTGGCATTTTTAATTTCAATTCCCGAATTAGTTGTTGCAACACTTCCATCTTTGTTAACCGCTTTGATACGATATTGGTAACGCATACCATCACATCCATTAGGATCATCGTAGATAATTGGTTCTTTGCCTTCTGGATTATAATAGGACGGATTTACATTTGCAGGAGCTTTTCCACTAATAATAAGTTCATTATTTTCTTTAGTTGATGTGTTGTATTTTAATTGACTTTTGGCTGAAATACCAAAAGTAAGTGCTCCTTTTTTGCTTGCCGAAATTCGAACCAATAGTACATTGTCGGGTGCTGAAGTGAAAATTTCCCGAGTATATTCAACACCATTAATCGTGAATTTTGTGGTTGCAATTGCATTTTGAATATCCAAATCACGATAGTAAGCCGTAGGTTTTGTATTATTGAAATCCTGTTTGATAAGAATATCGCCTAAAGGCAAATAGGATTGCGAATACAAACCTTGCATTTTTTTGGTGAGTAAGTTGGCTTTCGTATAACCTTCCTCTTTTAGTAAGGCTTCCCTAATTTTTGGCAAGTAGTTTTTTGATTCTGGGTTGACGTTGGTTTTTACAGGACCACCGCTCCATAAAGTACTTTCGTTCAGTTGCAACAGTTCTTCTTCAACGCCACCAAATACCATTGCTCCAATTTTTCCATTTCCTACAGGCAATGCTTCAACCCATTTTTCCGAAGGTTTGTCATACCATAATTTCAGGTCTTGTGTATTTGAATTGCTTTGGGCTTCACAAAAAGAAGTAAATAGCATTTGAACAGCTATAAAAGAAACAATTTTCAGCTGATTTGGTTTTGTTTTGTAAAAAATGGGCATAAAAAAGGTTTGGTTTTTAATAGATTTAGGATTTTTATCTTGAGTTGCTAAAAATAACTAAAACCTACAACTTTAAAGCAAGTTATGGGGGAGTTTTAGAAATCAAATTTATTGTAAACATATTCTTCAAACCATAAAGGCAAATCTGTGGTGTGAAATTTAAATGCCTGACCTTGGTATATTTCGGCTAATAAATCCATCTTTTTACCTGAATTATCAAATAAAAAAGCTCGGTCAACTATTTTTATTGCATCCGAGAGATTTTCTAATGTTTTAAAATATCTTTTTTGAATTTTATCACTATCAACATTGTGACCTCCTTTTGCAACTCTTAATTGTACACGGTCAATATTTTTTTGATAATCATCAGTGCAGATAAAATAAAGGTAGGTTTTGAAACCTGATTTTTTTGCTATTTCTAATTCCCGAAGTTTAGAATCGTCACTCATTACGGTTTCGTATGAGAATGATTTATTTTCTTTTAAAAGTAGATGTCGGATGAATGATGCAGCAAAAGCCGCTTCATAACTATTTGTTTCCTTAGGTTTATTGACAATAAAATTTTCAGCTACAGTGATATCTATAATGTAGTTTCCTTGTTTAGCTTTTGTTAATAAGGATTGGCTATCACTTAATAGTATGAATTTTTCTAAATCTTCTTCTGTTACTTTTAGTCCAAAATCAGATAAATCGATTAGTCCTTTTGTTAGGAGTGCTTTTTCTATTTCATCGGCATTTATGAAAATACCCGAATTGTAGGTTTTACTTATTTTGTAATACAAAGATGTCTTACCAGAGCCATTGGGTCCAGCAAAAAGTCTAATTCTACTTTGATTTGACATACAAAATAGTTCCTTTTTTTATTTTTAGCGAAGAGCGTAAAGGTTTTCTATCTAAGTTTTCGATTTCTCCATTAGCGTTTTCGCGAACTACTTTATTTCCTTTTGTGTAAGTGAATGCTAAGCCTAAGGCTCTATTTTCTCTAATTGCATTTATTGCTGCCTGTTTGCCTGCTAATATTAAATTAGATACTTCTTTAGCATTAGATCGAAATACAATTTTTTTAGTCTGTTTTTCTCGTTGCATAATTGGGCATTTTAGTTCAATAACAAATATAAGGCTTTTTCTTTAGGTTACAATGTTGGAGTTTTGTCAAAGAGGGAAAGGTGTTATATTAACAAGACAATCTTTTTAGGCACGGAAAGAATTTTCACACTATCAGACCAGAATACAATTCTGCGCTCTCTGGTTTAATATTTTAATCTTCTGTATGTGTAAAAAATTATTGGATGTGATTTTTTATATTTGAGATATTTTTTAATTAACAAAAAGCGAATGGGATATTATAGTAATTTGGATATAGATTTTAGAGAAGCAGATAAAAATCCATTTATAGCTGATGTGTTGGGGATTACATATGAAGAATTATTGTTTTTAGATTATAAATTTTATATAGATACAAGTAAAAATGGGTTAATTCAAACTTATAGAATTGAATTTGATAAAGATTCACCGAAAGAAATTCTATCAAAGATTGATCGTTTAGAATATGGTTTTATAGTGTATATTCAGCCATATGAATTAGAATTTGGTGATTATTATCAAAGAGAATATGAATCTATTTCTAAAAATGATAGACACTTAGAAAAATTTAATTCTGAAATTGATAATCTAAAAGAACTTAGTAAATTAACGATAGAATCTGTCAATCTTACAAATGTTTTACATCGTCAAATTTGTATTGGAATTATTGGAACAATGGAGACATTTCTTTCTGAAGTTTTTATAAATTTGACAATGAATGATTCAGCTAATTTTCAGAGATTTGTTGAAAATCATCCCGAATTTAGAAAAAGAAAATTTGAATTACGTGATATTTTTAATGAACAAGATAAAATTAAGCAGACTGCTAAGGAAGTAATGCTTGATACTATTTATCATAATTTACCTTCTGTGAAAATAATGTTCATCTCTACATTTAAAATTAACTTCCCAGATATAGGAGAAGTTTATGAATATGTTATGATGCGACATGATTTAGTCCATAGAAATGGTAAAACTAAAGATGGTAAAAGTGTAATCACTGATGAGAAAGCTATACAAAAGATGATTCAATGTGTTTCAGAGTTTGTTTTGAAGATTAGTAAAGAATTAAATATTTTCGATTAGTAGTTTGTTATTTGTATTATAGACTTATCTATCATTAATAAGAAAGTTAAAAAAGAGGTTTTACTGCTTCGAATTTCCAATTTTTTTGTTGGGTTTCGGTATGGAAAGTCCAGGCAAGAATACGGCTGGTTTTTTGTCCTTGTGCCATATCGATGGTTTTTATTTGGGCAGCGTTGACTTTATTTAAGGTTTTATAAAGACTGCCAAGATGCGATTGTTTAGAAACCAAACTGGTAAACCACAGGCATTGCATTGGGTAGCGGGCGCTTTCGTAAATCATTTGAGTGATAAAACCGAGTTCGCCGCCTTCGCACCACAGTTCGCTATTTTGACCACCAAAATTTAAAACGGCTTTGGTCGATTTTTTGTTTTCTAAATTATTTACTTTTCGCAAGCTGCCTTTGCTGGCTTCTTCAGCTGATTTATGGAAAGGAGGATTACAAATCGTGAAAGCAAATTTATCTTCGGGAGTGATGATGTTTTTAAAAACAAATCGAGGTTCTAATTGTTGTTGCAAACTAATGGCTTCAATCAATTTAGGATTGGCTTCGATTATTTTACTGCAATTGTTTAAAGCTTTTTCGTCAATGTCAGTACCTACAAAACTCCAGTTGTAAACCACATTTCCAATAATCGGATAGATACAATTGGCACCAACACCAATGTCAAGTCCTTCTACTTCATCTCCTGTAGGGATAATTCCGTTGTTGCTTTCCGCTAATAAATCAGCAATGTAATGGATGTAATCGGCTCTGCCAGGAATAGGCGGGCAAAGGTAATCTTGAGGAATATCCCAGTTTTGAATGTCGTAATAGCTAATTAATAATGCCTTGTTCAAGGCTTTTACCGCTTGAGGATTACTGAAATCGATACTTTGCTTTGCCTGTTCGCTATCGCTCGAGTCTATTTGATGTTCATTAATGAAAACAAATGGTTTTAATTCAGGACAATTCCCGATTAGCAAGTCAAAATCATAGCGTAATCGATGTGGGTTCCTGGAATGTAAGTTGGTTTTCTCAGTAATTGCTTTAGACATTTTGGTTTTAATTTCGATGCAAAGGTACGATTTTCAAATTTGTTTCTAGCTTATACTTAGTTATTTGGGTATTAATTTATTGTAGTTATTTTGGAGTGCAATTTTAAGAAAATGTAATGATTTTGGGAATTCATCTTTATAGTCGATAAGGATTTTGAACACAGATTTAAGAAATTAAAATAATTTTATAAATTTTTCTAATCAGTGTTTCTTTATGATTCAACTAGTGTTTGTGTGAAAGATAAATCATTTAAACCATGAAGCGAGTTAAAAACACAACAAATCTTAATTTTCTTAAATACCTAAATGGTTTGAAAAAAATAATGTTCTTAATGTTTTCAGTAGAAACTATTTTATAAATTAATTAATCCATGCATTCCATCAACAATAAATCGCCTTCCTGGTGTTCAATAACCACCAAACCATCTTGAGCCACATGATTGCTGCTTCCAGTGCGATAACCAATAGTCAGGCTGTCATTTTTTAAAGGATAAAATAGGTTTTCTGAATGAATTCCGTTGACATGACCTATCGGAATTAACGAAATAGGCGTATTGGCAGTGTACCATTTTTCGAATTTTCGAGGCAGTAAAAAAACCTTAGAATGATCGTCTAAGATGACGATTTTTAATTTATTGCGGTAGCGAACAATATTAGTCAGATTAGTAATGGTATGATCGGCTCTTCTTCCTGTTGCCCAAACTACATTTGCCGCAGGAATATTTCTTTCTAACAAATAGTCAAACGCTTTTTCCAAATCAGTTTTGTCTTGGTCGGGCGCATGTACAATTTCCAGCGGATATTGTTTTTCTTTGTAGTAATCAGGATCAAAATCACGGTCGAAATCGCCTAACAAAACATCTACTTTTATTCCCAATTCAATCACACGTTCGATAGCAGAATCCAGCACAATAACCAGTGGAGACCATTCGAGCAATTGTCCTAATAATTCAGGATTGCAGGCAGCACCGTTAGCAATGATTAAAGCCGGTTCTTGATCGTCTCGAACAATGTGATGTGATGACAAAGGAATGTAGATTTAGGTTTCTGAGTTAGCAAATATAGCTAATTTTTTTACCGCAGATTAAAACATTAGCACAGATTAATTTGAGTGAATCAGTGTAATCTGCGGTAAAATGAAAATATTTCGAATGTTATAGACCTAATAGTTGATTGGATTAAATTGCCTTTGGTTTTAGTCAAATTTCTATGGCTATTTTGGCTAAAGCCAATTTAGTTGTAAATCTAAATTCCTAAAGTCAACGGCAATTGAAGTAATGGTTTTAAATTGAAATCTACTATTCAATCTCATAACGACGTATATCGGTTTCGCCTAAATAAAAATATCCCAACGGATAATTTTGAGGATTAGTTGTATTGACAATATTTCCTCGTATAGTTGCAGGCGGCGTTTGAAATGGACCTCCAGAATTGCCAATAATACCAATTAGAATATTCATGTAATTGTAATATTGTTTAGAAACACCATAGTGTGTTAACTCGATTAAATCTCCTGCTTTTAATTCGTCATTTTGAGAGCGACTTGAATTTTCATTTCCTTGAGAAAATCGGTCGTCGTCTACATTATAACTCACCGTAGCTTCATTTGAATATTCGTAACGATACAAATAATAATTGTCTGCGTCTGCTGGATCATTAAAAAAAGCTTTTATTTCAATATCTTTTCCTGTAAAACCTCCATTGTTGTTTTGCTCAATTCGGGTAATAGGAGCTAAGGATTGAAATATTTCCGTTCCTGAATAAGTTTCTCCATTATGAATAATATTTAGTGTATAAGTTTTTCCAATTTCAGGTTCGAAAGTCGTACAAGTATATTCGCCAGTGTTTGGAATTTCTTCAAAATCAAAAACAGTATTTTCGCTATTGGTTATAAAAACTGTTGCTCCTGTTACAATAGGAACTTCAGTGTCATAATAACCCGTGGTGGTGCTTAATTTTATTTTTTGAGCATTTCCTGTACTGCCTTTAATCCAGACGATTGATGCTTCAATAACTAAACGTGGAGCAGCGCTGTCCAATTCTAAATCGATTACTTCTTCGCAGCTGCTAAACAAACCGATAAAAAGTATTAAAAAGGGGAATAGTATTTTTTTCATTGTGATATGTTTTTTTTCGAAAGAAAATTTAGAATTTAAAATTATAACTTACCGCAGGTACAATTCCAAAAATGGATGTTTTTACCGCTTCATTCATAGCTGTATCCGTATTTTGTCTAAAGGCAATGGAAGCAGCATTCTGACGATTGTATAAGTTGTAAATACTAAAAACCCATTCGCCTTGCCAGTTTCTGCCTTTGTTTTTAGAGGGCGTTAAAGTAGCTGAAATATCTAAGTGGTGGTAAGTAGGCAAACGGTTTGCGTTGCGTAAACCATAGCTTGGCACAAAAATATCTCCATATTGGTATTTGCTATTTGGAAAGGTCACAGGCTGTCCGGATTGTAAGGAAAAATTAGCCCCAAAATCCCATTTTTCATTCAAATTATAAGCAGAAGTTATGGCTATATTGTGCGTTTTGTCATAAGCTGAATTGTACCATTTCCCATAATTAATTCCTATTTCTTCAGGAGTTCGACCCGGGGTTTGCTGTTCAGATTTAGATAAGGTATAGGAAACCCAACCGTTTAAACGACCTTCATTTTTCTTGAACATGAATTCCAAACCATAAGAACGCATTCTCCCGTTCAGGATAACTTGTTCGATAGCCTCATTGGCAATTAAATTGGCACCATCAATATAATCCATGCGGTTTTGGATTTTCTTGTAATAACTTTCTATTTCGATAGAATAATCGCCATTACTAATATTTTTGAAGTAACCAATCGCTACCTGATCAGCAATTTGTGGTTTTATGTAATTGTCACTTGGCATCCAGATGTCTAATGGAGTAGGCGAGGCGGTGTTAGAAACCAGTTGTAAATATTGTACCATGCGGTTGTAACTCGCTTTGATTGCTTGATCTTCTTTGAGTTGGTACGAAATTGAAAATCGCGGTTCGAAGTTGTCGTAACTTTTGATAGTTTTGTTTTTACCGTAAAATTTAGTGCCTATTGGAGTTGCTTTTTCGTAAATCTGAAATTCAGAATTGAAGGTAACAGGATTGTCGTTTTCGTATAAATTAACTGTCGAATTTCCAATTCGAGAAAACATACTATAACGCAAACCATAAGCAAGACTTAGTTTTTTAGTGATTCTGTTTTCGGCTTCAATATAAAGCGAAGGCTCAAAAGCATATTTTCTATCCAATTGGTCTGGATTGATACTGGATTCATCGTTAGATGGTTTAATAGTTCCCGGATTAAAATTGTAATAAAGAGCATTTACTCCATAATTTAATTTGAAATTATCAGAAATATAATGTTTAAAATCATATTTGATATTGTAGTTTTTAATACCGGAATCCCAATTGAAACCTACAAAATCCAACTCCAATCCATAATAATAATCACTATAGATTACAGAAAGATTCGAAAATAATTTATCAGAAAATAAATGATTCCAACGTAAATTTAAAGTGGTGTTTCCGTAAGTATTAGAGAAACTTTCGTTAATAGCAAAAACGTCACGACCAAAATAACCCGATAAGTAAATATTGTTGTTGTCGTTAATTTTATAGCTCATTTTGGTATTCAAATCATAAAAATAAGCCGAGTTGTCTTTTTGCTCTTCGGATAATTTTAGAAATAAATGCGCATAAGAAGCTCTACCACCAATTAAAAACGAACCTCTGTCTTTTACAATTGGACCTTCGGCAAGCAAACGGCTGGAAATTAATCCAATTCCACCATTCATGTGGAAATCTTTACTGTTTCCGTCTTTTTGATAAATATCTAAGACTGAAGACGCTCTTCCGCCAAAACGAGCTGGAATTCCACCCTTGTACAATTTTAAATCTTTGATAGCATCTGGATTAAAAACAGAGAAAAATCCAAAAACATGCGAAGAATTGTAAATAGTTGCTTCGTCTAGAAGAATTAAATTCTGGTCGGCACCGCCACCACGAACGTTAAAACCAGATGCGCCTTCGCCCGCATTTGTAACTCCTGGCAATAATAAAATTGATTTGATAACATCTACTTCTCCTAAAACTACAGGCATTTTTTTAATAGCAGCAATAGAAAGTTTGTTCACACTCATTTCGGGAGTTCGCGTATTCGCCCGACCTTGATTGTCTTTTATAACAACTTCGTCTAGCATTTCGCCGTTTTCATCAAGTGCTATATTCAGTTTAGTACTTTGGGTCAACGAAACGGTTTTTTGCACGTTTTGATAACCAATATAACTGATGTTTAAACTCTGACTTCCTTTTGGAACACTAATCGAATAAAAACCATATTCGTTAGTGGTTGTTCCAATTTTCAAATCAGGAAAGTAGAGGTTCACGCCAATTAAGGTTTCGTTATTTTTAGCATCTGTAATAATTCCGCTCAGAGTAAATTTGTCTTGCGCAAAAGTGGATATACCTATAAACAGAACAACGAAAAGGAGAATTTGTTTTTTTGTAATCATTTTATGATATTTGAATTGCAAATGTCTATTATTAAGATAGAAAAGCCAAGTCCACAACTGTTAATTTATGTTTAATATTGTGTGTTGTAACTTTTAATTCCTTCATTTAGATTTCAGAAACGCTTAAAATAGGTTCCGAATCTTGTTCTGGATGCTTTTTCAAATGTTGATTCACCCGACTAACTAAGAATATTGACAAAATCGATATTCCAATTATAATGAATCCCAACGTATTATAATGTTCTAATGGACTGAAATTATCTTTTTGAACCACAATTGTTCCTGCAAAGGCAGCGGCAATTCCGCCAGAAATTTGTTGTAAAGAAGAATTGATACTCATAAACGCCCCTCGATCTTCTTTGGCAGGAATAGAAGTCACTAAGGCAGTAGAAGGAACCATTCGGCTCATTACTCCCATCATCATCAAAACATTGACAATGGCAACCAACCAAAAAGGCGTTTCAGCAAGATTAGTGTAAATCGCAACGGTTATAATTGTCCAGATGGAAGCCACAGTAAAAATCTTGAATTTATCTATTTTATCGCTTAGTTTTCCAATAATTGGCATAATAATTAATGTAGAAAACCCTGCAATCATAAACAGAAGCGGAAGTTGTTGTTCGGTAATTTTTAAATTATTAATGGCAAAAGCACTTCCGAAAGGCATTAGCATAAATCCTCCAACGGAAAGAATTGCTGTTGCCGCAAACCCAATGCGGTATTCTCGTTTTGAAATGGTATGAATTAGATGTTGAAAAGCCGAATTTTTATTTGGTATCGCAAGATGTTCTGTGAGCGGTTTTAATTTCAATGCAATCAAAATAGCAATGATTGCTGCCATTGCTGCGACCCATAAAAAGGGAGCATGCCAGTCCCAGGCTGTGGCAATATAAAGTCCCAGTGGAATTCCTAATATCTGGCTTGCGCCAAAAGCCATTTGGATAAAACCCATTACACGACCACGCTGTTGCATCGAAAATAAATCGGTTACAATGGCCATCGAAATGGAACCAATAACGCCTCCAAATAGTCCAGTAAAAATTCTGGCAGCTACCAGAAACGCATAAGAATTAACCAATCCGCAAAGAATAGTTCCTAAGATAAATCCAGTATAAAAGAATAGTAATAATTTTTTTCTATCAAATTTATCAGCAAAACCAGCAGTAAGTAATCCTGAAACTCCAGCACTAAACGCATAAGCTGAAACTACCAAACCAAAATGAGTCGGCTTTAGTTGCATGCTTTTCATTAAAATATCACCCAATGGTGACATGACCATGAAATCCAAAATAACGGTAAATTGGGTAATGGCTAATATAAAAACAGCAAACTTTTGATAGGAAGTAAAAGGAACTGCTTGTTTTGTTGTGTTTTTCATTTGCTTATTCGCTTAATTCAGTACATTTAAAATCCTGTTCTGTTATTATTTTGATGATTAATTCGGCTGTTAAAGTCTTGCTTTCTATTCGTAATATCGAATCAACATCTTCCAAATCAATATTCCATTGCTCGATTTCATGATTTACGTTCAATACTTTGCTTATCACTTGTTTGTCTTTTTCAGTTTGGAGATTCGTTCCAAAAATGAAGAGGTTGTCAAAATTAGTTTCCATAAGTTAGAAATTTACGGTGTTAATGCTTTTATGACTAATTCAAATGTTTCATCAGTTATTTTCTTGTTGAGTTTAAAAAGACCTCCTCCAAAATTTTTTCCGTCTCTTTCAAAACCTAATAATGAGTATAATGGGCCATAAGCCATGCTCCAAAAGACTTCTTTTGAGACCGGAATTAATTCTTTCTTTTCCACTGCATTTCTAAAAAAGGTGCCCATAATGATTTTGAAATCCAATAGACTTTCTTCTAAAATGTATTCGCCATAACTGGAGTGGGTAAGCAGTTCCCAGCAATTGACTTCAAGTGGTTTGCTTTGAGCAAAACGGATTCTGTTCTCCCACTGTTTGTATAATCCTTCTTTGAAAGGCATTGTTGGAGAGAAATCTTTGGACATTTCATCGAAGAAATTTTTTCCAATTTCGATTCCAATTTTCTTTATTAAATCGTCTTTGTCTGAGTAATAAATGTATAAAGTCGCCACTGAAATGTTACTTTCTTTGGCTAATCGATTCATGCTAAAACCTTCGATTCCTTTTTCTACAAGTAATGCTATGGCTTTTTGTTTGACGATTTCTTCTTTATTACTGTCTCTAGTTCTCATTTGTTTTTTGAATTATGCGACAAAAGTATAATTTATAAGTGAATGTTCGTTTATTTATAAAAAAAATATTTTATGTTTTGAGTTGTTTTTGTGACTAAAGGTGTTTACAATAGGTATGAGGGAACACAGATTAGAGAAATTTATAAAATTATTCGAATTTCTCTAATCTGTGTTGCAAAAAAAATGAATTCCTAATTGGCTTGGTGATTGAATTTAATTAAAGAGCAAAAAAAAAGACAACCCTTTCGAGTTGTCTTTTGAATATTTGTATAAAAATAATTAAGCTGTTTTTAATACTGCTATTTTATCTAAAATTGCGTTTAAAGTTGCACTTGGACGCATTGCTTTGCTTACTAAAGCTGGATTTGGTTGGTAGTAACCGCCAATTTCTTGCGCTTTTCCTTGAGCACTAATTAATTCGGCATCAATTTTAGCTTCGTTTTCAGTCAGTTCTTTTGCAATTGGAGCAAAAATAGCTTGCAAGTCAGCATCTTTAGTTTGAGCTGCTAAAGCCTGAGCCCAGTATAAAGCTAAGTAAAAGTGAGAACCACGGTTGTCAATTTGACCTACTTTTCGAGCTGGAGATTTATCATTTTGCAAGAAAGCATCGTTAGCCTGATCTAAAGTTTCAGATAAAACAATTGCTTTTTCATTGTTCAAACTTTGTCCTAAATGTTCTAATGAAGCACCTAATGCTAAAAATTCTCCTAATGAATCCCAACGTAAATAGCCTTCTTCTGTAAACTGCTCTACGTGTTTTGGAGCTGATCCACCTGCACCTGTTTCGAATAATCCACCACCATTCATTAATGGAACGATAGATAACATTTTTGCAGAAGTACCTACTTCTAAAATTGGGAATAAATCAGTAAGGTAGTCACGCAATACGTTTCCAGTTACTGAGATAGTATCTAATCCTTTTATAAGTCTTTCACATGTAAATTCAGTAGCAGCAATTGGATTTAAGATACGGATATCTAATCCAGCTGTATCATAATCTTTCAAGTATAAGTTTACTTTTTCGATTAATTGTCTGTCGTGTGCTCTGTTTTCGTCTAACCAGAATACCGCAGGAGTATCAGACAAACGCGCTCTGTTTACCGCTAGTTTTACCCAGTCCTGAATAGGAGCATCTTTCGCTTGACACATTCTGAAAATGTCATTTGCTTCGACAGCTTGTTCCATTAAAACGTTTCCGTTTACATCTACTACACGAACTACTCCGTTAGCTGACATTTGGAAAGTTTTATCGTGAGATCCGTATTCTTCTGCTTTTTGCGCCATCAAACCTACGTTTGGAACAGATCCCATAGTGGTTGGGTCGAAAGCACCATTCTTTTTACAGAAATCAATTGTAGCAGTATATACACCAGCGTAAGAACGGTCTGGAATAATAGCGATAGTATCTTGTGGTTTTCCTTCTTTGTTCCACATTTGTCCAGAAGTACGAATCATGGCTGGCATAGAAGCATCAACAATTACATCTGAAGGGACATGAAGGTTAGTAATTCCTTTATCAGAATTCACCATGGCTAAAGCAGGACCATTTTCAATTGCCTGATTAATGGCAGCTTCTACTTCCGCTTGTTGTGGGTGACCTGCAATTTTTGCATAAACATCACCTAAACCATTTTTAGTGTTTACTCCTAATTCAGCAAATAAAGCAGCGTATTTTTCGAAAACAGCTGCGAAGTAAACTTCAACAATAGCTCCAAAGATAATTGGGTCAGAAACCTTCATCATCGTGGCTTTCAAGTGTACAGAAAGTAAAACTCCTTGTGCTTTAGCATCTGCGATTGTTTTAGCAACAAAAGATTTTAAAGCGTTTAGGTGCATTACTGAACTGTCAATAATTTCACCTGCTTTTAATGGTGTACTTGCTTTAAGAACAGTAGCTGTACCGTCTTGTCCAATAAATTCAATTTTTACATCAGTAGCTTCAGCCACAGTAAGTGATTGCTCACTTCCGTAAAAATCACCGCTTTCCATAGAAGCAACTGCTGTTTTTGAATCAGCAGACCAAGCTCCCATTGAATGTGGGTTTACTTTTGCGTAATTTTTCACTGCTTTTGGAGCTCTACGATCAGAGTTTCCTTCACGTAAAACAGGGTTTACAGCCGAACCTAATATTTTAGCGTATTTTGTTTTGATTGTTGCTTCAGCATCGTTTTGTGGAGCTTCTGGGTAATCAGGAACTTTGTATCCGTGTGCTTGCAATTCAGCAATAGCTCCTTTTAATTGAGGAACAGATGCAGAAACGTTTGGTAATTTGATAATGTTTGCTTCTGGAGCAGTAGCTAGTTTTCCTAATTCAGCCAATGAATCTTTTACTTTTTGATCCTCAGTTAAAAACTCTGGGAAATTAGCAAGGATACGAGCAGCAACAGAAATATCTTCTGTTTCAATTTCGATTCCTGCAGTTGCAGTAAAAGCCTCAACAATAGGTAAAAACGAATAAGTAGCTAACAAAGGTGCTTCGTCAGTTAATGTGTAAACAATCTTTGATTTTTGTGTCATTTTTTTAATTTTATAATCGTAATCCTTTAAAAAAGAATGTGAAATGTATTTTTTGCTTTGAAAAAAGCAGTGCAAAGATATGTAAATCAGACTAAAATACCGTCCGGTTTGTTATAGAAATAAGCGAATTATGGGATAACTAACTACAAGGCTTTAAAATGTTATTTTTTTTGAAGAATGCCTGTTTCTTTGAGGATGCTGTTCTGGATTTAGATATAATGCAAAAAAAAGTCCCAACATTGTCGGGACTTTTATGATAAAGAGACAATAAATTATCTTCTTTTGTCTTTGATTTTTGCTTTCTTACCAGTAAGTTCTCTGAAGTAGAAAATTCTAGCTCTACGTACAGCACCTTTCTTATTGATTTCAATTTTTTGTAAAGCTGGCAAGTTAACAGGGAAGATACGCTCAACACCTACTGCACCAGACATTTTACGAATTGTAAAAGTTTCAGTACTACCAGTACCTCTTCTTTGAATCACAACTCCTTTAAAGAACTGAGTTCTTGTTTTTTCACCCTCTTTAATTTCGTAGTAAACTGTAATTGTGTCTCCAGCTCCGAATTCAGGGAAATCTTTTCTTGTAACAAATTCGCTATTAACGAAATCTACTAAATTTGCCATTTTAATTGCTAATTATGGTTTTAAATCGAATCAACATTCACGGGTATCGCCAGAGGTTGATTAAATGTGGCTGCAAAAGTAAAAAAAAGTTATGAGTTATCAGTTATGAGTTGTGAAATATTTTCGTTAAAAAATTAGGAGTTATTTAAACAGTTAGACACATAACTCTTAACCTAATAACTTTTAACTTTCTTCCAATAAATCAGGTCTTCTATTTTTAGTGTGTTCGAAAGCCATGTCTTCACGCCATTTGTCAATTTTTGCAAAATTTCCGCTGGTTAAAACTTCTGGAACTTTCCATCCTTTATAATCGGCGGGTCTTGTATATATAGGTCCTGATAATAATCCGTCTTGAAAACTATCAGTTAAAGCTGAGGTTTCGTCGCTCAAAACTCCGGGAATCAATCGGATTAATGCGTCTGATAAAACCAAAGCGCCTAATTCGCCTCCACTTAATACATAATCGCCAATCGAGATTTCTTTGGTAATAAAATGATCACGTACTCTTTGATCTACCCCTTTATAATGTCCACACAAAATAATTATGTTTTCATACATAGACATGGTATTGGCCATTTTTTGGTTCAGAGTTTCTCCGTCAGGCGACATATAAATGATTTCGTCGTAACTTCTTTCGCTTTTTAAATGGGTAATACAAGCATCAATAGGTTGTACCGTCATTACCATTCCAGCACCGCCGCCATAAGGATAGTCATCCACACTTTTTTGTCGGTTAGTGGTGTAATCACGTAAATTATGAAAATGAACTTCCACTAAACCTTTGTCGATGGCGCGTTTCATAATCGAAGCTTCAAACGGGCTTCGTAATAATTCTGGGAGAACGGTAATAATGTCAATTCGCATGATAATCTTCCAATAGTTAGGCTGCAAAGATACAATTTGCAACTGTTTTTAGAAGACATTCTTTTGCGTTGATTTTATTTTCGAATGAGAAGCGGAATTCAAAGAAATTGTAAGGTTTCGCAAATAGTTTCTCATTGCTATTCAGTACAAGGTAAACAAAGAAATTGTAAGGTTTCGCAAATAGTTTCTCATTGCTATTCAGTACAAGGTAAACTTACAATTTTGAAAAATATAAAATGTTCTTTTTTTTAAATCATTGTTGTGGAATTAATTATTAAAAAATGGATTAAAATTTAGATAACTCAATCTTGTGTTTCTGTCTATACTTCTTAATTATTTAGTATTTTTATGCTCTAAAATAAATAACTTCATGATACAAATCTTCCCCAAAATGATTGTAATGAGCTCTTTTTTTATGTTGGCTTTATTACAAACGCAAAAAATAAATGCCCAAAATAATTCCACAAAAATGACAAATCCACTTTTACAAGAAAGTAAGTTACAATATCAGGCTCCGGTTTTTGATAAAATTAAAGACGAGCATTTTAAACCAGCATTTGATTACGGTTTGAAGATACACGAAAAAGAAATCGATAAAATAGCTAATAATCCAGCTAAACCTAGTTTCGAAAATACAGTATTAGCACTGGAGATAAGCGGATCTGATTTGAATAGGGCTAGGACAATCTTTAGTAATTTGGCAGCATCCAATACCAATCCAACTTTGCAGGCTATTGAAGAAGAATTTGCTCCAATATTTTCTGCTCACAGCGACAAAATGTACTTGAATAGTAAGCTTTACAATCGCATTAAAGCATTAGATTTGAATTATTTACAAGGAGAAGATAAGAGATTGACAGCCTATTATTTGCAACAATTTGAATTGGCTGGAGCCAATTTGTCTGCTGCGGATAAGGATAAAATGAAAAAAACTAACGAAGAGTTAGCTGGACTGGGCACTTTATTCAACAACAAGTTGTTGGTTGCCAGAAAAAATAGTGCGGTTTTATTTGATGATGTAGAAGATTTAGAAGGATTAAGTGCAGATGAAATTGCTGCAGCAAAAAACAGAGCAACCGAAGCAGGACAAGATGGGAAATATTTAATTTCATTATTAAATACTACGCAACAACCTTTGTTAGTGAGTCTTGTAAACAGAGCTACGCGGGAAAAAATATTTAAAGCTTCTTGGTATCGTTCAGAGAAAGAGGATGACGGAGATACTCGAGCAGTGTTAGAAAAAATGGCACAATTACGTTTGCAAAAAGCCAAATTGATGGGGAAGCCAAATTTTGCAGAATGGAAATTACAAAACCAAATGGCGAAAACACCCGCTCCAGCCATCGATTTGTTAGCAAAAATTGCAACTCCAGCTGTGGCAAAAGCTAAAGAAGAAGCAAAAGCAATTCAGGATTTAATCAATTCTCAAAACGGAGGATTTAAGCTAGAACCTTGGGATTGGGATTTTTATTCGGAACAAGTTCGAAAAGCAAAATATGATTTAGATCAAAACCAAATAAAACCTTATTTTGAATTGACTACGGTTCTTGAAAAAGGTGTTTTTTTTGCTGCCCAAAAAATGTACGGAATTACATTTGTAGAACGTCAGGATTTACCAGTGTATCATCCAGATGTCAAAGTCTATGAAGTTTTTGATGAAAATAAAAAATCAATAAGTATTTATTATCTAGATTTTTATACCAGAGACAATAAAAAAGGAGGAGCTTGGATGGATAATTTTGTAAATCAGTCTTTTTATCAAAAACAAAAACCAGTAATTGTCAATGTTTATAATTTCTCAAAACCAGTAGATGGAAATCCTTCCTTGATTAGTTCTGATGATGTGATAACAATGTTCCATGAATTTGGACATACGTTGCATGGTTTGTTTGCGAGCCAACAATATGCTTCCATTTCTGGTACTTCTGTACCAAGAGATTTTGTAGAATTTCCATCTCAAATTAATGAACACGCAGCTTTAGATCCCGAAGTTTTAAAGAATTATGCTATCCATTATCAAACCAAAGAAGATATTCCACAAGAATTAGTTGATAAGATAAAAAAGGCAGAGACTTTTAATAAAGGGTATGAAGTGACCGAGATTTTAGCAGCTTCTATATTAGATATGGCTTGGCATACGGTAGAAAATGAATCTGATTTTAAACCCACTTTAGAATTTGAAAAAGAAGCACTTCAAAAATACGGTTTACTAGTTAATGAAGTTCCTCCAAGATATCATTCAACTTATTTTCAACATATTTGGGGCGGAGATGGTTATTCGGCAGGTTACTATGCTTATACTTGGTCTAAAACTTTAGATTATAACGCTTATGACTGGATGATGGCTAACGGTGGAATGACTAGAACTAATTGTGACCGATTCAAAAAATATATTTTATCTGTTGGTAACAGTGTCGATTTAAACCAAGCATTCACGGAATTTATAGGACATGATATGCAAATAGAGCCCTATTTGAATAATGCAGGATTAACGCAGGAAAAATAAATTTTCTAGAATTTAAAATAAAGATTGAAGATTGGGTTGATTTGATATGTGCTTCGTTTTATTTAAAGAAAAGTAAATAACTTTTTATTTTGTATTAGTATTTTTGCAAAATGAATTTATCTCAAAAAAATGTCCTTTTTATGGCGGTAGCCACGGGACTAATAGTGGCTAATTTATATTATTGCCAACCTTTAATTGTTCTAATTGCGAATGAATTTAATATTCCTAATGCCGATGCAGGAACAATAACGTATTTAACCCAGGCAGGTTATGCTATCGGTTTGTTTTTTATGGTGCCTTTAGGAGATAAGATTGAAAGAAAAAGCCAAATTTTAATTACCACTTTTGCTACTGTAATTGCTTTGATAATTGCCGCTACAGCACAGAGTTTCTTGATTTTAGAAATCGCTTCTCTTTTAATAGGGATTACTTCTATTGTACCACAACTTATTTTGCCGTTGGCAGCTTCGTTGAGTAAGCCTGAACAAAGGGGTAAAGTGGTGGGAACTATTATGAGCGGTTTGCTAGTGGGAATTTTATTGTCCCGAACACTGAGCGGATTTATTGGCGAAGTATTAGGTTGGCGCGCTATGTTCTGGATTGCTTCTGGATTGTGTTTCCTGCTGTTTTTTATTATCCAAAAACAATTTCCTTATAATAAACCAGAATTTAAAGGTTCTTATGGACAATTGATTTCTTCTCTTTTTAGCTTAATTAAAGAACAACCGTTATTACGCGAAGCTACTTTAATCAATGTGTTTTCGTTTGCTCAGTTTGGTGCTTTTTGGACCACGATGGTTTTGTTGCTTTCAGCAGAACCCTTTTCATTTAATAGTGCCACTATTGGTCTTTTTGGAATTGTAGGTGCTTCGGGGGCTTTGGCGGCACCTTTAGTGGGGAAATTAGGAGATAAAGGCGGTTCCCGTATTGCTGTTGGTTACGGCTGTGCATTTATTGCGCTGAGTTTTATGATTTTCTATTTTTCAGGACAAAGTGTTATTGGTGTAATAATCGGAATCGTTTTGATTGATATTGGTTTACAAGGGGTACATATTTCGAATCAAACCCGGGTGTATTCGATAGTACCTGAAGCCAGAAACAGAATGAATACTGTTTTTATGTCTTTTAGCTTTTTAGGAACAGCTGCTGGTTCAGCTTATGGTTTGTTTTTATGGGAACTGGGCGGATGGCATGCAGTAACTTTAGGATGTTTGCTTTTATCAGCTTTGGCATTTACGGTTTATGGTACAACCTATAAATCCAAACGGAAAGCATTAGAAAGCAACAACGGATAAAAAATTAATTTGTAAATTTGCACTTCAATAAAAATTTTAAAAAATGGAAAACGGAATATACGCTAAATTCAACACCTCAAAAGGAGCTGTTTTAGTAAAATTAACTCACGATTTAACACCAGGAACTGTTGGTAACTTTGTAGCATTAGCGGAAGGAAATCTTGAAAATAATGTAAAACCTCAAGGGACAAAATATTATGATGGATTGAATTTTCATAGAGTTATTCCTGATTTTATGATCCAAGGAGGTTGCCCTCTTGGTTCAGGAACAGGAGATCCAGGTTATAAATTTGATGATGAGTTTCATCCAAGTTTAAAACACGATAAACCAGGAATTTTAGCTATGGCTAATTCAGGTCCAGGAACAAACGGTTCTCAATTTTACATCACTCACGTACCAACTTCTTGGTTAGACGGAAAACACACTGTTTTTGGTCATGTAGTAGAAGGTCAGGATGTAGTGGATGCTGTTGCTCAAGGAGATGCTTTAGAAACTTTAGAAATTATTAGAGTAGGAGAAGAAGCTCAAAAGTGGAATGCTGTTGAAGCTTTTCGTTCCTTTGAAGGAAATCGTAAAAAACGTTTGGAAGCTGAAAAAAATGCTGCTGAAGAAGCAATGGAAAAATTAGCTGCTGGATTTGAAAAAACAGAAAGCGGTTTGCGTTACCAATTCATCCAAAGAGGTGAAGGTAAAAAAGCAGAAAACGGAAAAACAGTTTCTGTTCACTACACTGGACAATTGCCTGATGGGAAAGTTTTTGATAGCTCTTACCCACGTAAAAAACCAATTGAATTTCCATTAGGAAGAGGAAATGTTATTGAAGGATGGGACGAAGGTATTGCTTTGTTGCAAGTAGGAGATAAAGCTCGTTTTGTAATTCCATCTCATTTAGGATACGGATCTCGTGGTGCAGGAGGAGTAATTCCACCAAATGCTACTTTGATTTTTGACGTTGAATTAATGGACGTAAAATAGTATTCAGTGATCAAGTTTCTAGTGGTCAGTTGATATAAATTAAGATCCCGACTCGTTTTTAAAAATGAGATTGGGATTTTTTTATGCCTTAACTTTAGACATAAAAAAACACCTTCATAAAGATGAGGTGTTTGTAAATCATAAAACTAGGTGTTTTTAGAGTTAGTCACTGCAATTACTTTTAGGGTTTTAATTCCAGATGGTAATTGCCATTCTACTTCGTCATTTTCTTTAAAACCAATTACAGCAACACATAGAGGTGCTAAAATAGAAATTTTACCTTCTTTAAGATTGGATTGTGAAGGCATAACAATTTGGATACTCATTTGTTTATTAGTCTTTATATCTTCAATTACAACATGAGAATTAATTCGGATGATATTTTCGTCTAAAATATTTTCTTCATTAATAATAGCCCTATCTAATTCTTGTGTTAGCAATGCAATTTCTCGAATGTTACTACTGTCTTTGGCTTTTTTTGTTAATTCACGTAGTTTGTTGTAATCTGTAATTGTTAAAATGGGAGTGGGTTTCATACTATTTAAATTTAAAAGTTATTTATAAAATAAAATCTCTTATCTCAGTTGCTACAATTGTTTTAGCACATGAAATAAAAAATAGTGAAAGAATAATTTGATTGGGAAATTCCAATCAAATAAAATATGTAATTAAAGAAATGAATCCTCCGCCTCGAAGAAAAATGGAATGGAGCGGAGGTCTAATTGATAAAGGCTTTGTTATGAGGAAAAAATGCAACAACGTTTTGCTTTCTTGAAGAAGAAAACAAAAAAGAAGGTGTCGCTGCAAGTTGAATAGTGGTCATAAATAATGATTTTCCTAAAACAAAGTTAGTTAAAGATTTATACTTTATGCTGTTATTTCCATTTAATATTACAGCCAAGACTTGGTTTTTGCTCAGGATTAATAGTTCTATTGTATAAAATTCCGTCAATTGCACCGCGCAAATCGCTTCCGCTTAAAGGAATTCCGTTTCCGGGACGGCTATCGTCCAGTTGGCCACGGTAAACTAATTTATCTTGGTTGTCAAATAAATAAAAATCGGGTGTGCAAGCAGCGTCATAGGCTTTAGCCACTTCTTGTGTGATGTCAAATAGATATGGAAACTCAAAGTTATTTTCGAATGCAAATTCGGTCATCAACTCAGGAGAATCTTGCGGATAATTCACCACATCATTACTTGAAATAGCAATAATTCCAATTCCTTGAACTCTGTAATCATTGGCAATTCGAATAATTTCATCTAATACATGATGTACAAAAGGGCAATGATTGCAAATAAAAAATACGAGCGTACCTTTCTCTCCTTTTAAATCAGCAAAAGTGAACCATTTTTTGTTATAAGTGGTGTCTTTTAAATAAAACTCAGGAGCTATCGTTCCTAATTCAAGCATGTTTGATGGAGTGCGTGCCATAGTTTTTTCTTTAGAGTTTAAAGTTACTAAAATAGATGACTATTTAGAAGTTAAAAACTAATTTTGAGTTTATAATATTTTTTTTAAATCAATTATGGGAACTAATTTAACCTGGGCAGAATTTGAAAAAGTAGCGATGCATGTCGGGACAATAATACATGTTACCGATTTTCCTGAGGCAAGAAAACCGGCATTTCGACTCACTATCGATTTTGGTGAAACTATTGGAATCAGAAAAACTTCGGCACAAATTACCAAAAGATATACTAAAGAAGTACTTTTAAATAGACAAATTGTTGCGGTTGTGAATTTCCCAAAAAAACAAATTGGAAAATTCATGAGCGAATGTCTGGTTTTAGGTGCTGTAGGTCAAGAAGGAGATGTTATCCTATTAGCTCCCGATTTTAAAATTGAAAATGGTTTACGAATAGGATAACACTGTTTTTTTATTTCTCTATGGGTAAATTATGATCTTGTCCCCATTCAGTCCAGGATCCGTCATAAACTGCTTTTGGAGCATATGAAGCAACCAATTCGTATGCAATTAAATCAATACAAGCTGTAATTCCTGAGCCGCAAGATAAGTATAAGGGTTGGTCTTGCAATGGCAAAATTTTCTCTAATTCTTCTTTAGGTAAAAATTTCCCCTCTTTCAACACTTTCGAAAAATGAAGATTAACTGCCCCTGGAATATGTCCGCTTCTTAAGCCCTCACGTGGTTCTTCGGTTTCGGCATGAAAACGATCTGATGAGCGGGCATCAATAACAACAGCTTTTTTAGAATTTATGTTTTCTAAAATTTGCTCCTTGTTTTTAAACATTTCGGGTTGGAAATTGGCTTCAAAATTCCCTTCTGAATAATTTTTTGTAGCTACTTTTTCTGTTGGTAAATCTTCTTTTATCCAAGCAGGAAGTCCGCCGTCGAGTACCCAAACATTTTCATGTCCCATACTTTTAAATAAATACCAGGCTCTTGGGCTGGAATAAATACCTTTAGTATCATATACCACAATTTTACTGTTCTTGTTGATGCCTAATCTTCGAGCTTCGGCAGCAAATGCTTCTGGTTTTGGTAATGTGTTAGGTAAAGGATTTGAGGTGTCGCTAAATTTATTTTTAATATCAAAAGTGCGTGCACCAACGATTTGTAAATCATGAGGCGGTGTATCTAATACGGCATCAAGAATAATTAGTTCAGGATCCTGAAGGTTTTCTTTGAGCCAGTTTGTAGATACAATGGGAGTTGTCATATTGTTATGTTTTATAATTGTAACGGAAAACTAAGATACAAATACTATTAATGTAAAAAGTCCAAAAACCGGATGATTTTTGGACTTGATTTTTATTTGTTTTGAGATTTTAAATATCGTCAAAATCAATATCGGTAAAACTGGATATTGCAGGAATAGCATCTTCTTCAGCACTTCCTCTTTCCGTAGCATATTCTTTTTTGAAATCTTTTTGATGTCTCTCAGAGATAACTTCCTCTCCTTTGTGGTTTAAAACATAAGAAGTCATTTCGCCTAGAATTTCGGTAAAAGCGGTAAAATCCTCTTTGTACAAATATATTTTGTGTTTCTTGAAGTGAAATGAACCATCTTCTTCGGTAAATTTTTTACTTTCTGTAATGGTAATGTAGTAGTCATCAGCTTTTGTAGCTCTCACATCGAAGAAGTAGGTTCTTCGTCCTGCACGTAAAACTTTAGAAAAGATTTCCTCTTTTTCTAGCATGTCATTTTCTCTCATAATCCGTTCTGTACAATAATATGGTTGTTAATTGAAACCAAAAATGATAAAAATATATGTATTAAGCAAGATTTAAAGTAATTCTTTTTCAGAAAGTTGTTTTAAATAAAGCGATGCATAATAGCCCTCTTGATTTATTAACTGGTTATGAGAACCTTGTTGAATGATTTCTCCATCTTCTAGAATTATAATTTTATCGGCATTCTTGGCTGATGAAACTCTGTGACTCACAATTATAGTTGTTTTGTCTTTACAAATAGCATTTAGATTGTTTAAGATTGCCTCTTCGGTTTCGGTGTCAACCGCTGATAAACAGTCGTCAAAGAGTAAAATAGGAGGGTTTTTGATAATAGCTCTCGCTATAGAAACACGTTGTTTTTGTCCACCCGAAAGTGTAATTCCTCTTTCGCCAAGAACCGTATCGTATTGTTTATTGAAACCCATGATGTTGTCATGAACTACAGCATTTTTGGCAGCAGCCATAACTTCTTCAATTTCGGCATCTTCTTTACCAAATCGGATGTTGTTTTTAATACTATCAGAGAATAAAAAAGCGTCTTGCGGCACAATTCCGATGCTGTTTCTTAAATCAAATAAGTTCAAACGGCTAATTTCTTTTTGGTCAATTTTAATCGCTCCATCGGTTACATCATACATTCTTGAAATTAACGATAGAATCGTCGATTTGCCTGAACCTGTTTTTCCTAAAATGGCTAGCGTTTCTCCTTTGTTTACAGTAAATGAAATGTTTTTAAGCGCCGTAATATTGGTGTCTTCATATGTATAGCTTACATTTTCAAAAGAAATAGCGCCTTCTATAATCGATTTTTCAGGATTGTTATTTTTAATTTCAGGTTTTATTTTCAAGAATTCATTCAGTCTTTTTTGTGAAGCTTCGGCTTCTTGAACCATCGAAGAAACCCAACCCAAAGACGCTACTGGCCAGGTCAGCATATTGACATATAAAATAAATTCGGCAATAGTTCCAATGCTTTTAATCGTTCCATCAATGTACATTAATCCACCAAAATAGATTACAACCAAGTTACTAATTCCAATCAGCGCCAACATTAAAGGACCAAATAACGATTGTACTTTGGCCAAATCTAAACTTTTGCTTTTGCTTTCTAAAGCCAAAGCGTGCATGTTATCCTGATGTTGGTTTTCTAAAGAATAGGCTTTTATGACACGGACTCCCGAAAAAATTTCTTGTGTAAAACTGGAAACTTTAGATAAATATTGCTGAAAAGTGGTGCTTCGAATATTGATTTCGGTACTTAACTTAAAAATTGCATAAGACAATATTGGTAAAGGTAAGAGCGTGTATAAAGTAAGCAATGGAGATACTCTATACATGAAGATAATTACGATAGCAAAACGAATAACGGTATTGATCGTGTACATAACAGCTGGGCCAACATACATTCGAACTTTAGAAACATCTTCGCTAATACGGTTCATTAAATCTCCCGTTCGGTTTTTCTTGTAGAAATTTTGAGATAGATTTTCGTATTGTCTAAACACTTCATTTTTTAGGTCAAATTCAATATGACGGGACATAACAATCAAGGTTTGACGCATTAAAAAGGTTAGAAAACCAGCGATTATTGTGGTAGCAATAATGAGCAGAATATTATAAGTCAATTGCTCCCGAACAAATGAAATTGATACGTTTTCGTTTTTAGCAAAGGATTCAATAGAAGCAAAGGATTTACTAATTAATTTAGGTGTAAAAAGAGAAAATATTTGTGCCACTATAGTAAATACAATTCCTAAAATAAAACGGTATTTGTATTTGATAAAGTATTTATTGAGATAGAGTAATTCTTTCATTTCTAGACTAGGCTGTATTTATGAAACAAAGATATAGCTTTAAAAGCAATAATTGCTAGCTATCCGCTTGCTGTTAAGTCTCATTTAACGTTTCATTAATGAAAGTAAAAAGAGTGAAAAAGAAAATATAAATTTATCTAAGTTCTTTTTTTAACCGCAAATTCGCAAATTTTTTATTTGAAAATGAAGTGATGTAATTTTAAATATAATTAAAAGTCTGGGGTTAAAATTATTTTAATTTGCGAATTAGCGGTAAAATTAACTTATGTGTCTGTCCTGCTTTTTATGGCTTTAAATTTTATTTTGAAAAAGGAAATCCTTATTTTTGCAGACTAATTTAATAAAAGTTCTTACAAGGTGGTAAATAGACGACACATTCGCGTTAAAGTTATGCAAACCATTTATGCAATGCATCAAAACGGCTCTGATAACCTAGAAAAGGAAGAAAAATTCCTTTTTTACAGTATCGATAATATTCAGGATTTATACCTTACAATGATTTCTTCCCTACTAGAAATATGTAAAAAAGAAACTCAATTTTTGCATTTATCTAGTCAAAAACATTTGGCTACTCCAGCCGAACGTCAACCCAACGAAAAATTTATCAAAAACAGTGTTTTTCAAATTCTAGCCGAAAACAATTCTTTAAGTATTGCTTTAGAAACTAGAAAAATTGATGCTTGGCATTTACACGAAGACTATATTTTGTTGTTGTTGAATGCTATTAAAGAAAGCTCGTTTTATCAAAAATACATGAGTAATCCAAAGCAATCGTTTGAAGAAGACCGAGAGTTGATTATTGATTTATTTACTGAAGTGATTGTTCCAAATGACAAATTATACGAATTCTTAGAAGACGATAAATTGACTTGGATTGATGATATTCCGATGGTGAATACACAAATTATTAAGCAATTGAAAGCCATGAAACCTATCGAAAATGATAATTTTAGAGTGCCAAAATTGTACAAAGACAATGAAGACAGGGATTTTGTTAAAGATTTGTTTCGTAAAACCGTTTTGAATGAAGCGGCATTAGCCAAAGAATTTGTAGACAAAACGCCTAACTGGGATAGCGATAGAATTGCTGAGGTGGATACGATTATTTTAAAAATGGCGATTTGCGAGTTTTTAAAATTTCCATCCATTCCGGTTAAAGTAACTTTAAACGAATATTTAGAATTAGCCAAAGAATATTCTACCCCTAAAAGCAGTATTTTCATCAACGGAATTTTAGATAATCTAGTTAAAGAATTAGAATCAAGCAAAAAAATGATTAAAGCCGGTCGCGGTTTAATGTAATATTTATAAATAAAAAACGAGAATTAAAATTATGGAACAGTTAAGTCAATTTGCACCGTTTATCTTAATGTTTGTGGTTATCTATTTCTTCATGATTAGACCACAACAAAAAAGAGCCAAACAAGAAAAAGAATTTGAAGGAAGCTTAAAAGTAGGGGATAAAATCATTACTAAAAGCGGTCTTCACGGTAAAGTGGCTGAACTAGCCGATACAACAGTAGTTGTTGAAACTATGGCTGGAAAATTGAAAATGGAACGTTCTGCCATTTCTATGGAAATGAGTGCTTCATTAGCTAAAAAATAATTCAACATTATTATAAAAAAGCCCCAATGCTGTATATAGTATTGGGGCTTTTACTTGCTTGAAAAAATTATTTTTTCTTGCTTTTGTTCTTCTTGTTTTTCTTTAGTTTTTTAGATTTTTGTTTGGCTTTTTTCTCTTTGGCTTTGGCTTTCAATTTCGCTTTTTTAGCTTTTTCCTTTTTAGCTTTCTTAGCCTTCGCCTTTGCTTTTTTAGCTTTCGCCTTCGCTTTTTCTTTTGCGTTTGCTTTTAAAGCTTTCTTTTTTTCTTTGTCTTTCATCTTTTTCTTTTTAGTTTTTTTTGTAACTGTTGCGTCACTATCTTCGGTTGTATCTGTAATTATAACCTCTTCGGTTTCAGATGGAGCTTCCTCAATTGTTTTTTCAATAATTTCCGGAGTTTCTTCTATTGCTGGAACAACTGGTTTTTGCTTCGTTCTTGGACCTCTAGTTGTAGGTTTTACTTCTTTTAACGGTTCCTGAGGAGCAGCTTCATTTGCTTCCTTGTCGTTTGTTTCTTTTTTAATCATTTTGTTAAAATATTTATATGAATTTATATAATGTTAAGTAATTGTAAATTTAATGTAAGTAAAAATACAATTTATAAATGGGTTTTCAATGTTAAGTTTTTTAAACTGAAGTCCAGCATTACAAAATGAGTCGAGTCTACGACTCTAAGTTCCGTAGGAACGAAATATACTGTAGCAACGGATTTTAATCCATAATATACAAAAAAAACCGACACATTGCTGCATCGGTTTATTGATAAATGAGTTAGAGAATTATTTTTCCTTTTTAGGTGCTTCCAAACCAAAGTGAGGTAAAGCGGTAAGTTCTGCAATTTTCACAATTACTTCAACTGCTTTTTGCATACTTTCTACTGGAACATATTCATATTTTCCATGAAAATTATGGCCACCAGCAAAAATATTTGGGCAAGGCAATCCTTTATACGATAATTGAGAACCGTCAGTTCCGCCACGAATAGGTTTTATAATGGGTTTGATGTTTAATTCTTTCATTGCTTTTTCGGCAATGGCAACAATGTATTTTACAGGCAACACTTTTTCTTTCATGTTGTAGTATTGATCTTTTATTTCTGCAATTACAATGTCTTCTCCAAATTGCTTTGAAAATTTCTTGTTGATTTTGCTGGCAATTTTCTGGATTTTCTCTTTTCTTTTTTCGAATTTTTTACTGTTATGGTCTCTAATAATTAACTCGACAACAGTTTCTTCGATGCTTCCGTTAAAGTGATGCACATGGAAAAAACCTTCATACCCTTTAGTTTCTTCCGGAGTTTCTCCAGAAGGCAGCTCATTGATAAAATCATTGGCAATTAGCATGGAGTTGATCATTTTGCCCTTAGCATATCCTGGATGCACGCTTTTACCTTTGAAAGTAATTTTGGCGCCAGCCGCATTAAAATTTTCGTATTCTAATTCTCCCACTTGGCTTCCATCCATGGTATAAGCCCATTGAGCTCCAAATTTTTCCACATCAAAATGGTGGGCACCACGACCAATTTCTTCGTCTGGTGTAAAACCAATTCTGATTTTTCCGTGTTTGATTTCAGGATTATTGATTAGGAATTCCATTGCAGTTACAATCTCTGTGATTCCGGCTTTGTCATCGGCACCTAATAACGTAGTTCCATCTGTTGTTATTAAAGTTTGCCCTTTGTATTGTAATAAATCTTTAAAATAACTTGGTGATAACACAATATTTTTTTCTGCATTTAATACAATGTCTTTTCCGTCGTAATCTTTTATGATTTGTGGTTTTACATTGGCTCCACAAAAATCAGGGGAAGTATCAAAATGAGAAATAAATCCAATTACAGGAACTTCATGTTCAACATTACTAGGCAAAGTAGCCATAATATAGGCTTTGTCGTCAATGGTTACATCCTGCATCCCAATAGTTTTTAGTTCTTCGACTAATTTATTGGCTAAATCCCATTGTTTTTCGGTACTTGGAGTTGTTTCTGAATCAGGATTGGATTCGGTATCAATAGTTACATAACTTATAAAACGATCGATGATATCTTGCATAAAGTGGTGTTTTTTGAAAGACAAAGATAGTTTTTATGTTTTAACTATAATTTAAAACTAAGTTTTGTGATTGGCAATTAAAAAAACCGCAAATTGATCAATTAATGACTCCATTTCAATGGAGTTTATTGTCAAATTTGCGGCTAATTTTCAGTTTGTGTTAATTTATTTTCTCGTTTCAATTAACTTATCTTCTGCTTTGTAGAGGTCTTCGTTTAATTTGTTTATTTTAATTTGTTGTTTACTGATTTTGATATTTTCTTTTTCAATGTCAGTAGAACTTAGTTTTCCTCTTGATTTTTTATTTTCGAATTTTTCTTTTCGATTTTCTAAACTTTTTTCTTCATTAGAAATTTTGTTTTTTAACTTACTGACAGATTTTTCACCGGCGAGAATTTTGTCTTGTTTTTTTTCGAACGCTTTTTGTTCTTTTTCAAAGTCTTTTAGCTCTTCTTCTGTTTTTTTAGCTTCTTTTAAAGCTTTTTTCTCTTCTTTCATTTTTGCATTAAGCATTTTTGCTTCTTTTTGTAATGCTTCTTTTTCTGAATCTGTTGCTAAGGCATTGCTAACTTCAGGAACTACTTTGACTATCGTATCTCTAACTGTTGTAACGGTTGTTATGGTTGTTTTTGTAGCAAGCTTTACTGTGTCATTTGTAGTGTTTTGGGCAAAAAAAGGTTGAAAACTCGAAAGCAATACGGTTGCAAAAATTAATTTTAGTTTCATAATAATGTATTTTAAATTGATAAAATGAGTTGAATAACTCATCCCTTCTTACAAGATAAGAAAAATCATTTTAAAAGAGCTATTTTTTTGATTTGAAAAATACTGATATTAAATAGTTCTGGCATAAGTAGTTGTTGTGTAGTTGTTTGTGTTTTTTTTGTGATGATAATTTATGTGTTTTTTAACAAATGTTTATTTAGGTTATTTCTTCTTTAATGGTATTAAAATTAAATCGGTTGCTATAATTTTTTTAGAAATATTTAATTATCCATTAGATAATTCTATTTTTGCATCACAAATTAAAATCCTATGTACAAACTGCTTATTCGACCACTGTTTTTTTGTTTTGATCCAGAAAAGATACATCACTTTACGTTTTCGTTAGTGCGTATAACTTCTAAAATCCCAGGTTTTTCAACCATTTATAAATCACTTTATTTAGTAAATGACAAAAGATTAGAAACCGAAGTATTTGGATTGAAATTTAAAAATCCTGTAGGTTTAGCAGCTGGTTTTGATAAGGATGCTAAATTGTACAAAGAATTATCCAACTTTGGTTTTGGTTTTATCGAAATAGGTACTTTAACACCAAAAGGGCAAGAAGGAAATCCCAAAAAACGTTTGTTTCGTTTAAGAGAAGATTCGGCAATTATTAACCGAATGGGATTTAATAACGGTGGTGTTTTGGAAGCTGTTGAAAGACTGAAATCAAATCCAGGGGTTTTAATTGGTGGAAACATTGGTAAAAATAAATTAACTCCAAACGAAGAAGCTACTTCAGATTACGAAATCTGTTTTGATGCATTATACGATTATGTAGATTATTTTGTGGTAAATGTGAGTTCACCAAATACGCCAAACTTACGCGCTTTACAAGATAAAGAACCGTTGAAACAGTTATTGCAAACTTTACAGAATAAAAATTTGGCTAAACCAAAACAAAAGCCAATTCTCTTGAAAATTGCTCCTGATTTGACGGATGAACAATTACTAGATATTATTGATATTGTGGCTGTAACCCAAATTGCAGGTGTAATTGCTACTAATACGACCATTTCTAGAGAAGGTTTACAGTCGGGTAATAAATCGGAAATGGGTGGATTGTCAGGAAAACCATTGACCAAACGCTCTACTGAGGTGATTCGTTTTCTTTCGCAAAAAAGCAATAAGGCTTTCCCAATTATTGGAGTAGGAGGAATACATTCTGCCGATGACGCTATCGAAAAATTAGAAGCCGGAGCTAGTTTGGTTCAACTATATACAGGTTTTATTTATGAAGGTCCAGCCTTGGTAAAAGCCATTAACAAAAAGATTTTAAGTCGTTTGTAATTGCGGCTTGATTATAACGCAAAGATACGCTAAGAGAAAACACAAAGATACGCTAAGAGAAAACACAAAGATTCGCTAAGTTTTTTTACTTAAAACGGATTGTTTTTTAATTCTGTGAACTTTGCGAGAACTTTTTAAAACTTTGTCGTTAAAGTTTTAAATTTCTTTGTGTGATGACTTAATAAATTATAAAGCGTAATTCTTTAATAGAGTTGCGCTTTTTTTGTTGGTTCTAAATTTTGTCACTTTGCAAGTTTTAGTATCTTTGAAATCTATGGAACCAATAAAAATTATAGAATGTCCACGAGATGCCATGCAAGGTATTAAAAGCTTTATTCCTACTGCGAATAAAGTGGCGTATATACAATCTTTATTGCGGGTAGGATTTGATACAATCGATTTTGGAAGTTTTGTATCACCAAGAGCTGTTCCGCAAATGCAGGATACGGCAGCGGTTTTAGATCAATTGGATTTATCCAAAACGACCAGTAAATTATTATCGATTATTGCTAATACACAGGGAGCCCAAATGGCTTCACAATTTGACTCCATACAGTATTTAGGTTTTCCATTTTCCATTTCGGAAAATTTCCAAATGCGAAATACACACAAAACCATCGCTGAGTCGATTGTGAGTTTACAAGAAATTTTGGAAATAGCCGATAAGAGTAACAAGGAAGTCGTGGCATATTTATCTATGGGCTTTGGAAATCCTTATGGAGATCCTTGGAATGTAGATATTGTGGGTGATTGGACTGAAAAATTAGCGGCAATGGGAGTAAAAATACTTTCGCTATCAGACACAATTGGAAGTTCAACACCAGAAGTAATTCAATATTTGTTTTCGAATTTAATTCCTAAATATCCCCAAATTGAGTTTGGTGCTCATTTGCATACCACTTACGATAAATGGTTTGAAAAAATTGAAGCGGCTCATCACGCAGGTTGTCGAAGATACGATGGAGCAATTCAGGGTTTTGGAGGTTGTCCAATGGCGAAAGACGAATTGACGGGAAATATGCCAACTGAAAAATTACTTTCGTATTTTACCGCAACCAGAGAAAATCTAAAGTTGAATCCGTTGAGTTTTGAAAGTGCGTATAATGAAGCTTCAAAGGTGTTTAAACGTTTTTATTAGTTATACTAATTCTTCAAAAATTACGTTTATATTTAGCTAAAAATTACAGGAAACTAAACACATGAAAAATTATTACATAAATAGAATTTGTTTAACACTTATATTAATGTGTTCCTTTTCTTGTTCCAGTGATTTAGATTTTAATCAAGTCAATGATTTAAAGTTAGAGCCTGTTGTAGAGGCAAATTTTAGTCATTTTGATGTTCCTGCAACTGCTTTTGTTGCTAGTAATGGTTCTGAACGACTTTGGGGATATGACGATCAAGATTTTGATGTTTTTAGAGATAAGTATTTTAATAGTTATTTGCAAAGAGCCGATTTTTATTTTGAGATAAACAATACTATTAATCGTGCTTTTTCATTAAGTATCGTTTTATTTGATAGCAATGATAATCAGTTAACAACTATAAAGATTGATGTCCCAGCCTATTTAGGCTCTACTAGTATGATTACAAGAACTGAAAATTTTCAAAACACCAGATTGGATTTGCTTAAGCGCACTAGAAAGATGAGGTTTTTAGTAGAGTTAGAGCGAGGTTCAGGTCCAGCTTTAGATAGAAATAGTACAGGAAGTTTAGTATTGCGCTCCAGCGCAACTGTTTATTTGAAAATACAATGAGAAAAGTACTTTTAATTTTAGGACTATTCCTTACAGCAAATTGTTTTTCTCAAAACAAGCAGATTTTGTATAATTTCAATTCAGTTCCTCAGTCGTTGATGAATAATCCGGGAGCCGATTTCAAATACAAGTATTATTTTGGAGTTCCTTTACTTTCCGGAATGTCGTTCAAAGTTGGAACTAGCGGATTTTCCGCCTATGATTTATTTGCTAATGATGGTGTTGATTTTAATCAGAAATTGCGAAATGTAGTGTATTCCACAACCAGACGAGATCACGTAGCGGTAAACGAGCAAATCGAGATTTTTAATGGTGGAATCAAACTAGGAGATTGGCTTGAAAACAAAGGCTATTTATCATTTGGATTGTATCAGGAATTTGATTTTTGGAGTTATATACCTAAGGATTTAGCAGTTTTAGCTTTGGATGGAAACCAAAATTATATAGGTAAATCTTTTAATTTATCTGATTTGAGTGTGAAAGCCGAAATGTTATCGGTCTTGCATTTGGGCTATCATAAAAATGTTTCAGAAAAAATGATAGTTGGGGCAAGAGGTAAAATTTATTTTAGTGGTTTCAATGCAACTTCCACAAACAATTCAGGTTCAGTAACCACCAGACTTACAAATACCACTATGTATGAACAAATTGTGGATTCAGATTTGACTCTGAATACTTCGGGGATTTCAAAATATATTGCCGAAGACTACAATGGCGATTTGGCGACTGATGTGCAAAAACAACTTTTACTAGGTGGTGATATAGGTTTTGGAATTGATTTAGGATTTACTTATTATCCAAAGAAAAATACGCAAATTACAGCGAGTATACTGGATATTGGTTTTATAAACCATACTAAAGATATAGAAAATTTCACTTATAAAGGGTATTATAAATACGAAGGGATCAATCCGAATTTCACTGATGTTGACGACCCGGACGGGGTGTATAGCGATTTTCAGGAAGCGGTTAAATTAGATACTTTATACAATAAATACACTACTTGGCGTCCCGTGAAATTAAATGCTTCATATCAATATTCGTATGGAACTCCTACTGATGAAGATTGTGTTTGTATAGCTGGTGAAAAGCGTTATAAAAATGCAGTTGGAGCACAACTTTTTGTAATGAGCACGCCCAGAATGCCTATAACAGCCTTGACGGGTTTTTATCAAAGAAATATTTCAGACCAATTCCAAGTAAAAGCAACTTATACACTTGATTCCTATTCCTACACAAATGTGGGATTAGGATTGTCCGCTAATCTAGGAAAGTTCAATATGTATTTTATGGCTGATAATTTATTAGAATACCGCGATGTGTCTAAGGCGAATAGTCTTTCATTCCAATTTGGATTTAATTTTATTTTTGCAGACAATAATGAACCGACGTATTGATAATAGCTGGATTAGAAACTATCTTTGTTATTGGGAAGATATTGTTAAATAATTTGAATTTTGAATTATAAAAATTCAAAATAATTTGCTATATTTGCACGCAATTCAACTAGAAATTGCAACATGATAGCACACAACTCCAAGATTATCGGCGAAGGTTTAACTTACGATGATGTATTATTAGTTCCTAATTACTCCCATGTGCTTCCTCGCGAAGTGAGTATCCAAACAAAATTTTCAAGAAACATAACACTTAACGTTCCTATTGTATCTGCAGCTATGGATACCGTAACCGAAAGTTCTATGGCAATTGCTATGGCACAAGAAGGGGGAATTGGTGTTTTACATAAAAACATGAGTATTGAGCAGCAAGCTGCCAAAGTAAGAAAAGTAAAACGTGCCGAATCAGGTATGATTATCGATCCAGTTACTTTGCCACTTAATGCTACTGTTGCTGATGCAAAATCGGCAATGAAAGAATTCGGTATTGGTGGGATTCCAGTTGTTGATGAAAATCAAAAACTAAAAGGAATTGTTACTAACCGTGATTTGCGTTTCGAAAAAAACAGTACTCGACCTATTGTTGAGGTAATGACTAAAGAAAACCTTGTTACTGTTGCCGAAGGAACTTCGTTAGAGCAAGCAGAAGTAGTTTTGCAAGGACATAAAATTGAAAAACTTCCTGTAATAGACAAAGACAATAAATTAGTAGGTTTAATCACATTTAGAGATATTACTAAATTGAATCAAAGACCAAATGCTAATAAAGATAAATACGGACGTTTGCGTGTAGCTGCTGCTTTAGGAGTTACAGCTGATGCCGTTGAAAGAGCTACAGCTTTAGTAAATGCGGGAGTTGACGCTGTAATTATAGATACTGCTCACGGACATACTAAAGGAGTGGTTGATGTTTTAAAATTAGTGAAGGCTAAATTCCCAGACTTAGATGTTATTGTTGGAAATATTGCTACACCAGAAGCGGCTCAATATTTAGTTGAAAATGGAGCTGATGGAGTAAAAGTAGGAATTGGACCTGGTTCTATATGTACTACTCGTATCGTGGCTGGTGTTGGTTTTCCACAGTTTTCAGCGGTTTTAGAAGTAGCTGCTGCTATCAAAGGTTCAGGTGTTCCAGTAATTGCTGATGGTGGAATTCGTTACACAGGAGATATTCCTAAAGCTATTGCTGCAGGTGCTGATTGTGTGATGTTGGGTTCGCTTTTAGCTGGAACAAAAGAATCTCCAGGAGAAACTATTATTTTTGAAGGAAGAAAATTCAAATCATACAGAGGAATGGGATCGGTAGAGGCGATGCAAACAGGTTCAAAAGACCGTTATTTCCAAGATGTAGAAGACGATGTAAAGAAATTAGTTCCAGAAGGAATTGTAGGTCGTGTGCCTTACAAAGGAGAATTAAACGAAAGTATGTTGCAGTTCATAGGTGGACTTCGTGCAGGAATGGGATATTGTGGAGCTAAAGATATTGCTACTTTGCAAGAAACTGGACGTTTTGTGCGTTTAACTTCAAGTGGTATTTCTGAAAGTCATCCTCATAATGTTACTATTACTAAAGAAGCTCCAAATTATTCTAGATAATATTAAGCTTAATTTATTAGAAAAAGGCTGTTTAAAAGTTAAACTTTGAACAGCCTTTTTTTGTTATTTGGAACAATTGTAGTTTCAAAAAAAAAAAGTGACTGAAATAATAATCATTCAGTCACTTTTTATACTTACTATTTTAAACGTGTTAAATCAATATTTTCAGGGGTATGGAGTACCATTGGAAATTTTTCTATTTTCACTGAACTACTGTCTAAACCAAAGGCGCTTTCTTCAGATAAACTTAGTTTTTTGATCAAGAAGTAAGAATTCATAATAATGTTTTCATGCCATTTTAATTCGTTGTCATTGGATAAAAATTTCTCCGAAAGAACAAATTTAAAGTCGCCAATAATATTGTTTTTGTTCAAAGATTCGTAACGGCTTCTAATATCAACTTCTCCGTTTTGAACCATATTTCTGATCACTTCTTTGAATAAAAGATTAATTTTAGTAGGTTCTCTAAATCCTAAATTAAAATCTACACGATACAAGTCATCTTTCATAATTTCAGTTACTCTGTATTCGGTTTTGTAGGGCTCGGTTAGGATATTTACGTGTACAAACCAGTAAATATCAGCTCTTTTAGGCCTTTTTTGTAAAATAGAATACATAACTTTTTCTTCTATTTCATCAGCTCGTCCAGCATTGGTCATATAAACTAAATGAGTGGCATATTTTGGAATACTTAAATCGACACTCAGTTCGCTCAATACTTTTTTATAATCGTCAATTTTTACAATTTTAGTATAGCTTTTGTTGATTTTTTTAGCTGAATTCCAAATCGTCATTACACTTATCAATACTAATGCTATAATCAAGGTTACATAACCACCTTCGCTAAATTTAGTAATATTTGCAGCCAAAAAGCTGAATTCAATTAATAAGTATATGGTAATTAATGGCACCATAATGTATAATTTTACTCTTTTCATGATTAAAAAGAAATTCAGTAAAATTGTAGTCATGATCATACAAAGGATGATAGCTAATCCATAAGCATGTTCCATGTTGCTTGATTCTTCAAAATGAAGAACGATTCCCACACAACCAAAGAATAACAACCAGTTAATGGAAGGAATGTACAGTTGTCCTTTTAATTCAGTCGGATATTTTATTTTTACTTTTGGCCAGAAATTCAATCTCATAGCCTCGTTTATTAACGTAAACGACCCACTAATTAATGCTTGAGAAGCAATTACTGCCGCCATAGTTGCAATTACAATTCCAAAAGGTTGGAACCAATCTGCCATAATTAAATAGAATGGATTTCCATTTTTACCACCTAAACTTTGCAGGGTTTCACCTTGATGATGAATTAAATAGGCGCCTTGTCCAAAATAATTTAATACCAAGGTTAATTTGACAAAAATCCAACTGATTCTAATGTTTTTTCTTCCACAGTGTCCCATGTCTGAATACAAAGCTTCGGCTCCAGTTGTGCATAAAAAGACAAAACCTAAAACAAAAAATCCTTCAGGGTGAATAGACAATAAATGATAAGCGTAGTAAGGATTGAAGGCTTTAAATACAGAAGGATGTTGTACAATTTGTATCACACCTAATACACCAAGCATACTGAACCAAATTAACATCATTGGAGCAAAGAATTTACCAACGAGTTTTGTTCCAAATTGCTGAATGGTGAAAAGAATAAATAAAATTCCAATTACTATTGGTACTGTATTAATCTCAGGATAATAGGTTCTAATTCCTTCTACAGCCGATGACACAGAAACGGGTGGTGTTATGATTCCATCTGCTAACAAGGCACTACCTCCAATAATAGCGGGGATTATAAGCCATTTAATTTTTGTTTTCTTTACTAAAGCATATAGTGCAAAAATTCCTCCCTCTCCATGGTTGTCAGCATTTAAAGTAATAATGACATATTTTATGGTGGTTTGAAGAGTTAAAGTCCAAAAAACTGCGGAAATCCCCCCTAGAACAACATCAGCATCTATGGTGTGTGTTCCTAGAATTGCTTTCATTACATACAATGGAGATGTTCCAATATCACCGTATATAATTCCTAATGTAATCAATAAACCCCCTAACGTAAACTTGCTGTGTAGACTTCTATTTGATGCGCTCATGAATTTTTTTTGTAAACGCCTCAAATTTACTCATTTTTAAACAATTCAAAAGTTATATTTTAAAAAATAAAAAAAACACGATCAGTTTAGTCGTGTTTTTAATAATTGCATTTTAATTTGTTAGATTCTTCGATTATTATTTCTGGAAGAATTATTGTTTTCTTGTCGGTTACTATTATTCCTAGTAGACTCTACTCGTTGTACAGAAGAACTAGGTCTTGAAATTTCGCTTCTGTTTGAATTGATTTCTCTCGTATTTTGTGCTCTTTGAGAGCTTTGTGAACTGTTTTCTTGTCTAGGTGCGTATGTTCTAGGTGTCGGGGTTTGTTGTGTTATGTTTTGTCTTGGGTTTTGTGATTTATTTTGATTAAACTCTCTACTAGCTGTTTTCGGTGTAGTATTTCCTCTTGAGCTATTTGCATTATTTTGATTGTATTCTCTACTAGCTGTTCGTTGAGGTGTATTTTCTCTAGAACTACTAATAGTGCTGTTTTGATTGTACTCTCTTCCGGTTGTTCTTTGAGCCGCGTTTTCTCTTGAACTGTTAGTCTTGTTTTGATTGTAATTTCTAGAAGCTGTGTTTTGCCTAGAAGTATTCAATTTGTTGTCAGTATATTCTCTTGAAGTTGTTCTTAGCGTAGTATTTCCTCTTGAAGGCGTGTTTCTATTTGTTATATAGTCTCTTTGTGTTTCTCCTCTTGAAGTACTATTACTGTATTGTCTTCCAGTTGAATTTCTGTTTGTCGAATTGTTGTTACTGTATCTAGTTCCTCTTCTTTGATCTAATTCGTAACGATTAGAGTAATTGCTGTATCTTTTAGTAAATGCATAGTTTGGATAACGTCTTTCATAAGCATTTGTACGTCTCGTGTTGTATAGTGAAATAGCAAGGTTACTTCTTCTGTAGTTTACATAATTATAACTGTTGTTGAAATTTAGACTTAAATGAATGTTATTTCTATATCTGAATATTGGATAAGGATTCCAAGCATAATAGTAAGATGGATAATAATTCCAATACCAGTTTGAAACATAAGGACGATAATTTGGAGCCCAGAAAGAAGCATATATTAATGGTGTGGAATGATATACCGGTTCGTAAATGTAATTAGGCCCATACATGTATTCGTTTCCAATAAATTGTACTTGTACACTATTATTGTTTCTTTCAATATCGATTGTTGCTACGTCTTGATATACATCGCGGTCTAAAACCGATTGAACAATAACAACATGTGTATTGTATTCTACGGATTCTATTACACGCAAGTAATCTACTTCATTGTCATTATTTAAATCTAAATTAGAAATTTGAAGTTCTGGGTCGTTTAAGCGTCTTTCAAAATCTTCTAGATTTCTAGATTCTCCAAAAATAGATGCAACGGCTCTTAAATCAAGATTATCACTAATCTCGTTATTCATTGCATTCACTGTAGTTCTATTTTGAGCTTCTGTTGGCATAATGAAAAAAGAAGCTATTATGCTTAAGTATATAATTTTATTTTTCATGGCGATTGTTTTTTACATTTTATATTTTGAAATATTCAATTACTGTGCCAATTTATTTAAAGTATTTTTTTGCTATTCTTGAAAACTAATTTATAACACCTAAAAGCGATTCTCGTCTAACAAAAAAAGCCATCTCTTTATATTGAAATGGCTTTTAAAATCTTTTTTTAGTTGTGTATTTATCTTTTTTTCCCCCTGTCTCCATATTGTTGGAGTAATTTTCTATAGAAATTGTCTTCAGCTTTTTTTAATTTCAAAATTTTGACTGGAGCTAAAATTGTTCTTAAGCTTTTGTTTAATTTTTTTCGTAATAAAAATAATTCTTCATCAGTAGCTTCCATTTGGTTCAGTAAAATTGAAGCCTCATTTTCGTTCATTTTATTCAATGCATCATCACTCATTTTACTTTTTAAAGCTTTCATTTTTTCGTGCCTTAATTGAAATTGCTTATTGTCGTAAGTATTGTAAAGTGGCCAAAATTTTTCTGCCTCTTGAGAACTAAGATTTAGTTCAGCAGTGAAAAAAGCTACTTTTAAAGCTTTGATTTGTTCTTTTTTATCTGACATATTTCCTTGAGCGTAGAAATTGCAGGTAAAAAGTAATAGTAAAAATGGTAAAATTCTTTTAAAATTCATCTTCTGTGTTTTTTATAATATTATTCTGTAATATAGTTTTCTAAATTATTGTTGTTTATTAATAGATCTTCTATTGTTTGATCTTCTAAGGCTATGTTAGTGTTTATGTTGTTGATTTCTTCTTCATTCAATACGTTTATTAAGTCGTATTGATTTATAGTAGATTGGTAACTCAAATAATTTTCTAAAGTAACGGAATCAATTTGATTAGATTGACTAGCATTATTAATTAGTGAGGGTATAGTTAAAGCAAGAACAAAAATGGCGGCTACCATCATTATAATGGCTTTTTTTCTTTGAAATAATGAGATTGTTTTGGGTTCGTTTTCTGGTAATTTATCTAATAAATTAGCCGAAAATTTTTCAAAATAAACATCTTCTGGTGTTTTGAAACCAGATTCAATTTTAGGGATACTATTTAATTTAAATTCTTTCATGATATCGGTTAGACTGAATGAAATGTAAAAGGTTTAATTTGTTGTTAAGAGAGATTCAATTTTTTTTACTGCATGATGATAAGATGCTTTCAAAGCTCCGACAGATGTTCCTAAAATTCCTGAGATTTCTTCGTATTTTAATTCTTCAAAATATTTCATTTTAAAAACCAATTGCTGCTTGTGTGGAAGTGTTGCAATGGCTTTGTGTAACGCAATTTGGATTTCGTTTCCATCAAAATAAACATCAGCTTTAAGATTGTCGATGGCTTTGTTTTGCAAAGTTTCTGAAGAAATTCCGCTTTTTTTAGCTTTTTGATTTAAAAAAGTCAGTGCCTCATTAGTAGCTATCCGATACATCCAGGAAAATAGCTTGCTTTCTCCTTTAAAGTTTTTTAGATTTTGAAAAACTTTAATAAAGGTATTTTGCAAAACATCATCGGTATCATCATGATTCAAAACAATGTTCCGAATATGGTTGTACAGTGGTTTTTGATAGGTATACAACAGTTTTTGAAAAGCATCGTTTTGTGTTTTCGGATGTAATAATTGTTGTATGAATTCCTTTTCGTCCAGCAAAGTCTTTTGTTCAATTAGATGTAAATGTGAATATAAGGTTTAATCAAGAAAAAAAAATTTTTAAAATTCCGATTCTTCTTCTGTTGCTTTTGGCTTAGATTCTTCAATTGGTATGTTTTTTTCTAATGAAGGTGTTGCTGGTTTAGCTGGATTATATGTTTTTTCTTGGGGAACTACTTTTGGTATAATAGGAATGTAAATTTCAGTAACCCATTTAGATGGGTTTTTAACGTTGTTTTTGCCTGTAGCGAATATTTCTAAGTGAGAAAAAACAGGGTTTGGACTTAATTTATTTTGGTTTAAGTAATTTAAAGATTTAGTGTTGGCTGTTTTTAAATGCGAATAATCCCCAGTTAAAGTGGTTTTAACGGCTTCAAAAGCATCTAGTTTCCCAGCAACAATATCGCTTCCGGTACTTAAAAATATTGCATCACGAATACCAATTCCAATAGTGATTTTAGCTAATTTTTTTACCTCATCATACGTGTGATAAATGATAAAAGGTTTTCCGCTTACAGTAATGTTGTTTTCGTTGCAAAAAGTTTCTAGTTTAGGAATTATAATTTTGAAATTTCTAGTCACTTTAACCAATTCACTAGTGAAAGTTTGACCTATATAATTCATTACAGGTTTTTTAACTAGTCCGTTATCAATGGTAGAAAATGTATTTATTTCAAAATCTAATGCTTTATCTAAATTAGTTAAGCTTTTTTCGTAAATAGCGCCTATTACTCGATTAGCTCCACCGTTTAATGCAGTATAAATTTTAAAGAAATAGCTCATTTTTCCTTTAGCTTTCCACGTCACTTTTGTTCCACCAATAGTGTCTTTAAAATGCCAAGAAATCATTGAAGAAGTTCCTTCAAATTCCATTTTTTGTGCAATACTATCGTTTTCTTTTACAGCAGTGGTATGTATTTCACCATTTCCTTCTTTGCCTTCCCAAGAGAACGAAGCGCCTTTTCCAACAGTGTTTTGAGGATAATTTATTTTTATTTCAGGATCTTCAGTGGTCCAAGAACTAAAATCGCTCCAGTTTCTATAATCGTTTACATAATTATAAACTGATGCTTTAGGAGAATTAATAATCTTACTTTTTTCTACCAAGAAATCTCCTTTTTGAGTAGCTATGAAAATGGATAAGGCAACTATACTAAGTAGTAATAAAAGAAAGATATATTTTAAAATTCTCATAATTAATTGATTGTTTTCTGATGTAAAGTTAGAAATTTTATCAATATGTAAGTCTATGAGTGCAAAAAATATAAAAGATGTTGTTTTGGTGTAAAAACAAAATTATATCCTTTTGTATTTCTAAATTTAAATTCTTTTTTGATTGATAGAAATAACTGTCAATAATTAGTTTATTGAGATTAATCGTCTGTTTATCTGTGGATTAAGTTTGTTAATGTTTCAGAAAAGTTTTTATAATAAATAATAATCCAATGAAAATAAAGAAACCAATCAAAATTTTATAATTTCCTTTATAAAAGAGTTTGTGTGTTTTGATGTCTTTTCGATAAGAAAAAATCATAGTAATAACAAAAACTATTAAAAAACAGAGCGAAAATATGAGTTGACCTTGACTAAACATAATGAAAAAATTTATTGCAAAAATACGTAAATGTTTAATATTAGTTGCTAATTTGCATTTCATTTAATCAATAATAATTATGCAAAAGCAAATTTATTCTGTTAAAGAATTTCATACAGCATTTGGAATAGGATATAGCGAAACTCCTATTGCCAATTTAGGAGAAACTAAAAATACACTTCGTTACCATTTAATGAAAGAGGAAAACGAAGAGTATCTGGAAGCTGTTCAAAACAATGATTTAGTAGAAATTGCCGATGCGCTGGGAGATATGATGTACATTTTATGCGGAACTATTATTGAACATGGACTTCAGGATAAGATAGAAGCGGTTTTTGACGAAATTCAAAGAAGTAATATGAGTAAGTTAGGCGAAGATGGTCAACCTATTTATCGTGAAGATGGAAAAGTAATGAAAGGACCTCATTATTTTAAACCTGATTTTTCTAAAATATTAGCTGAGATTTAATAATAAATCTTAAAAAAATAAAGGCGATTTTCAATTTTGAAAATCGCCTTTTTTGTTATCTTAAATAGTAAGAAAATTATATTTTTACTGTCCAACCAAATGGGTCTTCGGCTAATTTATGTTGGATGTTTGTTAATTTCTCTTTTAATTGTAATGCGATAGAATCTTCAGCTTTAGGCAATTCAAAATATTCTTCTTTGTATGCAAAACCTTTTATAGGACTAACAACAGCTGCAGTTCCTGCGCCAAAAATTTCTTTCAAACTACCATCTTTTATTCCTGTAATTAATTCAGAAACAAGAACTGGACGTTCCTCTATGGCAATTCCCTCTCTTTTTGCCATATCAATAAGACTTTTTCTAGTAACCCCGTCTAAAATTCTTTCGCTAGTAGGAGCCGTTACTAAAGTATTATTGAATCTAAAAAATACATTCATTGTTCCTGCTTCTTCTAATTTAGTATGCGTAGCATCATCAGTCCAAATAATTTGTTGGAAACCTTCTTTATTAGCTAAACTAGTTGGGTAGAATTGCCCAGCATAGTTTCCAGCTGTTTTAGCAGCACCAATACCACCATTTGCAGCTCTACTGTAGTGTTCAGCAATAAGAACCTTAACTTCTCCTGAATAGTAAGCTTTTGCCGGAGATAAGATAATCATGAATTTGTATTCCTCAGATGGATTAGCTACAACTCCAAAACCTGTTGCAATCATAAAAGGACGGATGTAAAGCGTATTTCCTAAACCTTTTTTAATCCAAGCTTCGTCTAATTTTAATAATTGGTTAAGCCCTTCCATAAATAAGGATTCTGGAATTTCTGGCATTGCCATTCTAACAGCGGAACTATTAAAACGTTTAATGTTTTCATCAGGTCTAAAAAGCCAAATAGCGTCATTATCATCTTTGTAGGCTTTCATTCCTTCAAAAATAGCTTGACCGTAATGAAAAACTCTCGATGACGGATCCATCATAAATGGAGCATAAGGCTTAATTGTTGGGTTTTGCCATTCACCATTTTTAAAATCACATTCAAATAAATGATCAGTAAAGACAGAACCAAAATTTATGTTATCAAAATCTACTTCGTTAATTTTTGTATTAGGTGCTTTTATAATTTCAATTTTGTTAGCTTGAGTGGTACTCATAATAATGTTTTTTTTATTTTTTTGAATGTATAAAGGTAGCTTAAGTGTGAAATTTCATTTTATAATGAACTAAACTTTGATTCCTGCAAAATTAAATAAAAAAGGACAAAAAACTTGCCAAAACTTTAATAATTGTTACTATTGAATAGGATTTTCATATATTCAAAAAAAAAACAAAAAAAAGACATTCATTTCTATGAAATCTGCAATAAATGATATCGTTTTAAGGTTTTGTATCTTCTTTTTTGAGTATTTTTGGTTACTGATGAATATGGATTCAATAAAATATTTTAAGAAAATTGAAAAGAGAAATTATACAAACCCAAGATGGCTCGACAACGATTCATTTGGAAGAATGGAATGAAAGTTATCATTCTAAACACGGAGCCATTCAGGAAGCTAAACATGTTTTTATTAAAAATGGACTCTCCTTATTTAAAAGAAAAACTATTTCTATACTTGAAATAGGATTTGGAACTGGATTGAATGCTTTTATTAGTTTTCTTGAAGCACCATCATTTGAACAAAATATTAATTATGTAGGTGTTGAAGCCTATCCAGTCGCTTCAGAAGAAATTCTATCGATGAATTATGTTGATGAATTGAATGCTAAAAGACAATTGGGAATATTTGAGAAAATGCATAAATCCAATTGGAATGAAAAAATAGCGTTAAGTGATTCTTTTTCGTTAACCAAGAGGAAACAATATTTTCAAGATATCGATGATGTTAATCAATTTGATTTGATTTACTTTGATGCTTTTGGTTACAGAGTACAACCCGAATTGTGGAGTACAGAGATTTTTAAAAAAATGTACGACGCTTTAAAGGAGGATGGGGTTCTGGTGACTTATGCAGCTCGTGGAGTTGTAAAAAGAAGTATGATTGAGGTAGGATTTAGAGTTGAAAAACTCGAAGGTCCTCCTGGAAAACGAGAAATGTTTAGAGCTTTCAAGTTAAAAAAATAAAAATATTTTTTTGTAGCCTAAAAACAATAATAATTAAAAAACAGCGTTGAAGTGTGAAACGTATTTTCAAAATTATTATTTTTACAAAGCCTTAAATTGATGTTTAACCTTAAAAATCGTTTATCTATTATGTCAAAAATCATGTTTGATTATACAAAATCGATATTAGAAAGAGTGAGTTTTGATCCTGTACTTTTTAGTAAGGAATTAGAAAAAGCCATAAAAACACTCTTACCATATGAATTAGAGCAGTTAAAAGAATGGCTGACTTCTTTTATAATAGAAAAACCTGAGTTGAAACCATCATTAATGATTGTTAATATTTAAAAAAAAAGGAATCGTTTTCGATTCCTTTTTTTTATGTATTTATGTTTCGGTTTGATGCGCTTTTTTAATCTGATTTTTCTAAGCACTATTGGATTAGTTAAATAATTCTGAAAATTTAACAAAACTTTTTTAGCTCTAATTTATGTGTTTTTTAACTAGTTGTAGCATCTGAGTTAAGCTCGGTATTTTGTAAATTACATCACTTTAAATTGATAACTAAAAAAAATATTTGTTATGCCACGAATGATATATGATTACACGAAATCTATACTTGAAAGAGTGAGCTTTGCTCCAGATTTGTTTGTAAAAGAACTTAAAAAAGCGGTTAGGAATTTATTACCGCACGAAATTGATCATCTTAGGAATTGGCTTTCTTATTACACAAAAGAAAAGCCGGAATTACAACAATGTCTTTTTGTGGTTGAAAAAAACTAAAACAGTATAGAGTCAGGAGATTAAAAATCTTGACTCTATTTTTTTTGGAGCGGACTTATTATTTGTACGTTTTGAAAAACGATTGCTCCTTTAATGACTCCGGCAATAGTCGTTCTTAAAGCTTCAATAATTTGAATTTTTAATTCGCTTTTTGGAAAAATCAAACTCACTTCTCTGGCTGGTTTTGGTTCCACAAAATGACGCAATTTAGTTTTATCTGATTCTTTTAAATCTAAAGTATGTAAATAAGGCAATAGGGTTGTTCCTAAACCTTCGTCGGCAAGTTTTATTAGTGTTTCAAAACTACCGCTTTCTATTCGGAAATGGCTGTCTTCGTTTCGAGTATTGTTTTTACAAAGATTTAATATTCCGTCTCTAAAACAATGTCCGTCTTGTAATAGTAAAATTTCGTCAATGTTTAAATCGGTAATTTCTATTTCCTTTTTTTGAAAATTATGATGGTTTTCTGGAATGTAGGCTACAAAAGGCTCAAAATACAAAACAATTTCTTTGATTTTTTCTTCCATTAACGGTGTTGCAGCAATGGCCGCGTCCAGGTGTCCGTTTTTAAGTTTTGTAATGATTTCCTCTGTATTCAACTCTTCAATAATGAGTTTAACTTTTGGATGTTTTTTTATAAAATTATTTAAAAACATCGGTAATAGAGTTGGCATGATGGTAGGAATGATGCCCAACCTGAATTCGCCTCCAATAAATCCTTTTTGCTGCTCTACAATGTCTTGAATTCTATCAGCTTCATTAACAATGTTTTTGGCTTGGTTAACTATTTTTTGTCCAATATCAGTAAGTTGTATCGGTTTTTTTGTTCTATCAAAAATTTGAATATTTAATTCTTCTTCAATTTTTTGAATTTGCATACTCAATGTTGGCTGAGTTACAAAACATTTTTCGGCTGCCAGTGTAAAGTTTTTGTATTGGGCAACAGCAAGAACATATTTAAGCTGAGTAATTGTCATAAATAGGTATTTTTGATACAAATATAAAAACAATCAATTTAATTTATAGCTAAAAAATCTATATTTGAGAAAATAATAATTATTATCAAAAAAATTTTTTAGGTCAATTTTAATGAATTAAGCATTATTGTAAATGAATGGCATTTTTTTATTGTTTAATTTTAAATGTGTTTTCAAATTTAGAAGAAATGTATAATGTTTATCAGTCGTGAGTAATTAGTTTTTGATGCTAATTATTCGTTAGTTCGAGTTATTTGCCGCGTTTGATCGTATCGAGAAAAAGAAATATTTCATTAAAAACGGTTCTCGATATATTTTTTTCCGTCACGTTGGGGTCGGAAATGCACAAAAAAATACTCGAATTGATGTTTTTATTAATAACAACCAACAGCTTATAAATAGTTTAGCAAAATATTTGATGAAGTTAGAATTTTTATAATGAATGATTTTACAGCAGATCAAGAAAAACAAATAGGAAGCTACCTGCTTGTTTAAATTAATAATAAACTAAAATTTAAAGATGATGCTTTAATTTTTAGGTGTGAACTATTGTTTTTTATCCTTTTTTTGAATGTTAATTTTTTTAAAAAAAGTAGCTGTTTTTATATTATTTGTATTTTTTTAAGTTTATTTTTGTTTCAATGAAATTAGTAGCACGTTTTTTTTTATTTCTTTTTATAGTTTTTTTATCCACACCTACAATCATTAGTTGGATAGAAAATTCTAATGATACTCCTATGTTTTTTAGTGTTTCAGAAGATGATAATGGAAAAAAAGAGGAGAAAAGCATAATTTTTACTGAAGCTACTCCCACAAATTTTAAGTCAAAAACAACTACCATTGGATGTTTAATTATTTCTAAAAAAATATCAATCCACGATAATATATCAAGAAAAATATTTTCACCTCCGCCTAACATGATGTACTATATCTAATTTAACTTTTAGGAAATCTTGACCGAATTATTAATGTTGTAGTTGAGATTTAAACGTAATTAATTGTAGTATTATGACAAAAAAAAATAATCTTTTTGCCAACCTTAAATCTGATTTTGCATCAGGTTTAGTGGTTTTCTTGGTGGCTTTGCCATTGTGTCTAGGGATTGCAATGGCTTCTGGCGCACCCTTGTTTTCAGGTATTATTTCAGGTATCATTGGCGGTATAGTGGTTGGCTATTTCAGCCAGTCTCATATTAGTGTTACTGGTCCTGCGGCTGGTTTAACAGCAATTGTCTTAACAGCCATATCTGATTTGGGAGCATTTGATGTTTTTTTATCAGCGGTTCTTATAGCTGGTGTTCTTCAATTGATATTAGGTTTTGTCAAGGCTGGTAGTATATCAAATTATTTTCCAACCAACGTTATTGAAGGAATGCTTGCGGGAATTGGAATTATTATCATTTTAAAGCAAATCCCACATGCTTTTGGTTATGATTCTGATTTTGAAGGAGATGAAGCTTTCTTTCAAACAGATGGGAATACTACTTTTTCGTCTTTATTTAAGATTTTAAATCATTTCCAACTTGGAGCAATTATTATAACTTTAGTTTCTTTAGTAATACTTATTTCTTGGGATAAAGTTCCTTTTTTAAAGAAAATAAAATTGGTTCCAGGAGCTTTGATAGCGGTAATTTTTGGTATTGTTATAAATGAAATATTCATTCGCACAGGAAGTTCTTTAGCAATTGCTGATAATCATTTAGTATCACTACCTGTTCCCACTTCATTTGAGGACATTAAATCAATCGTTGTAACTCCTAATTTTTCAGGATTTACTAATCCCGCCGTTTGGACTGTGGGTATTACAATAGCCATTGTAGCTTCTATTGAAACCTTACTATGTATTGAAGCATCTGATAGATTAGATCCGCAAAAAAGATACACAAATACTAATGTTGAGCTAAAAGCACAAGGAATAGGGAATATTATAAGTTCTCTTATTGGTGGTTTACCAATGACGTCAGTAGTGGTACGTTCATCGGCAAATAGTAATGCAGGAGCCAAGTCTAAAATGTCTACCATTATTCACGGTGTATTGTTATTATTGAGTGTGTTGATTATTCCTGTGGTTTTAAATAAAATTCCACTAGCAACTTTGGCAACTATTCTTATATTAGTTGGTTACAAATTAGCAAAGCCTTCTACCATTAAACATTTTTGGGAAAAAGGTAAATACCAGTTTGTTCCTTTTATAGCAACAATGATTGCCGTTGTGGCTACCGACTTATTAAAAGGAGTAATGTTAGGAATTATTATAAGTGTTATCTTTGTTTTAAAAGGAAATTTAAAAAGAGCATATACCTTTAAGAAAGAAGAGTATGTAGACGGAGATATTATTCATATTAATTTGGCTCAAGAAGTTTCTTTTTTAAATAAAGCAGCTATCAAGAGCACTTTAAAATCAATTCCTGAAAATTCAAATGTTGTTATAACGGCCCATGATACGGTTTACATTGCTCATGACATTTTAGATCTGATCAATGAATTTAAAACAACACGAGCAGTAGATGAAAATATTAAAGTAAAATTGAAAGGTTTCAAAAAAGCATATCAATTAGAAAATTCAGAAGAAGTACCTAATCACGTTTCTATTGAGCATTATTATGATGTTGCAAAACGAGCAATGGTTAAAAAATAAAATTTTTAATTCCAGAAATAAACTAGATTAAAATAAATTATTTTCTTTGCAAATAGTAGAGGATTAATTTAAAATAAATAACGCTAAACATATTAAAATAAAAAAAGATGGTTGATTTTTATAAACAAATATTAGAGAACAATAAGGAATGGGTTGTAAAATCATTAGAAAAAGATCCTAATTATTTTGCAGATTTAGCCAAAGGTCAAACACCACCATTATTGTGGATAGGCTGTTCAGATAGCCGAGTTCCAGCAAATGAAATTATTGGAGCTAAACCAGGAGAAGTTTTTGTTCATAGAAACATTGCTAATATGGTGGTTCATTCTGATATGAATATGCTGAGTGTGCTGGATTATGCTGTAAATGTTTTGAAAGTAAAACACGTAATTGTTTGTGGGCATTACGGTTGTGGTGGTATAAAAGCAGCGATGGGCAATCAATCTATAGGAATTATTGATAACTGGATTAGACATATTAAAGATGTGTATCGTATGCATAATGTTTACCTTGATTCTATAAAAGACGAAACAGAACGTTTCAATGCCTTTGTTGAAATTAGTGCAAAAGAACAAGTTTTTGATTTAGCTAAAACATCAATTGTGCAAAATGCTTGGAAAAACGGACAGGATTTAACCTTACACGGTTGGGTTTATGGACTAAATTCAGGTTTTGTAACTGATTTGAATGTAAATATCAGTTCTAATACAGAACTAGATGAAGTTTATCAATTGAGTTTATAATAAAAAATCGCCTTTTTTAAGGCGATTTTTTTATTCATTATCTAAATTTTCATTGAAAGTAGATGGAAGTAATTTAGGTATAAATTTGATTAAAATAGGAAGTAATAAACTTCCTCCAGGAAGTAAAAAAATAGTTAATGATGGTATGGTTTTACAAACATCTAACAACTGTTTTTTTACTTTTTTCTTTTCTTTTTCACTCAAGTCTCTGCGGGTAGAATAAGCTAATAATAGCATTAATTCTTTACTTTGTATGATTTCTTTAACTAATCTATTTTTGTTACGGCTTATCAGTGTAATTACACTTTGTGTGGTTTGGTCGTAAAAATGTTTTACAGGATTAGAATAATTAAAATAAGGAATTTGTTTTTTATAGGTAGTTATAAAAGCATCGGTATTTTTAATACACTCTGTTACAAACTCAGCCGGAATACTAATGTTTTGAGCTAATTTATGTAAAAAATAGATTTCTTCATTTTCAATCTCGCCATCACTCCATAAAGCCATACCAGCCATATCCATCAAATAGTATTTTTCTAAATCAGAACTAAAATAGTCTAAATTGAGTTCGTCAAGATTTTGAGAACTAATTTTAGAAAATTTGCTATACCGTACCGAAGCTTCAAAAAGTTTGATTAATAAATCATCATAATTGGATTTATTTGTCTTGATTTTTAAGGACAAAGTAACCACATTAATAACTGCTTCTTCAATTTTTTTGAGATACTTCTCAGGGATTTTTCCGTGGATTAAATATTGTCTAAAAGCGAGAATATCTATAAAAAGCAACGCATTTGTTACAATATGAGAGAAGTTTTTATTGATAATATCCACATTAGTTTGGACACGAGTATCAATTATCTTTTCTAGATTTAGGGAAGGAGCACCGTTAGGCAGTACTTTTTTAAATATATTATAGCCTTGAGGATGCATTTCGTCATAAAAATCAAGGCATTTTTTAATAAAATTACTTGGTTCAAAATCATGAGTTTCTAAACCATAAATTCCATACAAGGTATTTAATAAGGAAACTTTAGGAATTTCATTTTGTACCCAACCTTTAGTGTCTACTGGTGCGGGAGTTTCAAACGAAATAATGTGACCGTAGATAAATCCGGTAGCTCTGGTTTTTTTATAAAAAGAATCAGTATCCAAGAAAAGATGTTCTTTCTTGAATTCCTGTTTGATAAAAAATTTATCAATCCAACCAGATGCCGAAGGGTTAATCATTGTCTTTTTTTGATGCTACAAAGCTATGTTATTTTATAGTTTTGATGTTATCTAAAAATAAAAAAACCATCTCAATTTTGTTAAATTAAGATGGTATTAAATTTTGTTATGTAGGTTTATTTTATAATTGCCGTACAGGCCACTCTGGCGCCTGCATTTCCTGCGGGTTGAGAAGTGAAATCATCGATTCCATCATGAACAATTAATCCTTTTCCTAAAATGTCTTTAGTTTGATCTCCACAACCTATACACCATTCGTCAGTAGTTATTTTAATAGAACCATTTCCTTTCGCATCCGCTGTAAAATTACCAATGTCTCCTTTATGGTATTCGCCAACACCCCATTTTCCATGTTTTTTAAACGTCGGGTTCCAATGTCCTCCAGCCGAACTTCCATCAGCAGCCGAACAATCTGATTTCTCATGGATGTGTATTGCATGAATTCCTGGCTTTAAACCTGATACTCTAGCTTCAAAAGTTACTTTTCCATCCTTTTCAATAAAAGTAGCAGTTCCTGCAACACTGCTATTACTTTTGGCTTCGAATGCAATATTTATTTTTTTTGTATCTGCCGATTTATTTTGAGGTTTACAACCAATAAAAAGAGCACTAATGGTTATTGTAAATAAAATGAGTTTTTTCATGATTTTTTTAGAATAAGATTTTAATCAATAAAAATACGATAAAAAGCAACGACAATCAAGTTAAAAGCATTTCTATTTTGATTTCCTTTCTCAAAATAAGAGTAGTTATTTATAAAAAAATTCGATTTTACATCTATTTATCTTTTAATTACCTTTGCCGCATGAATAAGAAATCACACTCCAATAATATACTTTTAAATTTAGGTATCGAAAGCCTGAATGAAATGCAAGAGGCCGCTCAGGAAACCATCTTGAATGAAAACAATGTTTTGCTGCTTTCGCCTACAGGTTCTGGAAAAACATTGGCGTTCTTGATGCCAATTTTAGAAATGTTACAACCAGAAATTCTTTCCGTACAATGTTTGATTTTAGTTCCATCGCGCGAATTAGGTTTGCAAATTGAGCAGGTTTGGAAAAAAATGGGTACACATTACAAGGTAAATGTTTGTTACGGCGGACATTCAATCGATACTGAAATTAATAATTTAAGCAATCCGCCAGCGGTTTTAATAGGGACTCCAGGTAGAATTGCCGATCATATAGAAAGAGGAAGTTTTCGTTTGGATAAAATTCAAACCTTAATTTTAGACGAATTTGATAAGTCTTTGCAATTGGGGTTTCATGAGCAAATGTCTTTTATCATTGGCAAATTGTCTAAGGTAAATAAACGCGTTTTAGTTTCGGCAACATCTGATATTGAGATTCCAAAATACACCCGAGTGGTGAACCCAACAATTTTAGATTTTATTCCTGAAAATGAAGAAGAGTCAAATCTTTCAACCAAATTAGTTGTATCTAAGGAAAAAGACAAGTTAGACACTTTATTTCAATTGCTTTGTTCCTTGAAATCAGAAGCGGCAATTGTTTTTTGCAATCACCGTGATGCTGCTGAGCGTATAAGCGATACGTTGAACGAAAAAGGAATTTATTCTACCTATTATCACGGAGGAATGGATCAGGAAGAGCGTGAACGCGCTTTGATTCAGTTTAGAAACGGAAGTGTAAGTTATTTAATCACGACTGATTTAGCTGCTCGCGGACTGGATATTCCCGAAATGAATCATGTAATTCATTATCATTTACCTTTAAAAGAAGACGAGTTCACACATAGAAACGGTCGTACAGCACGTATGACTGCTACGGGTACGGCTTATATTATTGCACATGAATCTGAGAAAAAAATGGATTATGTGGATTATGAGAATACACCCGTTTTTTCCGTTGAAGATGCGAAATCTTTGCCTAAGCCACCTCAATTTCAAACCATTTATATTAGTGGTGGAAAGAAAAATAAGCTAAATAAAATTGATATTGTAGGTTTCTTTTCCCAAAAAGGGAAGTTAGAAAAAGGCGATTTAGGATTGATTGAAGTGAAAGATTTTATCTCTTTTGCCGCGGTAAAATTCAGTAAAGTAAAAGATTTACTAGATCTTATTAAGGACGAAAAAATGAAAGGCAAGAAATATAAAATTCAAGTTGCTCGAAATGTAATTAAGAAAGTAGAGGAGTAGTATTCAGTAGGCAGCTTTTAGGGAGCAGTTTATGATTGCACAGAACAAACAAATAACTGATTGAGAAAATTCGAAATAAAAAAACGTTAGCAAAAAACCTATTGCTAACGTTTTTTTTATGCATTAAGTTTACTGACCACTAATCCCGAAAATTCGGGACTGATCACTGCAAACTAAACTAGATTTTCTTCACGTATTGTGTAATGATTACAATTTGTTGCCCATCCACTTTTCCTTCAATGTATTCGGCGTTTTCATGGTCTAAACGGATGTTTCTTACTGCTGTACCTTGTTTGGCAACCATGCTAGAGCCTTTTACTTTCAAGTCTTTTATCAAAACCACCGAGTCTCCGTGTTCTAAAATCACACCATTACTATCTCTATGAATGATTTTGTTTTCATCGTCTTCTCCTTCGCCAGTTGCTTTTGCCCATTCTAAAACATCTTCGTCCAAATACATCATATCTAGTAATTCTTGTGGCCAACCTGCAGTACGCAAACGACTTAACATTCTCCAAGCTACCACTTGAACAGGAGTATGCTCGCTCCACATACAGTCATTTAAGCATCTCCAGTGGTTTAAATCTTCGTGGCCTGGATTTTCAATTTGTTCGATACAAGTAGTACAAGCTTGAACAGCCTCATCAATTCCGCCTTTTTTAGAAGGAAGTATTTCGTACACTTTTAAGTTTTCTGTCGTTCCACAAAGTTCACATTTTGATCCGCTACGTTTATTTAATTCTCTGTCAATGCTCATTATTTATTTTTGTTTTTTGCGAAAGTACGGTTATTCAAGACTTTTTACAAGATTTTATTAGTCTCTAGTTTAGTACTTAGTCCTAAGTCCTTAGTCTAAAATGGGAAGTCTTTTTTATTCTGGATTCTCATTTTCTCATTTCTGCCTTTTGTCTCCTGAAATCTGCTTTCTGAGTACTGAAAATTACAATATTCTCACAGCTTTAGGAACTAACATTTGGTATTCTCCACCATTTCGAAGTACATCACGAACGATACTCGAGCTAATATAGGATGTTTTTGCAGCAGTCAATAAAAATACAGTTTCAATTTTAGATAACTGTCGGTTAGTGTGAGCAATGGCTTTTTCGAATTCAAAATCGGCAGGATTACGCAAACCGCGTAGAATAAAATTGGCATTGATCCTTTTGCACAAATCAATCGTTAAACCTTCATAAGTAATGACCGATACTTTAGGTTCGTCTTTAAAAGTTTCCTCAATAAAGCGTTTTCTTTCGGCTAATGGGAACATGTATTTTTTCTCGGCATTTATTCCAATGGCAATAACTATTTCATCAAATAAAGGAATACCTCTTTTAATAATATCTTCATGACCTAAGGTAATTGGATCAAAAGATCCAGGAAATATGGCTTTTCTCATTTTTTTGAGGTTCTATGATTCTGAACGGCTAATGTACAAAGTTTTTTCAGGAGTTAAAGTGTGCTTTGGAGCTGTTTCCTGCATTTATTACAACTGTTCTGGTCTATATTCTCCTTTTCTAGGTATGGAATAGAGTTTTATGAGTTTATTTTACCAGTAGCATAAAAAAACGTTCTCTGTGTACAACGGGTTTTTATTATGATGGACATAAATAATTAGTTGTAACTTCATTGTTATTAGCGCTTTGGAAATAATGAAATAGATTTTTTTTATTTTTTAAAACCAAATTGAATCTCTTGTCGTAAATGCTTTTATATAACTTAAAAAAGTACATTTATGAAAACTACAAAATTTTTATCAGTAGCATTTTTTGCCTTAGTATTCGGAGCAACTTCTTATGCTCAAAAAGCTGTAACTGTAGGTGGAGCGCCTATGTATCCTACTAAAAACATTATCGAAAACGCAGTTAATTCTAAAGATCATACCACACTGGTAGCGGCGGTAAAGGCAGCAGAATTAGTAGAAACATTGCAAGGTAAAGGACCATTTACTGTTTTTGCACCTACAAATGCCGCTTTTGATAAATTGCCAAAAGGAACGGTGGAAACTTTGTTAAAACCAGAGAATAAAAAAATGTTACAAACCATTTTGACTTACCATGTTGTTGCAGGTAAAATGAATGCTTCTGATGTTGCTAAAGCGATAAAAGCAGGAAAAGGAAAAGCTACTTTAAAAACGGTTAGTGGTGGGACTTTGACCGCTTGGATGAAAGGAAAAAAATTATACATCACGGATGAGAAAGGTTCTATGTCAGAAGTTACCATTGCTGATGTTAATCAGTCTAATGGAGTAATTCATGTTGTAAATACCGTTTTATTACCAAAATCATAGTTTTTTTGTTAGTTTAGATTGTTAAAAACGAAAAACCCATTCGCCGCAGCGAATGGGTTTTTTAATAGCTGTTTTTTAGACTTTTTTATCTCAAAGTTGCACCAAGTTCAGTTTCAAAATTCTTTTGTAATTTTCCCATAATTTTATCAATCTGAGTATCAGTAAGCGTTTTTGAATCATCTTGAAGAATGAAACTTAAAGCGTATGATTTTTTGCCTGCAGGTAGATTGTTACCTTCATAAACATCAAAAAGGTTGATGTCTTTTAACAAGCTTTTCTCTGTTTGTCTCGCAATAGCATAAATACTATCATAGCTTACATTTTGATCGATAAGCAAAGCTAAATCTCTTCGTACTTCAGGATATTTAGTGATTTCGCTGTATTTTATTTTGTTAGGAATGGTTTTTAAAACCGTTTCCCAATTAAAATCAGCATAAAAAACTTCTTGTTTGATTCCGAAATGTTTTAAAATGGATTTTTTTACTACTCCAAATTCAACCAAAACATTATGTCCAGTTCCAATAGCAATTCCTTCAGAGAAAACATCTGATATTACAGGGCTATTTTGTGTTTTTTGAATTCCCAATCTCGAAAATAACCCTTCTACATAGCCTTTAAATAAAAAGAAGTCAGAAGGTTTTTGAGGATTAGTCCAGTTTTCCTGGTTTTTGTTTCCAGTTAAAAACAATGTAAGATGTTTGTGTTCTTCATAACCAGAAAGGAATTTATGGTAGGTTTTCCCAAATTCGAACAATCTTAAATCGGCATTTTTTCGATTGATATTATATGCAATGGCTTCTAATCCAGAAAATAATAACGATTGACGCATAGTTGCTAAATCATTACTCAATGGATTTAACATCGTTACATTGTGTTCTTCTTTCAACATTTCTGAAAGTTGAATATAAGAAGCTGTAGTCAATGAATTGGCCATTATTTCGTGGAATCCTTGTGAATTCAACTGATTTCCAACTATATTTTGTAATTTATAATCTTCGTTTCTTGGTGCATTAAAAATCGTAGCGTTTACTTTATTCGAAAAATCAATTTTATTGTAACCATAAACTCTTAGGATTTCTTCGATAACATCAATTTCTCTTTGAACATCAACACGGTAAGCAGGAATGGTTAAACCCAAACCAGCATCCGAAACACTATTTACTTTTATGTCTAATGAAACTAAGATTTGTTTGATAGTGTCTTTTGGGATTTTTTGTCCAATAATTTTAGTCACCTTATCAAAATTTAAAAACACAGTGAAATCTTCAATTTTTTTAGTGTAAATATCGATAATTTCTGAGGTGATGTTTCCCCCAGCCACTTCTTGGATTAATAAAGCGGCACGTTTTAATGCATAAGCAGTAATAGTAGGATCGATTCCTCTTTCAAATCTAAAAGAAGCATCAGTATTTAATTGGTGTCTTTTAGCTGTTTTTCTAACACTTACAGGATTAAAATAAGCACTTTCTAAGAAAATAGCAGTAGTATTATTCGTTACTCCCGAATTTTGCCCACCAAAAACTCCTGCAATACACATTGGACCTTTATCGTCACAAATCATCAAATCTTCTTCATGTAATGTTCTTTCCACATCATCCAGAGTAGTGAATTTTGTTCCTGCTTCAACTGTTTTTACATGGATTTTTCCGTTGATTTTTGCCGCATCAAAAGCGTGTAATGGTTGTCCTAAATCATGTAAAACATAATTAGTTACATCCACAATATTGTTTTTTGGATTGATTCCAATAGCTTTTAAACGGTCTTGTAACCATGTAGGAGATGGTTTTACCGTAATTCCTGAAATAGTAACTCCGCAGTAACGAGGTGCTAAAAGCGGCGCATCAACTTTAACGTCAATTTTCAACGTACGCATATCCACTCTAAAATTGCTTACTGATGGTGTAATCAATTCGGCACTAATGCCATTTTGTAATAATCCAGCTCTCAAATCTCTTGCGGTACCTAAATGACTCATGGCGTCGGCACGATTTGGTGTTAAGCCAATTTCGAATACTTCGTCATTTTCTATTTTGAAAACTTTAGCTGCTGGAGTTCCTGGAGCCAAATCTTGGTCTAAAACCATAATTCCGTCATGATTTTCGCCTAGACCTAATTCGTCTTCGGCACAAATCATTCCGTGGCTTTCCTGTCCACGAATTTTGCCTTTTTTTATAGTAAAAGGACTTCCATCCTTATCATACAATATTGTGCCAATAGTGGCTACGGGTACTTTTTGTCCTGCTGCTACATTCGAAGCTCCACATACTACTTGTATTGGGGTTTCATTTCCTACATCAACAGTTGTAACTTTTAGTCTGTCGGCATCTGGATGTGGATCGCAAGTCAATACATGTCCTACTACAATACCTTCTAATCCTCCTTTTACAGATTGATATTTTTCAACAACTTCTACTTCAAGTCCTAGATCAGTAAGTAAGGCTGCTGTTTCTTCTGAATTCCAATCGGTTTTAATGAATTGTTTTAACCAGTTGTATGATATTTTCATTTGTAAATTTTAATAAGGTTGCAAATATAAGGATTGCAGCTTGGAGAAAGAAACAAATTTTTTGGTTTTTTGAGGATATTTAGGTTCTTTGAATCTCTTCTTTTATTTGTGTAATTGTGTTTTAAATCATAATTATTTACGAATAATGTAATAATAATAAGTTAAAAAAAAGAGATGTGTTATTTTGTGCTATTAATTGAACAGATTGTGCTATTGTTTTTATTTTCATAAAAGTAAATTTGAAATAATTAAAAAATTAATGATTATGAGCAATATAGCACCAAGACCAGATTTTAAGGCAAAGTATGATAATTATATTGGAGGAAAATTTGTCGCTCCAGTGAATGGAAACTACTTTGATGTAGTTTCTCCAATTGATGGAAAAGTATTTACCCAAGCAGCACATTCGTCAAAAGAAGACCTTGAATTAGCCGTTGATGCCGCACACAAAGCTTTTGAAACTTGGGGAAAGACCTCAGTTACGGAGCGTAGTATATTATTGAATAAAATAGCACAAGTTCTTGAAGATAATTTAGCGTATTTAGCGGCTGTGGAAGCAGTTGATAACGGAAAACCTATTCGCGAAACCACTTATGCTGATATGCCATTAGCAATAGATCATTTTAGATATTTTGCTGGTGTAATCCGTGCCGAAGAAAGTTCTATTGCTGAACTTGATGCTAATACAGTTTCTATTGCTTTAAGTGAACCATTAGGTGTTATTGCTCAAATTATTCCATGGAATTTCCCAATTTTGATGGCGGTTTGGAAACTTGCGCCAGCTTTAGCTGCAGGAAATACAGTGGTTTTAAAACCAGCCGAAAGTACACCAATTTCTATTATGATAATGATGGAATTAATAGGCGATATTTTGCCTCCAGGCGTTGTAAATATCGTGAACGGATTTGGTTCTGAACTAGGTCGCGCGTTGGTTACAAATAAAAAAGTTGCTAAAGCTGCGTTTACTGGATCAACTACAACAGGAAGATTAGTAATGCAATATGCTACCGAAAATATTATTCCGGTAACTTTAGAATTAGGAGGAAAATCTCCAAATATTTTTATGAAATCGGTTGCTGATCATGATGATGATTTCTTTGATAAAGCCATTGAAGGAGCCGTTTTATTTGCTTTAAATCAAGGTGAAATTTGTACATGCCCATCAAGATTATTAGTTCATGAGGATATATACGACAAATTTATAGCTAGAGTTATTGAAAGAACAGAAGCCATTGTAGCTGGAAATCCTTTGGATATGGCAACTATGGTTGGTGCTCAGGCATCGTTAGTTCAAAAAGAGAAAATTATGGCTTACATAAAATTAGGAAAAGAAGAAGGTGCAGAAGTTCTAACTGGTGGCGACGAAAATGTTTTTGAAGGCGATCATGCTGGCGGTTATTATATCAAACCAACAATTTTTAAAGGGCACAATAAAATGCGAATTTTTCAGGAAGAAATTTTCGGACCAGTATTGGCTGTTACTACTTTTAAAACTACCGAAGAAGCAATTGCAATTGCAAATGATACAATTTATGGTTTAGGAGCTGGAGTTTGGACACGCGATGCACACGAAATTTATCAAGTTCCAAGAGCTGTTCAAGCAGGAAGAGTTTGGGTAAATCAGTACCATTCATATCCAGCCGGTGCGCCATTTGGAGGTTATAAACAATCTGGAATTGGAAGAGAGAATCATAAAATGATGTTGGGACATTATCGTCAAACTAAAAATATGTTGATTTCTTATGATAAAAAGAAACTAGGATTTTTTTAAAAATAGTTGTTAATTGAAAAAAGGTGAGTTTTCGAACTTGCCTTTTTTTATAAATAAATTTCACAAACCATGATAAAAAGAATTGACGCCACTAAAGAGGCAATTTCCTTAATACAAACGCTAAAAGAAAAGCATGGTGAGCTTATGTTTTATCAAGCTGGAGGTTGCTGTGAAGGATCACAGCCCCAATGTTTTGAAAAAGGCGGTTTTTACCAACGTATGGGGGATGTGTGTATTGGAACTATTGAAGATACCGAATTCTGGGTTGATAAAGATTTATTCGAATATTGGAAACATGCTCATTTTACGTTGAAAGTAATTGATGCTTTTGGTGTAGGTGGATTTTCACTAGAAACCCCTTTGAAAAAAACATTCCAAATTGAATATCGTATTTTTACAGCAGAAGAAGAGCAGGATTTAGAACCCGTAAAATATATTGAATAAGCTAGTTTACATAAAGCAGTTGGTACTGTTTAGGAGTAATACCTTCATGTTTTTTAAACAAACGACTAAAATAATTACTATCATCAAATCCAGCCATATAACACACTTCGTTTATTTGTATTGTTGGATTTTTAAGTAATTGTTTAGCATGTTTTAACTTTTCATTAATCACAAATTCAATGGGACTTATTCCCAATTCTCGCTTAAACAATCGTGAAAAAGAAGTGGTACTCATACAGGCGGTATCGCTTAATTTTTTGAGATTTATATTCTCTCTAATATTCATTCGAATGTATTCTAATACTTCATTAATTGGAGAGTTTGGTTCAGAGTAAACACCATCATCTATGGATTTTATTGTTTGTGTTTGAACAATTCTAATCAATAATTCTTGTAATGTTAAGTCGGCAAGAGCATCTTTTGTAACTGATGTACTCATGCATTCCTTGATGAGTTTATTCATCGTTGTGGCTAATTCCACATTGTTGTAAAAATAATAGTTTTGGTAGTTTAGATGCCAAAATTGATCGTTTCCTTCTTTAGGATAACGTTCATTTAAGAATTGTAACGTATTGTTAATTTTTGTTTGGTCAATTGCAAGAGCCAGACATTGCGTAGGATTATTTTTAGTAGCATCAGGAAAATCAATTTTCATTTCTACATTTGATGGAATCATTACTGTTTCGCCAGGTAAATATTCAAAACCTGGATCATCAAAAAGGTGCATTACTTTTTTTCCTCTCAACATACTTGTAACCACTAAATCATTAAATTTTAAAGGAACTAACGTAGAGGATTTATAGGTTTCAAACAAGTTTAATTCACAGTGATTTAAATTGTAAACGGTTCTGTTTTCAATTAAAGTTTTCAATGATTTCTCATTTGATAATTTAGGAGGAGTAATTAAAGCACGATTTGCATTCATAAGCTTAAAACTTTTCAAGTGTGCCTTAAATTTAATAAAAATAATTTATAGTAATTAATAAGCTTATGTTATTATTTTTTAAATTAATTCTTCTACATGTTTTTTTATGTTTTCGGATATTTTTTTGGTAGGCAAATCATTGGCATCTGAACCAAAAGGATCTTCAATTTCTTCGGCAATTAATTCTAAACTGGCTAATACATAAAAAATAAAAACCACTACAGGAATAACATAATACCCTAAAATAAAAACATAAGCAAAAGGCAAAGTAAGTACATAAATAAAAATAAATTTCTTGATAAATGCACTGTAAGAGTAGGGAATAGGTGTGTTTTTGATGCGTTCGCAAGCACCACAAATATCAGTAAAAGATTGTAGTTCGTTATTGATAATAAACAATTGATCGCCTGTTATTTTTTTAGAAACATACAAATCATTTACTTTTTGAAATAACATTTTTGCAACCTGATTGGGTTTGTGTTTGTGATGGTCAATTTCTAAATCAACATCGTCAAATAATTGTTTTGCAGTATCGCTATCGTTTAAATGTTTCTGTAATATAGAAGCATAACTTGGAATTATTTTTCTAAAAAAACTACGGTCACTTTCGTTTGTTAAAATCGCCGATAATTTTAAGGCTAAATTCCGGCTGCTATTTACTAAGGATCCCCACATTTTTCGTCCTTCCCACCAGCGGTCGTAAGCGGTATTGGTTCGGTAAGCTAACAGTAATGAAATTACAAAACCAAGCATACTGTGCATAACAGAGATATTTTTTACATAACTATCCTTAGGTAAATGCCAATATACTATTTCTAAGTAGCCAATAATTCCAGAATATATTCCAATAAGAATCATTATTGGAAATAATTTACGAATAGTATCTGCTTTACTAACAAAGAAGATAAAACGTATCCAATCTTTGGGGTTGTATGAAGTCATATCGTTTAATTTGAGGTAAATTTAATTTATAAATTGGATTTTTAGTATTGATTTTTATAATAAAACAAAACTCAAATAATACCTTGCTGGTATTGATTTGAGTTTCTTATTATTAGGCTTAGAAAACGTTTTTAAGCACTGTAAAATATTTTTATCACCATTTAATAATCCAGTTTCCCGGCTAATTCTTTCAATGCAATTTCGGATAATTTGGCTTGAAATTGCGCATTACTGTAACGCACGGTAGCATTCACAAAATTCAGTTGTGCCGTTCTAAATTCTAGTGTGGTGATGGTTCCAATATGAAATTTATCTAAGGTTATTGAAAGATTTTGTTTCGCAATGGCTTGGTTTGTTTCTTCTAAATCAATGAGTTCTAAATTAGTTAAATAGGTTTGATAAGCTGTTGCTAATTGCGTGTCCAGATTTAGATTTTGTTGTTCTATTTGTAACTTAGCATTCTCAATTGCTAGATGAGCTATTTTTTCATTTCTATGTTGGGCAAAACCATCAAATAGATTCAGAGAGGCAGTAAAACCATAATTAAATCCTCTTGATGTAGACTGAGTGATAAATCCTAAACTCGATTCTGTTTCACCAAAGTTGTATGCAGTGTTCACTCTTATTGTAGGGTATCGTGTAGATTTTACTTGTTTCAATTGCAATTCGGCTACTCTTTTATTAATGATTTGAGCTTCAAGTTGTGGGTTTTGTTTTTGTGCCAAATCACTTAATTCAGCTAATTGTAAATCAGTATCAACTTTAACTATATTAGTTACTGTAAAATCAATTTTAGTATCACGAGCCAGAATTTGATTCAATAGAATTTTAGTATTAATAAATAATTCTTTTTGTTTTAGCAAAGTCACTTTGTCTGTATTCAAATCTACTTGAGCATTTAAAACCTCTAATTTTGATGCTTTGCCAATATTAAATCTATTTTGTGCCAAAATCAATCTTTGGTTAGAAATAATAAGGGTCGAGTCTAAAGCTGTTAGCTGCTGCTGCTGCTGTACTAAATCGTAATAAATCGTATAAACATCAGAAACTTTGGTCAAAATACTTAGTTTTAATTGAGATTCACCCAGTTTTTGAAGTTCTTGCAGTTGTTCTCTTTTAGCAAACATTCCCATTCCGTCAAAAATGGTCCAACCTAAACTTACACCATAATTCAAGCTATTATTTTTAGCATTATCTAAGCTGTTTTCTGTTCCATCGATACGAATTTGAGATAAATTTTGAATGTTGTTGTTGTCCACAACATTGGCCGTTAGCGTAGGAAGCATTCCTGCATTTCCAATAGCATTATTGGTTTGATCTACTCTTAAATCATTGGTAGCAATTTTAATTTCGTAATTGTTTTCCAATGCAATTTTTATAGCATCTTCAATAGATAAAGATTGTTGAGCATTTGTTTTTATAATGCAAAACAAGAATAAAATGAGGCTGCTGATTACTGTTTTTGTATTCATAGATATTTTCTTTTGCCACTAATTATTGAATTTGTGACCAATAAATTATTTGCTTTCTTTTTCGTATTCGTCAATACGATCAAATTCAGGATAATGTTTTTTAGCTCTGGACCACATAAAATAAAGTGCAGGAATAATAAATAAGGTTAATATTAAAGAGAAAATAGTTCCTCCTACAATAACCACTCCCATCCCAATTCTACTAGTAGAAGCCGCTCCAAGTGACATTGCAATTGGTAAAGCACCTAAAGCAATCGCTAAACTCGTCATCAAAATTGGTCGTAAACGAGCTTCTGAAGCTTCCATAATAGCCTCATATTTGGGCTTTCCTTGTTCTCGTAATTGATTGGCAAATTCGACAATTAAAATTCCATTTTTGGTTACCAATCCAATAAGCATTACAGTTCCAATTTGGCTAAAAATATTCCAAGTTTGACCAAACAACCACAATGAAAATAAGGCTCCAGCCACCGCCATTGGTACAGTAAGAATAATAATTAATGGATCGATAAAACTTTCAAATTGTGCTGCTAAAATTAAGAAAATTAACAATAAAGCCAATCCAAATGCAAATGAAGTATTCGAACTACTCTCGACAAAATCTCTGGATTCTCCACTTAAATCGGTAGTAAAAGTATCATCTAGAACTTTAGCTTTTATTTCATTCATTGCATCAATTCCGTCACTAATACTTTTACCAGTTGCCAAACCAGCCGAAACTGTTGCCGACATATAGCGATTATTATGATACAATTGTGGTGGATTGCTTTGTTCTTCAACAGTTACCACATTGTCCATTTGAATTAATTCGCCTTTGTTGTTTTTGACAAACATCGACGTTAGATCCAAAGGTTTGGAACGGTCTTTTTGATCAAATTGACCAATTACTTGGTATTGTTTTCCATTTTTTATAAAATAACCAAAACGCTGACCGCTTAAAGAAAGTTGTAAAGTTTGAGCAATATCGAGTATAGAAATACCCAAACTTTCAGCCTTTTCACGGTTGATGGTCACATTGATTTCGGGTTTGTTAAATTTTAAATTCACGTCTGTAATAGAAAAAACATCACTTTTGCCTACTTCGTCCATAAAAACAGGAATTTTTTCTCGAAGTTTTTCAAATGTTGGAGCTTGAATGATATATTGAATGGGCAAACCACCACGTCGGTTTACTGCAATAGTGGGTTGCTGAATTACGGATGTTTTAGCGTTTGGATATTGTTTAGTCCATTGCGATAATTTATCAGCAATTTCTTTTTGCGAAGTTTCTCTTTCGCTAACATCTTTTAATGTGAGTCTTATAAAACCACTATTAATAGAGGCGGAACTAAATCCGGGTGAAGAGATTACTAAACTTACTTTTTTCTCAGGAATAGAATCATCTACTAATTTTGAAATTTCCTGCATAAAGCGATCGGTATATTCGTAAGAAGAGCCTTCAGGAGTATTCATTCGCATCACTATCGAGCTTCGATCGTCATAAGGTGCGGTTTCTTTTGGTAAAATGGTAAAAAATAAATAAATAATACCAAAACAAACAATCAAAATAGGAAAGCTAATCCATTTTTTAGCCATAAAACGTTGCAAAGAATCGGCATAACCACTGTTCAAATTTTCGAAAAAAGGCTGGGTTCTTATGTAGAATTTAGACTTTTTTTGTTCGCCTCCTTTCATCAAATAAGCATTCAGCATAGGTGTTAAGGTCAAAGCGACAAAAGCTGAAATTAATACCGCAGCACCAATTACGACTCCAAATTCCCGAAAGAGTCGACCTACGAAACCTTCTAAGAAAATTACGGGTAAAAATACAGCTGCCAAAGTCACTGAAATCGAAATTACCGCATAGAAAATTTCGTTCGAACCTTTTATAGCTGCTTCAATAGGTGACATTCCTTCTTCGACTTTTTTATAGATGTTCTCGGTAACTACAATTCCGTCATCTACTACTAAACCTGTGGCTAAAACAATTGCTAAAAGTGTTAATACATTAATCGAAAAACCAAAAAGCCACATGATAAAAAAAGTAGCAATTAATGAAACAGGAATATCGATTAAAGGTCTAAAAGCAATAGCCCAGTCTCTAAAAAACAAGTAGATAATAATAATAACCAGAACTATTGAAATGCCTAAAGTCTCAACTACTTCTAGTACTGATTTTTTTACAAAAGCAGTATTATCAAGTGCAATATTGATTTTCATGTCTTTTGGCAAATCCTTTTGTAGTGCTTCGTATTTTTTATAAAATTCTTTAGAAATATCTAAATAATTAGCTCCTGGCATGGGAACTATGGCCATACCAATCATTGGAAGTCCTGATTGTGTCAGTTGTGTTTCGATATTTTCGGCACCTAAACTAGCTTTTCCCACATCGCTAAAACGTATAATTTTGTCTCCTTCTGAGCGAATTATAATATTATTAAATTCTTCAGCATTGGATAAATTACCGATCGTTTTTACCGCTAATTCGGTATTATTGCCTGTTAATTTTCCTGAGGGTAATTCTACATTTTGAGCATTCAAGGCATCACGAACTTCGGCGACGGTGCAACCATAAGCGGCTAGTTTAACAGGATCAATCCACAAACGCATAGCATAGCGTTTTTGTCCCCAAATTTGAACTCCACTAACTCCCGGAATGGTTTCTAATCTCTGTGAAATTACATTTTCGGCATAATCGCTTAATTCTAAGGCATTTCGTGTGTCACTTTGTAGCGTCATCGAAATAATCGATTCACTATCAGCATCTGCTTTAGAAACTACCGGCGGAGCATCAATATCTTTAGGTAAGTTTCTAACGGCTTGTGAAACTTTGTCACGAACATCATTGGCAGCACTTTCAAGATCTTTATCTAAGTTAAATTCGATAGTAATATTACTACTTCCTTGATTGCTAGAAGAGGTAATATTTCGAATTCCATCAATTGAATTTACTGCTTTTTCTAGGGGTTCGGTAATTTGGGATTCAATAATATCCGAATTAGCTCCTGTATAATTAGTACGAATAGAAACTTGTGCAGGATCAATTGAAGGAAATTCACGAACACCTAAAAAACTGTACCCAATTAAACCAAATAATATAATTAAAAGGTTCAGTACTATTGTTAAAACAGGTCTTTTTATACTTGTGGTGGATAAACTCATCGAGTTATAGATTTTTGAGTTATGGGTTATGGGATAAGAGTTAAGAGTTAAGAGTTTTACACCTAACTCTTAACTTATAACTTTCTTTAAAATTTACAACTTTACTTTTACAGGAGTACCATTCTTTAGAGACATTACGCCACTGGTTATTAAGGTATCTCCCGCTTTTAATCCTGAAAGAATCAAAATAGAAGCGTCGGTTCTTGTGGTTGCCTCGACCATTATTTCTTTGGCTTTTCCCATGTTTGAAATAAAGACTTTTTTACCTTCTTGTATTGGTACAATCGCTTCTGTAGGGACTACAATCGCATCTTTAATAGTGCTTAAAGACAATTTTACATCGGCAAAAGTTCCTGGGAATAATTTTCCATCAACATTATCAGCAATAGCACGGATTTTTAAAGTTCGCGTTGTAATTTCTACTTCGGGCTCAATAGCGTATATTTTTGCAGTATATTTTTTAGTAGAACCTGAAACATTAATGTCGATGACAGAGCCCATTTTTACTTGAGCTGCATATTTTTCAGGGATAGAAAAACTGATTTTTACTTTTTCGATATTCACTAATTTGGCAACTAAAATAGTAGGAGTAATGTAGGTTCCTGATGAAATAGAACGCAATCCAATTTTTCCAGAAAATGGCGCTCTTACCGAAGTTTTTGCAATTTGAGCCTTAATTAACTGACTTTGTGCTTTAGCCGAAGCATATTCTGCTCGGGAAATATCATATTCTTCTTGACTTATGGCTTCTTTTTGCAATAAAAGACTGGCTCTTCTTTCGTTTTCAGCGGCTAATTTTTCTTGGGTTGTAGTTTGGCTTAGTTGTGCTCTTAGTTCGGCATCATTCACTTTAAAAAGCAATTGTCCTTTATTAACATTGCTTCCTTCTTTAAAATTAATACTTTCAACAATTCCTGAAACTTCCGAACGAATTTCTACTTGTTCATTAGCTTCAATAGAACCAGACAAAGAAAGGTTGTTTTCAAAAATCTGTGGTTTTATTACAATTACATTTACTACAATTGGATTTGTTTTGTCAGATGTGCCTTTGGATTTTTCCGATTTTTTTTTGTTTTCTAAAATTCGATAAGTAACAAATGAACCTAAACCGATAATTAGTAATGCGTAAACTAAGTTTTTTATTTTCATATAAGTAATTTGTTTTCTGTATTCTAGCTATTTCTGTTATTAAATTTTGTTTAAAAAAAAGAATTTTTGATAACAATTCTTAACCAATTAAATCTATAATTTACTAAAAAAAGTGTTTTATAAATTATTTAAATTTAATGATATGCAAGTTAGCTTTTATTTATTTCGAGTAGAAAAAAATATCAGAATTCAGCTGTTTTTAACAACTGTTTAAAGCGTGTTGTCTTTGCTACATCCAATTATGACTTCTTTTTTTAAGAAAGGTTTATTAGAGCCTGTTTAAAATTCATCAAAATTAATTTCCCCTATCCCTAAAGGGTGTAATTTTGATGAATTTTTAAGAAATTTTCACCCTTTAGGGATGGGGAAAAAGAAAATTTCTTTTTTTTAATAAATTTAAACAGGCTCTTAGTGAGTTTTATAAAAACAAAAGCATTTTCTTTTAGTAACAATACTAACCAGTTTTAAATTAGTATTTTAACTAATGTAGTTCCAAATATTTTTTTTCTTAGTCAATTCCAGATAAACGGTTTTTAAGACTGCGTGTTCTGGTTTTTGTAATGGAGTATCATCACGAACTATTTTTAGTGCTTTTTCTCTGGCTAGAGCCAAAATATCTCTGTCGCGAACAATATCGGCAATTTGAAGGTTCAATACGCCGCTTTGTTGTGTCCCCATCAAATTTCCAGGGCCACGTAATTTTAAATCGACTTCGGCAATTTCAAACCCATCGTTAGTGCGAACCATGGTTTCCATTCGGGTTTTACTGTCGGCGCTCAATTTATGGCTGGTAATTAAGATGCAATAACTTTGCTCCGCACCACGACCCACGCGTCCACGCAATTGGTGCAGTTGCGAAAGCCCAAAACGTTCGGCACTTTCGATAATCATTACCGAAGCATTGGGGATATTTACCCCCACTTCAATTACTGTTGTAGCCACCATAATATTGGTTTTTCCTTCTGAAAAACGTTTCATTTCGGCATCTTTATCAGCAGGTTTCATCTTGCCATGAACGATGGAAATGGAATAAGTAGGTAGCGGGAAATCTCGGGAAATACTTTCGTATCCGTCCATCAAATCTTTGTAATCCATTTTTTCTGATTCTTGAATCAACGGATAAACAATATAGATTTGGCGACCCAAAGCAATTTCGTCTCTAATAAATTTCCAAATTTTTAAACGATTACTATCATAACGATGCACGGTTTGAATGGGTTTTCGTCCTGGAGGCAATTCGTCAATAACCGAAATATCTAAATCGCCATACAAACTCATAGCTAATGTTCTCGGAATAGGAGTGGCAGTCATGACCAAAATATGTGGCGGAATGTCGTTTTTCTTCCACAATTTAGAGCGTTGCTCTACCCCAAAACGATGTTGTTCGTCAATAACGGCTAAGCCTAAATTCTGGAATTTTACTTTATCTTCCAGTAAGGCATGTGTGCCAATGAGAATTTGTAAACTACCATTTTCTAGTTCTTCATGGATAATTCTTCTATCTGAAGTTTTAGTTGAACCAGTAAGTATCTTAACATTTATGTTTAAATTTTTAGCTAATTCTGAAAGTCCAATAAAATGCTGATTAACTAAGATTTCTGTTGGTGCCATCAAGCAAGCCTGAAAACCATTATCCATTGCTAGTAACATACTCATAAAAGCTACAATGGTTTTTCCGGAACCTACGTCTCCTTGAAGTAATCGATTCATTTGGGCATTGGTACCCATATCATTTCGGATTTCTTTGATTACTCTTTTTTGAGCATTGGTCAAATCAAAAGGCAGGTATTTTTGATAAAATTCATTAAAAAACGCACCCACTTTGGTAAACGGATGTCCTTTAATTTTATGTTTCTGAATCAGGTTTTTCATAATCAGTTGCAACTGGATGAAAAACAATTCTTCAAATTTTAATCGAAATTGGGCTTTCGCCAAAGCATCGGCACTTTTAGGAAAATGGATATTGAATAAGGCAGCATTCTTTGGGATTAATTTCAAATCTTGGGTTAGAAAATCGGGTAAAGTTTCGGAAAATGAGGCTTGTGTTTCTAAAAACAACTGCTGCATCATTTTATGGATCACTTTATTAGAAATCCCTCTATTCGATAAGGCTTCGGTTGAAGGATATACGGCCTGCATTGCCGAACGCAAACTTTGTTCGTGCTCACTCCATTGCTCAATTTCGGGATGTGCCATGTTGTACATGCCGCTGAACGAAGTACATTTGCCAAAAATAACTATCACCTCATTCAACTTTAAAGATTCCCGAATCCATTTGTGACCTTGAAACCAAACCAATTCCATTTGTCCTGTGTCATCGATAAAAGTAGCCACGAGTCGTTTTCTGCCTTTGGCAAATTCTACAGTTTTAATATTGATAATCTTGCCAATAATTTGAACCTCAGCAACATTATTTTGTAGTTCGTTGATTTTGTAATAACGGGTTCTGTCAATGTAGCGGTTAGGGTATAAATTGAGCAAATCTCCGTATTTATGAATCCCTAATTCTTTACGCAGCAATTCGCCCCTGCTAGGACCAACGCCTTTTAGGTATTCGATAGGAGTGAGTAGGAGATTATTGGAAGACATTTAGGGATTTAGATTTAGAAATGACAATGACTGCTGTCTAATCTTTCAATTTAAAAACGAAGATAGTTTATAATTTGGAATTTTGAAAATGCAAATTAGGGTCTTAAAATCACAAAATTTAAAGATGACTTTTGGTTTCCTACATGTTAGAATTAAACTTTAAAACAGTGGTTTCAGGTGTTTTTACACATTTAATTAAAGAAGCTTAGTACTATGAATACTAATTTCGAAGCTATTCGTTATTCAAATAAAGGGACTGAAAATA
>NZ_JBCFQL010000019.1:0-54530 GCF_041729725.1 Flavobacterium zubiriense | reverse complement strand
TAAATAATTAAAGACTATTATTTCTTCTCAGAAACAATAGTAAGCGTTGTTGCTCCTTGTGTCAAACCTTCAACATCTGCTTTTATTGAAATGCTACCGTTGTCTTTAGCGGCTTTAATAATAGCAATGGCTTTTCCTTGATAGGCTCTTGTTTTCTGACCTTGGTAACCATCGTGGTTGATGATGTTACCATTGTCAACGGCAATAATTTTACCTGAATCCGTAATAGAGAATTGGATTAGATGATCGGCATTGGCACATCTGATTCCTTTGTCATCCACAATAGTCGCGGTAATAAAAATGACATCGTCCCAGTTGTTCGCAATTGTTCCTTTGCTTTGCGTTAAAATAATTTTAGCAGGTTTCCCGGCAGAAGTGTGTTCTTCCTGAGTAACCACTTTTCCGTTGTTTTTTCCAATGGCTTTTATCGTTCCTTCTTCAAAAGTGACATTCCATTCTCTTGGCGAGTCGTCTGCAGGTTTTTTCAATGAACCTAATGATGTATCGTTCAGGAAAAGTTCCACTTCTTCGCAGTTACTATACACATTTACTTTGGCGTTATCATAGGTGTCAAAGTCGCTCGGTGTCCAATCGGAAACCCAAAAACCAGCACCGGCATTATCCGATTTTCGAACAATATGCACTACAGGCTCAGCAGACCACCAGCTGTCTCTTTGTAATGATTGTTGTTTCCAGTTTCCAGCTCTGTCAAACAAACCTTGATTGTTCGTTGTTTCTGGCCAGTCGGCTTCCCCTAAATAATCATAACCTGTCCATAAAAATTGTCCTGCCATGTACGGCTTGTCTCTTAAAGCCAGCCATTGGCTAATAACATGTGTGTTTTCGGTACCAATAACCTTCCAGGTTGGATGCGCTTCATGAGCAGCAATCAGTTCGTTTTCACGGTAATTTTGCCCTACAATTTCCATCTGTGCAGCATAACCATTGTCATATACTTTAGAAACGTTGGGTCTAAAAAGAGCCATCGTTACCGGTCGGCTGTTGTCGTATTTCTTTACTACATCTTCCTGCATTTTATATTTTTTGTAGCCTTCTGGATAGCTCAAATCGTCATGAATTTCGTTTCCAATACTGTAAATCACAATCGAAGGATGATTTCGATCTCTCAAAATCATGTCTTTGGTGTCTTGTTCCCACCATTCTTTAAAGTATAAATTATAACCTTTTTCTCCATTGTGCTTGGCTGCCGTCCAGGTATCGAAAGTTTCATCCATAACCACAAATCCCATTTGGTCACACAAATCAAGAAATTCGGGCGCTACAGGATTATGCGAAGTACGAATTCCGTTTACGCCCACTTCTTTTAATTTTTGTAAGCGCTCTTTCCAAACGCCAAGCGGAACTGCTGCTCCAACGGCTCCACCATCATGATGCAGGCAAACTCCTTTTATTTTGTAATTTTTATTGTTTAGCCAAAAACCGGTTTCGGCTCTAAATTCGGCGTTTCTGATTCCAATAGTAATCGTTTGGTTGTCAACCAATGTAGTCCCAGAATACAGTTTTGTATTTACAGTGTACAAATTTGGTTCTTCAATATCCCATAATTTAGGATTTAGAATTTCGATTTCTTTGTATAATTCGTTGGTTTTATTCGCTGCAATATTTTCCTGGCTTTCGGTAGTTTTTACCACTTTTCCTGTGTTGTCAACAATCTCAATTTGTAATTTATAAGTTCCGGCAGCCCCTTTGTTTTCTATTTCGGTTTTGATGCTTACCACTGCTTTTTTAGCAGTTGGATTAGGAGTTGTAATTTGTGTCCCCCAATGTTTAAAATGTGTTTTATTGACAGCAACTAAACGCACATGACGGTAAATCCCTGCACCGGTGTAATAACGGGAAGCGGGTTGAATGCTGTTGTCGGCTCTAACGGCAATGGTATTGGTTTTGTCTTTTCCAAAGTTCAAATAAGGCGTCAAATCATAACTGAAACTAATGTATCCATAAGGACGTTTTCCTAAATGTGTTCCATTAATCCAAACATCACTATTGGCCATAACGCCATCAAATTCGATTGTGAATAATTTAGTTGCATCGGCAGCATCAACTTTAAAAGTCTTGCGATACCAGCCAATTCCAGCTGGCAAATAACCTCCGCCACGTGCTGTTGGATTGTCTCTGTCATAAGGACCTTCAATACTCCAATCATGCGGAACATCTAGCGTTTTCCATGTTTTATCATTAAAATTCGGTTTTTCAGCACCGGCTATTTCTCCTTTGGTAAATTGCCAGTTCGCATCAAAGTTGATGGTTTGTCTCCCTTGAGCGAAAATTGTCGATGCAAAAGCTAAAAAGAATAAAAGACTGTAGGCTTTTATGTTTTTTTGATTTTTCATTTTGGTTGGGTTTAGGTTGATTTATTTTAAAATGGAATTGATATTGTCTAATTCTTCCGTGTTGAAATTGGTATTTTCCAAAGCTTTGATAGAATCTATAATTTGTTCAGGTTTGCTCGAACCAATTAATACCGAAGTAATTCTGTCATCGCGTAAAATCCAGGCCAGCGCCATTTGAGCTAATTTTTGACCTCTTTCTTTTGCGATGTTATTGAGCGCTATAATTTTTTCAAGTCTTTCAGGAGTAATATGATCGGCTTTCAGGAATTGTCCGCTGGTGGCTACTCTCGAATCGGCTGGAATTCCGTTCAAATATTTATCAGTCAATAATCCCTGTGCTAATGGTGAAAACGGAATGCAACCCACTTTTTCTTTGCCTAATAAATTTAAAAGTCCGTCTTCTACCCAACGTTCAAACATCGAATATTTAGGTTGGTGAATCAGGCAAGGCGTCCCCATTTCTTTCAATAATTGAAAAGCTTTTTCCGCTTCTGCTGGGCGATAGTTCGAAATACCAACGTACAACGCTTTTCCTTGTTGAACAATTAAATTCAAAGCTGCCATGGTTTCTTCTAAGGGTGTTTCGGGATCAGGTCGGTGGTGGTAAAAAATATCGACATATTCCAAGTCCATTCTTTTTAAACTTTGGTCTAAACTGGAAACCAAATATTTTTTCGAACCCCAATCGCCATAAGGACCGTCCCACATGGTATAACCTGCCTTAGACGAAATGATCATCTCATCTCTGTAATTTTTGAAATCTGATTTTAAAATTTTTCCGAAACAGCTTTCTGCTGATCCTGGAGGCGGACCGTAATTGTTAGCCAAATCAAAATGGGTAATTCCATGGTCAAAAGCCGTTTTGATTAAGTTTCTACTGTTTTCAAAATCGCTGTTTTCTCCGAAGTTGTGCCAAAGTCCTAATGAAAATGCAGAAAGTTTTAATCCTGAGTTTCCACATCTGCGGTATTCCATTTTATCGTATCGGTTGGCTGCTGGTTGGTATGTCATTTTTTATTGTTTTACGTAATCGTTTACGGTGATTATTAAATTTTTTTTAGTTCTTTTTTGAAGACTCTCTTGTGATTAATATTGGCGTCAATATTCGTTTTTGATGGTTTGTTTTTTCTCCTTTTTTCGAAATTAACTCGTAAATAAGAAGGAAGGCTTCTTCGCCCATTTGCACTGTTTTTTGATCCACAGTCGATAGAGAAGGAGTGATGTGTTCTCCAAATAAGTCATTGCAAAAACCAATGACTCCAAACGCATCAGGAACCTGAATTGCTCTTTCTTTTAATTCTTTCAAAACGCCAAGCGCCGTAAAATCTTCCACAGCAAAAATGGCGTCAGGCTTATTTTCTAAACTTAAAAAATGGGCTGCTCCTTTTCTTCCTGCTTCAATACTAATGTCTCCGTTGTAAATTAAGTTGGTATCAAAAAGAATATTGTATTGTTCTAAGGCGGCTTTGTAACCACGAATTCTTTCTGTAAAAGCTTTGATGTGTTGCGGTCCGGAAATGTGAGCAATGCTTTTGTATCCTGATTGTATTAAAGATTCGGTTGCCATAAATGCTCCTAAATAATCATCAATACAAACCGAAGAAATTTCTAAATCGTCATTGGTTCGATCAAAAAAAGCAATCGGAATGTTTTTCTCTTTAACCGATTGGAAATGAGAAAAATTAGTGGTGTTTTTAGAAATGGAAACAAGAATACCATCGACTCTGGCACCAATAAAGGTATCAATTCCCTTTCTTTCAAATTCTTCTGATTCGTTCGATTGATAGATTAAAACATCATAACCGTGCTGGCTTGCTAAATTTGAAATGCCGTGAATTACGGAACCAAAAAATAAATGTTCTGCTGTTGGAATCAAAACACCAATCAGTTTTGTTTTTCCAGAGCGTAACGATGAAGCTATTTTGTTAGGCATATAATCCAAACGTTCGGCAACGGCTTTTACTTTTTTCTTGGTACTGGCACTTATTTCAGGATGATTACTTAACGCACGGGAAACCGTAGCAGGAGCAATTCCTAATTCTTTGGCAATGTCGCTAATGGTTATTTTATTTTTCATTCTTCCGTAATCGTTTACGAAAATAGAATTTTATTTTGAAATAGCGAAATAGAAGGGAGTTAAATTTTAAAAAAAAATAGAATTCTAACAAGCTTTAAATATAAAAACTCCCGATTACTCAGGAGTTTTTATAAAAAGGACTAGTATTTAAGTAGCTTTGAAAATATTGCATCTATTTATTTAGAACTAAATTCAAATCGGTAAAACCAGACACTTCGGTTGAAGCTTCTCCTGTTACACTGTTGCCAGCGAGATTAGCAGTATATACTTTTACAAAATCTATGCCTTGTAATTGTACCGCTTTGCCATCTTTATCCACAGCCCAATCCAAATTAATTTGTGTTTTGGCATCCGTATTAGGCCAGTTGTCAGCATAACCCCATTCATACGGTGGAGTCATCCAGAATCCTTGTTGTACTAAATTAGAAGTTAATAAAGTCCCTTTTAGCGTTATTGTTTCTCCTTTCCATAATGGAAAATACGATTGGGTGTTGAATCTGTTTTTAGCAATGTAGCCTGTTTGTTCTTGGTTATCCGTCCAGCGAATGTAATTGGGTTCACTAGCATTTGTAGGTTCGGTTTCTGGCTTGTAATAGGTTATTTCGTAGTTTTTAATGGTTGTTGACTTGCTGTGTTCTGATCCAGCAATTTCATACCATTCGTCATCGGCTTTTCCGTTTCCATTTGCATCATAAGAAACCATGATAATTCCGGGTTCAGCACCGTTAGTAAATGCGTTGCCTAATACCGAAAAATCATTCCCTTCTTTGTTGATTACCGTATGGTCAAAGCCAAATACCACATAACCACCAAATCCTCCTAGACTGATTAAATTACCAGCTTTAAGAGCTGTTTGTGCTTTTACGCGCATGGACTCACTAGTGTCATCCTCGGTCGCTGTAGGAAATTTGTTAACGGATTGTCCAGGAGCAGGGAAATAGTCAAATACCTGAGTTATTTTATTCAAATAGGTTTTGTCGTTTACCGTTATGGCAAAAGTTTTGCTATTTTCTCCTCCAGCATTTTTTGCTTTAAATTCAAGGTTGTAAGTTCCAGCTTCGGCAAAAACGTAAACTAAATTAGCTGTAGAGGCAATTTCTTCTCCCTCTAAGGACCATGAAAAAGTTGCATCATTGGCATTTTTTACTTCAGGTTGAATGCGAAGCCACTGCATTTTGTCAATTGTATAACCGCCATCTGGTTCTGTAAGTCCGATTTCTGGTGATGCAATTTCGTCATCAGAACATGCTGTTAAGGACATGATTACGAATAGGGTAAAGAGAATTTTCTTCATTTGTTAATTTTAAAGGTTATTGTTTGTTGATATTTTTAATTGGAAGAAATGCAGAATTACCTCACTTAAATGGTGCGGTTTTAAAGAGTTGGACTCTTTTTTTAGTACAGGAAGTTGGTTCTGTACGTAGGAAGGATTTGTAAATACAATCCATACAAACAGTACTAAACTTCCATGTAATATAGATTTACATAGATGCATAAAGTTCTATTTACTAAAAATAGTAGTATCGGAAAAATTGAAACCAAATCTATATCTGGTTCTTTTGTGTTGAAAGCTTTGGTCCTCGAAAGCTTCAGTTTATACGCAGTGGCAGGTCTCCTGACTTGTCCCCATTTTGAGCTGCCTTCCCATCTCGTTTTGAAGCGATACAGTGGCAAAAGTTAAGATTTACTAGAAAATTTTATTTTCTTAAAATCTGTCAAAATGTTGCATGGAACTTACAGTAACGGGCTTGTTCAGGATTTACACCTGATTCCCTCTTAGTTGACTCTACCGAAAAATATAGCCAAACCATTGCGGCCGCAAAAGTAAGTAAACTTTTTGGAGTTATCCGGTTGTTTTTCGAAAAAAAGTAAAAAGTATTTTTTGAAGTTCTTGTAAAAATGAGCGGGGGATAATCATAAAAAAGCTTCAGATGTCTCTGAAGCTTTTTTAGTAATTCGAATAGTTTTTTTGAAATTATCAATGGCTTTAATAAAATCAATTTGAGTATTAAAAACAGCATATTCTATTTGTAGCTTAATTCAGTGTAAACCGGTAGATGATCTGAAGGGTATTTTAAGTCTTTTGAATCACTCAATACTGCAAATTTTTTCACTTTAAATGTGTTTTGTTGCGAGATGAAAATGTAATCTAATAATAGTGTTACAGGCTCATTATGCTTAAAGCCATTAAATGTACCCGAAGGACCAAAAGGTTTGTTTACTGAAAAATCTCTTGTATCATTCATTACTTTTTTTAAGGCAATAATACTTTCTGAACTAGGTTCCAAATTAAAATCACCCATAAAAACAACAGGATAATTTTTTGTGTTTAACTCTTTCATTTTATGCAGAATTAACTCAATTCCCTTTGTTCTGGCTTCTTCTCCCATGTGGTCTAAATGCGTATTAAAAACCCAAAACATTTGTTTGTTTTTTTGATCTTCAAACAATGCATACGTACATACCCGATTGCATGCAGCATCCCAGCCTCTGGAAATTTTATTTGGTGTTTCGGAAAGCCAAAAAGTAGCACTACTATGTATTTTTAAATGTTCTTTTTTATAAAATATATTCGAAGATTCTCCCTTTCCTTCTTCTTCTCGTCCTATTCCCACATGGTTATATTCTGGAAGTGCTGTGGCAATATCAATAACCTGATTAGGGGTAGCTTCTTGAATTCCAAACACATCTGGTTCGTAAAACTGAATTTGAGAATTAAAGTAATCTTTGCGATGAGACCAACTGTTTTCTCCATCAGAAGCCACGTCGAGACGGATATTATAAGTCATTACGTTTAAGTTTTGAGCTTTAATTTGTACTATAAACAATAATAATACTAGTACTGTTATTTTATTTTTCATAGATGGTAAATTAATTATAGTTGGTGAATTTTAGTTTTTAGCAAAGTTATAAGCTGCTTTCTAAATTCTATTCTTTATGTGTATAATGTTTTTGTTAAATTTTATTTTAAGAAGCTTTCCTTTTAGGAATAGGGAAAAGAATTTTTTTAATAAGAGTCTGTTTAAAATTCATCAAAATTAATTTCCCCTATCCCTAAAGGGTGTAATTTTGATAAATTTTTAAGAAATTTTGCACCCTTTACGGACGGGGAAAAAGAAATTTTCTTTTTTTAAATAAATTTAAATAGGCTCTAAATATAAACAGGCTCTTATAAGTTAAGGTGGGTGATGACTTGATAAACTACATATCTCTATGAAGAATTTTTTAGTATTCCGGAGTGGTTGATGTGAGTTTTTTAGTTTTATTCCATAAAAAAAGCCTCATATTTCTATGAAGCTTTTCTAGTAGTCCGCCGCTTCGGAGACTCGAACCTGTGTCCGCCGTGGCGGATATGAACCGACGAGTTAAAAGTTTTGAATAATATTTTTAATAAATTCACGTCCTATTCCAGTTTTTAAATATTTTTCTCTTTTCATTGCCTCAGATTTAGAATTGAAAAATTCAATATGAATTACAATCCATGGTCTGTACTTGATTGTATGTCCTTTTGTTGCTAAAAGATTGTGGGATTTGAAGCGTTCAATAATATTGGAAGTATATCCAGTATAGTGCTGATGAAATTTTTCAGAATATAGAATGTAAACTACGAATTCATCCATATAAAAGTTTTTTAAATAAAAAAAAGCCTCATATTTCTATGAAGCTTTTCTAGTAGTCCGCCGCTTCGGAGACTCGAACCTGTGTCCGCCGTGGCGGATATGAACCGACGAGTTAAAAGTTCTGAATAATATTTTTAATAAATTCACGTCCTATTCCAGTTTTTAAATATTTTTCTCTTTTCATTGCCTCAGATTTAGAATTGAAAAATTCAATATGAATTACAATCCATGGTCTGTACTTGATTGTATGTCCTTTTGTTGCTAAAAGATTGTGGGATTTGAAGCGTTCAATAATATTGGAAGTATATCCAGTATAGTGCTGATGAAATTTTTCAGAATATAGAATGTAAACTACGAATTCATCCATATAAAAGTTTTTTAAATAAAAAAAAAGCCTCATATTTCTATGAAGCTTTTCTTAGTAGCGGGAACAGGACTCGAACCTGTGACCTTCGGGTTATGAGCCCGACGAGCTGCCTACTGCTCTATCCCGCGATGTACGTTTTGTAATCTCAATAAGGCTACCTTAGTAGCGGGAACAGGACTCGAACCTGTGACCTTCGGGTTATGAGCCCGACGAGCTGCCTACTGCTCTATCCCGCGATGTTTCGGGTGCAAAGATACAATTAAATTCTACATTTCCAATGCCAATTTTAAAAAATGTTTTATTTCGTGTAATGACTTGATAGGGGTGTTGTTGAGTATTGAGATGTTGTTAATTGTTATGTTAATTGAGTATTGTAAAATGTTATGATGAACTTTTAATTTTAAAAATTAGTCTTAATAATTATCTTTGTGACTCAAAGCGTATTCAAATAAGATGAAAAATATAAAAGATGAAGTGAAAATGGATGTATTTTTTTCGTGTTTTGAATAATTATGAAGGAATCTGTTTTGCTGTTAAAAATTTATTCTAAAGCAAAAACAGCACTGTAGTGCTTTTAATTGGTAACTTAAAATAGTAATTATGTCTTTAGTTCAGCCTGTTTATAGGCTGGTTTAGGGATTTATTATTACAAAATCACAACATGGGAATTGTGTAACTATTAGCTAAAGTTTTACAAGTATTTATGGAGAAACTGTTTTAATTTTGCGCAATTAGTTATAAAAAGGAAATAATTTGAAATTATACATTAAGTACATGGTCAGCAACCGCTGCAAAATGGCCGTAAAAGAAGAATTAAGAAAGCTTGGTTTACACTTTATTGTTGTTGATTTAGGAGAAGTTGAGGTTATGGGAACTATTTCTATGACTCAGCGTCAAGATCTAAAGGCAAATTTACTACTATCCGGACTCGAATTGATGGACGACAAGAAATCGATGTTGATTGAAAAAATCAAAAATATTATCATCGAAATGGTGCACCACTCTGATGACATTATCAAAGTTAATTTTTCGGATTATTTAAGCGAAAAAATGAATCACGATTATACGTATTTATCTAATTTGTTTTCAGAAGTACAAGGTACAACTATTGAGCAATTTATAATTTCTCATAAAACAGAACGCATTAAAGAATTAATAATTTACGGAGAACATAATATTACTGAAATTGCCTGGAAAATGGGATACAGTAGTGTAGCCCATCTATCAAGTCAGTTTAAGAAAGTAACGGGGCTTTCGCCTTCTCATTTCAAACAATTAAAAGACAAAAGGAGAAGTCCTTTAGAAGAAATAGGGATTGTAAAAAACCTAAATTAATTTTTGTACAAATATTATGAAATTCATATTTGAAAAAAGAGCATTCCTATTTTATGTTCTCTCTGGTGTATTATTGAGTACAGTGTTGGCAATATTTTATTTGAATAGCCAAAACGATATTGCCTCAACTAAAAAACTGATTCATACCCAAGAAATCATTAGTAAAAGTAATGAGGTTTTATTGGATGTTCTTACTGTTGAAAATGGATTTAGAGGCTATTTATTGTCTGGAGATAATACTTATTTAAGCTCTTATAACGAGTTTAAATCAAAGACAAATTCTAATTTAGCTGATTTGACTGCACTTACTAAAAAAAGTAAAAATCAGGAAATTAGAATCGCACTATTGAAAAAAACGGTGGTGGAAAGATTGCTTTTGATAGAAAAAAATATTGTCAAAAAGAATCCTTTTTTATTGAATAATACGCAAAAAGCAGCTATTATTAACGAGGGAAAAAATCTTACTGATAAAATCAGAAATGTAATTACGGCTATTAATAAGGAAGAATTTGAATTATTAAAGGTTCGGAAAGTCGAAAACGAAAATAACAACCAGTTTTCAGGATTACTCTTTATATTACTACTCATTTTTCTGATCGCCATTTTTATTTTTGTAATCCTTATTATAAACAATCATAAAAATAAAAACAGTGAATTAGAAACTCATACTGCCGATCAAAAATTAGCCTCTCAATATGTTTTGAGTCTTATTGAAGCCAGTCTCGATCCATTAGTTACCATTAGTATTACGGGTAAAATTATGGATATGAATCAGGCATTGGTTAAGATTACTGGTGTAGAGCGTGAAGGGTTAGAGGACTCTAATTTCTTTGATTATTTTACAGAACCACAAAAGGCACGTGAAGTATATGAGCAAGTTTTTGACAAAGGTTCTATTACTGATTCACCACTTACTTTGCGTCATAAAGAAGGAAAGCTAACCGATGTTTTGTGCAATGGATCCGTTTATAAGGATGAAAACGCAAATGTATTAGGCGTTGTTGTTGTGGCCAGAGATGTTACCGAACAAAAAAGAATTGCAACAGAATTGATAGAAGCTAGAATATTTGCTGAACTGGCTACTGAAATTGCTGAAGAAGAAAAACGAAATGCCGAAGAAGCCACCCTAACTGCTGAAAATGCTGTAAAAGCAAAACAGCAATTTTTATCGAATATGAGCCACGAAATTCGTACGCCAATGAATGCTATTATTGGATTTACTAAAGTGGTATTAAAAACCGAATTAACGGCTAAACAAAAAGAATATCTATCAGCTATAAAAGTAAGTGGCGATGCCTTGATTGTTCTCATAAATGATATTCTAGACCTAGCAAAAGTGGATGCTGGGAAAATGACATTTGAAAACATTCCATTCAAGCTATCGGCTTCTATTTCAGCGATGTTACATGTTTTTGAAACCAAAATTCAGGAAAAAAACTTAAAATTATTTACTGAATATGATGCTAATATTCCAAAAGTATTGCTGGGTGATCCCGTGCGTTTGCACCAAATTATCTTGAACTTAGTTAGCAATGCGATAAAATTTACTTCACAGGGGAAGATAACGGTTAGTGTTCGTTTGATTAACGAAGATCAAGAAAGTGTTACCGTCGAATTTGCTATTGCGGATACTGGAATAGGTATCGAAGAAGAAAAAATTGATACTATTTTTGATGATTTTCAGCAAGCTACTAGCGGCACTTCCCGACTGTATGGTGGTACTGGTCTAGGTTTAGCCATAGTAAAACAATTGGTGGAACCCCAAGGCGGAACTGTCAGTGTGAAAAGTAAAATTAAAGAAGGTTCTACCTTTAGTTTTATACTACCATTTTTAAAAACAAATGCTGAAGCGGTGCCAGAAGCCGAAATAGTTGCATTAGAGACAGATATTAAAAATATAAAAGTATTGGTTGTAGAGGATATGCCTTTAAATCAATTATTAATGAAAACCCTTTTGGATGATTTTGGTTTTGAACGCGATATTGCCGAAAACGGAAAAATTGCGGTCGAAAAGCTCGAAAGCGAAACTTATGACCTAGTCTTGATGGATTTACAAATGCCTATTATGAACGGCTTTGATGCCACAGAATACATTAGAAAAACCTTAAAATTAGATATTCCAATTATTGCCCTTACTGCCGATGTAACCACGGTGGATTTAGCAAAATGTAAAGCTGTTGGGATGAACGATTACATTGCAAAACCAGTTGACGAACGTTTGTTGTACAGCAAAATTGTAAGCGTCATAAAAAAGCAAAACATTCGAAAAGCCTCATTCAAGATAAACCAAATTCCAAAAATAAAAGTTACGAATTTAGAATACTTAAAAACCCGAACAAAGTCTAATTCGTCATTGATGATGGAGATGATTTCTATTTATTTAGAACAAACTCCACCTATTATTGGTGCAATGAAACAAAGTGTTGTGGACAAAGATTGGGAAACATTAGGGTCATCGGTACACAAACTGATTCCGTCTTTTTCGATAATGGGAATGAGTCCAGATTTAGAACAAATTTCAAAAAAAATACAAGATGCGGCTAATTCGAACCAATTTACAAACGAAATTGCTGAGATGGTAGTTAAACTGGAAACGGTTTGCAATCAATCTTGCGAAGAATTAGAATTAGAACTTAAATTAATTAAAAATACTTTATCGTGAAAAACGGAAATAAAATAAAACTATTCTTAGTAGATGATGATGCTTTATTCTTAAAATCAATGGAAATTGAATTTATGGAATTGGCTGACTTCTCTATTGAAACTTATCCAACAGGTGAACTTTGTTTGGAAAATCTATCGCATGAGCCCGATGTAATTATTTTAGATTATCAACTTGATGGTATCGAAAAATCGGCAATGAATGGCTTGCAAACATTGGATAAAATAAAAGCATTTAATCAAGATATTCCTGTAATTATGCTCTCTTCACAGGATAAAATTGAGGTAGCCGTTAATTGTATGCACCATAAAGCATTTGATTATGTGGTTAAAAGTGAAACTGCTTTTATCCGTTTACAAAAAATTATCACGAACATTTTTAAATATAAAAAAATGGAAAAAGAATTGAATTGGTATATGGATAGAATGTAATTCATTCCGTTCGATTTTATCTTTTCGTTTTCATTAAATGATACAATTTCTAATAGAGAAGTTGTGTCATTTTTTTTTATATATCATTATTTCTGATTTTGTGCAATGAAAAGCAAGTTTAAAACACAATAAATACTAAGTTGATATCGGGTGTAATGTTATCACTTACAGTTGGTTATTGGTTATGGAAATCTGCGAATAATACAAATATCCCATAGAATTTTGTAATAGATTTTAAGGTGAATTAAGTGACTTTTGTATGGTAGAAATTACTTTCTGCAATAATCAATCTTTAAATTAAGTATCATGAATCTAAAAAGAATTTTTGGAGCCTTGCTCACCGCATTAGGAATAGCAGGACTAATATATACTGCTGTAGTTTTTACTAATACAGCCGGTAGTACAAAAGATGTAAAACAACTTATTATTTACGGGGTACTGGGTATCGTGTTTTTTGTTTCAGGCATTAGCCTTGTTCGTACTACAAAAGACGAATCTTAAACAATACCAAGTATAAAAAAATAACTAAAAAGTGAATATCCGAAGTGGTATTTATAATTTGGTCAACAATTGTGGAGTGGAAATAATGAAGGGGATTTTAAGATTGGAGGCTGTTTTTTGTAACAGCCTCTTTCTGTACCTACTTATTTTAAATTAAAAAAGTTAAAGTTAAAAACACCTAGGGTATAACTCTTCAAGGAATAAATTGCGCTTTTTTTATTTTTTATAGCATTATTAAAATCAGTGAAATATATAAGTTCTTTAAATAGTTATATAACACTTTTTTAACTAAATCAAGTCAACTTTGTGAGGTTGGGAAACCATTTTACAATTAAATTAAAATACAATTAAATTAAAAAGGTATGAATGCTATAGAAATAAATGGGGATTGGGAAGAGCAAAAACTAAAATTAAAACAAAAATTTGCTGCTTTAATGGATAATGATTTGTTGTTTCTAGAGAATAAAAAAGAAGAAATGATTGCCAAACTTCAAGTCAAACTTGGGAAAACGCAAGAGGAAGTATATAAAATTATTCAAGGATTGTAATATTATGACAAAACAATTAAAAATAAGTAAAACAGTTTTTTTATTAGGGGTAGCAATGTTTGTTGTGGCAACTGCATTCGTGAGTTGTAAACCTGCTACTCAAGAGGAGATAGAAGCTAAAGAAAATCTAAAAGAAGCTAACGAGGAATACATAGAAGCTAAAAAAGCGGCAACTACAGAAGAATGGAAAGCATTCAAAAATTCTGGAGATTCTATCATTAATAAAAACAATGAACGAATTGCAGAATTAAAGCTAAAAATGAAAAATACTGGAGAATCAATTGATGCCAAGTATGAAAAAAATATTGAAGCTTTAGAACAAAAAAACAAAGACCTTAAATCTAAAATGGAAACCTACAAAAATGATGCTAATGCAGATTGGCAATCCTTTAAACGTGAAATTAATCACGATATCAATGAAGTAGGGGAAGCATTCAAAAATTTAGGAGTTGACAATAAAAATTAATCAAAAAAAATCATGAGTAATCTACTTTATACCCTTGCCGTTATTTTAGTCCTTTTTTGGGCTATCGGATTCTTTGCTTACAGCGTAGGATCAATCATTCACATTCTTCTTGTTATAGCCATTGTTGCAGTTTTGTTTCGAGTTATTCAAGGAAGAAAACTATAAGCGGTTTGATTTATTAAGAACCTGGCTCCTGATGTAGCATTAGAATTTTGTTTACCCTTGCAAAAGGATTGACTACAAGAAAACAATAACGAAAAAGCTAATTGCCGAAGCAGAATTAAAATCCAATTTTACAAAAAAAATGTAAAACTCGGAGCAATTAAAAGGTAAGCAGTTACTAAGTTTTTATGTGTGCGTACTCCATGTTCATCTATTCAAAATTTAAAAATCATAATTATACATACACTACTTTATCCTAGCAGGATTTAGTATCTAAAAATCGAGATTTAAGAATCTCGATTTTTTTTTTACCTTTTTTTTAAAAGTTAAATTGTTCGCTATCAATAGACAAAAAAAGCTCAATTCCTTTTTATCACATCAAGCGCAATGGCATAAAGTCAACAGGGCAAACGCACCAGTTCCAGAAATAAAAAAAGTAGCCACAAATTACACGAAATAACACTAATTTGGATGTTATAATATTCCACAAATCTGTAAGGTACAGATAAAAATTTGTGTAATTTATTTTAGAATCAATACTATTTGTGCTAATTCGTGCAATTCGTGGCAAAAATAAAACTCGTGCGTTTGCCCTGATAAAGTCAAGCAGTTTGAGCCGTTACTTTGGGTTATTTTATACCTTAATGTGATAGCTCTAATGTATAATACTCTATCTATAAGTCTTTCATTTGTAATTTTTTTTTCGTGGTTAATAATGGTTTTTGTTGCGAATTATTACTCAACTCGCACTGACAAATCCTTGACTAAATTACATTGATATCGAGCGTAGTCGAGATCTAATACTGGTTTTTATTGGTACTTGAATGGTTAATATGACTAATTTATATTTCTAAACGGTTTTAAAAGCAAGCTTATAGGTTTATGCTAATATACTTTTGTCTTTTCGGTTTTATTTAATGTGTGAATATTACAATACATAGGTTTTATAGTGTAATAGTTTCTGCCTAAAACTGGCTAATCTTTGTATTGTGAAATATTTAACATTTCTCATAAATAAAACCCCAAAAAAAATGAAAAAATCCCTACTAACCATTGCAATATTATTTATTGCATTAATTTCAGGTTGTGCAACTGATGATTTCGAGGAAATTGTTGGAGAGTGTCCTGTAGTCTCATTCACCAGTCCAATTGATGATGCCACTGGTGTTGCATTAAACCAAATGATTACGATCAATTTCAATAAAGAAATGAATCCGGAAACCATAGACGAATCCTCTATTCTTTTAACGGCCGCAGGAGCGCCTGTATCAGGTACTGTTAACTATTCAGGTACAACAGCAACTTTTACGCCTGCTAGTATCCTTGCAGCTAATACTGTTTATACGGGTAGAGTTAAAACATCAGTCAAAGACGAAGCTGGAAATGCTTTGCAAACAGATTATATATGGACATTTACTACAGATGCTGCGCCATTTATCACTTTAGCTGATCCTTTTAGTGATGCAACAGCAGTTCCATTGAATAAAGTGATTTCGGTTACTTTTAATGTACCAATGAATCCACTAACTTTAAATGCTACAACATTTACTGTTAGGCAAGGTGCCATTGCAATATTAGGTACAATTAGCCCTAACGATGCAGGGACAACGTTTACGTTCTCACCTGTTGTTCCCTTGGCTGGAAATACGTTATACACTGTTACCTTGACCACTGGTGCTCAAAATACTTCAGGTACTGCGTTGGCAAATAATGTGACTTGGAACTTTAGAACATTAATTCCAGTGATTCCTCCTGTAAATACAACTAACGGTTTAGGATTTGGAGTATTCGGAGGTAATGCAGGAATCACAAATCAAGGGTTGTTTACTGTAATTAATGGTTCAATGGGCACTACCGCGGTTGCATCAACAGTAACAGGTTTTACAGATGGTACAAATGGCGATACTTATACAGTAACCACATTACATAATGGTCTTGTGACTAATGGAATATTTTCCGATGCACCAGCGCCAGGAAGCGCGAGCAAAGCAGCAACTGCATTAGCTGGATTGAATGCAGCCCGAGCACTTTATCTTAGTATTTCTCCAGCTCAAATGCCAGGAGGTATTGCCGCTGCAAGTGAATTAGGTGGGTTAACATTAGCCCCTGGTATTTATACAGCCAGTAGCTCATTGGCCATAAGTAATGGAGATCTTGTGTTAGATGCACAGGGTAATCCTAATGCAACATGGTACTTTCAAGCACCTTCTACTTTAACAGTAGGTAGCACAGTACCTCGTAGTGTTAGATTTTTAAACGGTGTTGGTAATCCCAATAATGTATATTGGTATGTTGGTACAGCTGCGGTTATTAATTATGCTGGAGGTGGAGTGATGATTGGAAATATTATTGCTAATTCAGGTGTAACACTATCTTCTCCTGCTAACAGTACAAATCCTTTGCTAACGGTATTGAATGGTAGAGCAATTTCTCTTGTAGCTTCAGTTACTATGGTTAATACAGTTATTAATGTACCCTAACTAAGGTACTGATTTAGATAAAAAAACTCATTCCGTCTTAGGGCGGGATTTATTTCAACAAAATAAAAAATATAAAAATGAAAGCAAAAACTAATTGTAAAGAGGATTTGTATAGTACAATATTCCCCAATACCTTAACGCTAAAAAGCATACTAACAGTTGCTTTAGTTTGGTTAAGTATTCAAGCACCAGTCCAGGCACAAGAAATACAATACACAAAACCATCATGGTGGTTTGGTGTAGCTGGGGGAGCCAATTTTAATTTCTATGAAGGCTCAACTCATAAATTGAGTTCTGATTTTACACCGCCAGCTACTTTTCATGAAGCTGATGGTATTGAACTGTTTGTTGCCCCTCTTTTAGAGTACCATCGTCCGGGTACACGATTGGGTTTTATGTTGCAAGCTGGTTACGACAACCGCAAAGCTAAGTTTGATCAAGTGCTAACTGCTTGTGACTGTCCAGCGGATTTAAAAACAAATATTAGCTACATAACCGTAGAACCAAGTTTGCGTTTTGCTCCTTTCAAATCTAATTTCTATTTATTTGGTGGACCTCGTTTTGCTTTTAATTTGGATAAATCATTTAATTATCAATTAGGAATCAATCCGGATTATCCGGATCAGGAGGCAACTCCAGCAGTAAATGGTGATTTAAGCGATGTTAAGAAGAACATCATTTCGATGCAAATCGGATTGGGGTATGATATTCCGCTTTCATCACAAAGTAGTAAAACACAATTCGTGCTTTCTCCTTTTGCTTCGTTTCATCCTTACTTTGGACAAAATCCACGTTCTATAGAAACATTGAACATTACAACCATAAGAGCTGGTGTAGCACTTAAATTTGGTCAAGGTCGTCAAATTTCAACACCAGAGGATAATACAGCAGCAGTTGTAGATCCAGAAGTTCAGTTTTCAGTAAATGCACCTGCTAATGTGGCTGCAAAACAACGTGTTAGGGAAGTTTTTCCATTACGTAACTATGTGTTCTTTAATGCTGGTTCATCTGAAATACCAAGTCGTTACAAACTACTTAAAAGAGAGGAAGTAATTGATTTTAGAGAAGATCAATTGGAAATGGTAACTCCAATAAACCAATCAGGTCGTTCTGATAGGCAAATGAATGTGTATTATAATATTTTGAACATTTTGGGAGACCGTATGTTAAAAAATCCATCAACAACAGTTACTTTGGTTGGATCGTCTGAACAAAATGCTAAAGAAGGTAAGGAAATGGCTGAATCAGTGAAATACTATTTGGTAAACACTTTTGGAATTGATTCTTCAAGAATTACTACTAAAGGGCAGTCAAAACCAAATATTCCATCAGTACAACCAGGAGGAACATTGGAATTAGATTTACTTCGTGAAGGGGATAGAAGGGTTTCGATCGAAAGTAGTTCTCCCGTATTAATGGCCGAATTTCAAAGTGGTCCTGATACTAAATTAACTGATAACGCATATTTGCCAATAGAAAGTGATGTAGTTTTTGATGTAAAAGGAGCTAACGAAGCTTTCTCTGTATGGTCGATACAAACTACGGATGAAAATGGAAAAGTGCAATCTTTTGGTCCTTATACTCAGGAAAGTGTGAGCTTGTCTCGTCAATCTATTTTAGGAGCTAAAACAGAAGGAGATTACAAAATCGTAATGACAGGACAAACTAAAAGTGGGAAGGCTGTAACTAAGGAAACTTCGGCTCATATTGCACGTTGGACACCAACTAAAGTAGAAGATGGAACTAGATATAGCATTATTTTTGAATTCAATGAATCAAAAGCAATCACTATTTATAAAAAATACCTAACCGAAGTTGTAGCACCAAAGATTCCAATGAATGGAACCGTTATTATCCATGGTCATGCTGATGTTATTGGAAATGATGACTACAATTTAAAATTGTCTCAGGAACGTGCAAATGAAGTGAAAACTATTATTGAAGCGGCTTTGGCTAAATTGAATAGGAATGATGTTAAATTTGAAGCAACTGGTTACGGTGAAGATTCCAGTCGTTCTCCATTTAAAAACAAATATCCAGAGGAACGTTTTTACAACCGTACCGTGATTATTGATGTTTTTCAAAAATAAGAAATAAGAAACTTTAATACGTTTATTATATTGTTTAAAGGACAGGTCTTAAAAACCTGTCCTTTTTTTATGTGTAAAAACCTCTGAATCAGTTTGTAGGTTTCTGGTTGTTGTAAAAAAGTCGGTAATTCTTATGGAAAGTATGGGATTCCATCGTACCTTTGTGCCCGAAACATCAAGAAATAAAGGAGTTGACCTCAGTACCCGTTGAGGTTTTTTTATGGATTCGAAAATTAAACGAATTCAAATCATCGAGTAAAAATTGGTACTTCACTTGATTCAAATTACACACATTATGACACATAAAGCAGGTTTTGTAAATATCATTGGAAATCCAAACGTTGGAAAATCCACCTTGATGAACGCTTTCGTTGGCGAAAGATTATCAATCATTACATCCAAAGCACAAACAACGCGCCACCGTATTCTAGGAATCGTAAATGGCGAAGATTTTCAATTGATTTTATCGGATACACCGGGAATCATCAAACCCGCTTATGAAATGCAGGAGTCGATGATGAACTTTGTGAAATCGGCTTTTGAAGATGCTGATATCTTGGTTTACATGGTCGAAATAGGAGAGCAGGACTTAAAAGACGAAGCTTTCTTTAATAAAATCATTCATGCTAAAATTCCTGTTTTATTATTGTTGAATAAGATCGACAATTCCAATCAGGAACAATTAGAGGAACAAGTAGCATTCTGGACTGCAAAAGTGCCCAATGCTGAAATCTTCCCAATATCTGCGTTACAGAATTTTAATGTACCGGAAGTTTTTGGAAGAATCATCGAATTATTACCAGAATCCCCAGCCTACTATCCAAAAGATCAATTAACAGACAAACCAGAACGTTTTTTTGTAAACGAAACCATTCGTGAGAAAATCTTGTTGAACTACAGCAAAGAGATTCCGTATGCAGTGGAGATTGTTACAGAAGAGTTTTTTGAAGACGAAAATATTATCCGTATTCGTTCGATTATCATGGTCGAAAGAGAGACGCAAAAAGGAATTATCATTGGTCACAAAGGAGCAGCACTGAAAAAAGTAGGTACTGAGGCTCGTGCCGATTTAGAGAAATTCTTTGGAAAACAAATTCACATCGAACTGGTGGTGAAAGTAAATAAAAACTGGAGAAGCAACGCGAATATGTTGAAGCGTTTTGGGTACAACCAGTAATCAGTAATCAGTGGTCCGTCCCGAAGCTTCGGGATTAGTGATCAGTAAACAGAATCTAGTGAATGATAATGTGCTCTTTTAGTGTGTTTTATCTGCCTACTTAAAACTGAATACTGCAAACTAAAAAAAGACTACCTTTGCAAAAAATTAAAATACAGTATTTTAGATTTATAAAAGAATGCGATTTCATCAAAACGGAATCTAAAATCTAAAATCTGACATCTAAATTAGATAAAATGAATAACATTGTTGCGATAGTAGGAAGACCTAATGTAGGGAAATCAACCCTTTTCAATAGGCTGATACAAAGAAGAGAAGCTATTGTAGATTCAGTTTCGGGAGTTACCCGAGATAGAAACTACGGAAAAAGCGAGTGGAACGGAAAAGAGTTTTCTGTAATTGATACCGGCGGATATGTTCGCGGATCAGATGATGTATTTGAAGGTGAAATCCGTAAACAAGTAGAATTGGCTATCGACGAAGCCGATGTTATTATTTTTGTGGTTGATGTAGAGGAAGGAATTACACCAATGGATGATGTTGTTGCCCGTTTGTTGCGTAAAGTGACAAAGCCCGTTTTGTTAGCGGTGAATAAGGTGGACAATGCCATGCGTGAAAAAGATGCCATTGAATTTTATAACCTTGGTTTAGGAGAATATTACACATTTGCCAGTATTTCAGGAAGTGGAACAGGAGATTTGCTTGATGCTTTAATCAATGCCTTTCCAGTAAAACCAGAACCAGTTCAGGAAGAAGTGGTTTTACCTCGTTTTGCTGTTGTAGGTCGTCCAAATGCTGGAAAATCTAGTTTTATCAATGCATTAATTGGTAAAGAACGTTTTATGGTTACCGATATTGCAGGAACAACCCGTGATGCGATTGATACGAAATTTGACCGTTTTGGTTTCGAATTTAACTTAGTTGATACGGCGGGAATTCGTCGTAAAGCGAAGGTAAAGGAAGATTTAGAATTTTACTCCGTAATGCGTTCGGTACGTGCTATTGAACATGCTGATATTTGTATACTGGTTATTGATGCCACTCGTGGATTTGAAGGTCAGGATCAAAGTATTTTTTGGTTGGCCGAAAAAAACCGCAAAGGTGTTGTAATCTTGGTTAACAAATGGGATTTGGTTGAAAAAGATACCATGTCCACACGTGATTACGAAGAAAAAATTAGAGAAGAATTAATGCCATTTACTGATGTGCCTATTCTTTTTGTGTCTGCTTTAACCAAACAACGTTTGTTGAAAGCCCTAGAAGCTACGGTAAAAGTGTACGAAAGCAGACAGCAGCGTATTCCAACTTCAAAATTCAACGAATTCATGTTGAAAGTAATTGAAGCCTACCCGCCACCAGCGACTAAAGGAAAATATGTAAAAATTAAATATTGTATGCAGTTGCCATCGCCAACGCCTCAGTTTGTGTTTTTTGCCAACTTACCGCAGTATGTAAAAGAACCGTACAAACGCTACCTAGAGAATAAAATTAGGGAAAACTGGGATTTCTCAGGTGTTCCAATAGATATTTATATTAGAGAGAAATAAGAATAGAAACCACTTCATAACGAGGTGGTTTTTTTGTTAAAACCGATTACGAAAGCTCAAGATTAGATTCTTGGGCTTTTTTAATTGTTTTGTTCAACTGAAGACGTTTTTTTAATGTATTGTAAGAATGTTTAATTACATTTGAAAACTAATTCTTAAGAAATGAATACTTATAAAGAAAATCAGTTTATAAAAGTTGAAGGAGTATATCTACCTACTATTCTTAAAGAAATAAAAAAACACGAAAACCCTATTCAATCCTTTTTTGAAGCATTTACAAATTCATTAGAATCAATTAAGATAAATAAAAGTTCTAAAGGAATTAATGAAGTTGATAGTGTGATTTCTTTAAATATTTTTTTTACCAAAAATTTATTATCTGAAAATTTATTTCAAAAATTCATAATAGAAGATGATGGTATTGGTTTTAACGATGAACAATTTTCAAGATTTACAACTTTGAAAGATAATCGTAAAGGATTTTATAATAAAGGAAGTGGAAGAATCCAATATATTCATTGTTTTGGAAGATGTGAATTTAAAAGTGTTTTTGAGGAAGATGGTAAATATTTTGAAAGAAGTTTTACTATTTCAAAATCACCTACTTATTTAGAAAATAATTCGGTCATTAAGCATAATTATACTAAAGAAATTGAAGCTAAAAAATCGAGTACTGTTTTGGTTTTATCTGATTTATTGAATGAAGATGATGCTAAAAAACTGACTATTAGTGTAAGTAATTTAAAAATTGAGATCTTAAAAAGATATCTAAAATATTTTTGTTCACATAGAGAAATATTGCCTCGAATTATATTGAATGAATATGTTGATGAAGCTCTTACTACTACTATTGAAATTACAAAAAGTGAAGTGCCAATTCCCGATAAGACAGAATATTTTAAGGTTTATTATAGTAGTGTTTTAGAACAAAATTCAGATATCACAAAATTAAATGAAAGTGAGGATTTTGAATTGTTGAGTTTTAAAGTAAAGAAAACAGATCTTGATAAGAATTCAATTTCTCTTGTAAGTAAAGATGAGTTGGTTGATAATAAAGATTTTAAATTAAGATTTAAGTCATTGTCTCCTGATGAGTCATTAGAAGATATGCGATATTTAGTTTTAGTTTCGAGTAATTATTTAAATGGAAAAGACTGTGATACTAGAGGAGATTTGTCTATCATAAAAAGAGAGGATTTTCGTAAAAGTGACGAATTATTCAGTGTAGGAAAAAAAGAAATTTTATTTGAGGATATTGAAGATAACGTTGATGATGTTATCAATAGAATATACCCTGAAATTAATACTAAAAGCCAAGAAAAATTAAGTAAAATTAATGAAATTAAAAACCTGTTTTTATTTAATGATGAGGTTTTACAAAACTTTTCTATAAATTTAAATGATTCAGAAGATAGGATAATTGAGAAACTTCATAATGCTGAATCAAAAATTTCAGCTAAGAGAGATACTAAAATTTTTAATCAAATGAATAGCTTGAAAAATCTAAATCCTGCGGATAAGAATTTTGATAGAGACTTAACATCAACGATTGAAATGCTAACAAAAGAAATTCCGATTCAAAATAGAACGGCATTAACTCATTATGTTGCTCGTAGAAAAATTATTTTAGAATTGTTTCAAACGGTTTTGAATAGGAAATTACATGTGCAAAAAAGCGGAAGTAGAAATAATGATGAACAATTATTACATAATATTCTTTTTCAACAATCTGCTACCAATCCGAACAGTAGTGATTTATGGCTTATAAATGAGGATTTTATTTATTTTAAAGGTAGTTCTGAAAAGCAATTGAGTAAATTAGAAATTAATGGAGAAAAAGTTTTTAAAGCTAAATTTACAGAAGAAGAGGATAGATATTTATTATCATTAGGGGAAAATAGAACAATAAAACGTCCAGATGTATTACTGTTTCCAGAAGAAGGTAAATGTATCATAATTGAGTTCAAAACTCCTGAAGCAAATGTGTCAGAACATTTGACACAAATAGATTTGTATGCAAGTTTAATCAGGAATTATACAGAAGATAATTTTCAAATCACAACATTTTATGGGTATCTTATAGGAGAAAGTATTGAGCCTAGAGATGTTATGGGAAGAGTAACCAGATATGAACATTCTTATCATTTTGATTATTTATTTAGACCATCCGAAAACGTAACTGGTTTTGATGACAGAAAAAATGGCTCAATATATACAGAAGTAATTAAGTATTCAACGTTATTGGAACGGGCAAAAAAACGAAATGAGATTTTTATAGAGAAGTTAAACATTAATGATGATTTTAAAATAGCTTCAGAAGATCCCGATTATTTACCTTTCTAATACCTTTTTGACTTTTTAGAAAATATTTGAGCACAAGTAAGGAAAAAACATCATAACAATAAAATCTTTATCTTTGTATTATTAAAATTTCATGAAACATGAACTACAAAATATCATTTCAGGAAAGAGCCAAGTTAGGCATGGAGATGCTATCCAAGCGGTCGCCAGTTACCTTAGAAGAAGCAAGAGCGCAGGCATTACGCTTGAGTCAGACAAGCAAATCAAAATTGAAGAAGCAAAGAACATAAGGCAATTTTGCGAGCAAAATGATTTTTGGTATAACGAAATTAACATTACTGCTTTTATTTCCAGTGGTGCTGAACAAAAAGTTTATCTTCAAAATGAGTTTCGGGTTTTCAAACTCAATGATTCCATTTATTATTCCTCTTGGGAGGATTATTTCAATAACTTATTATTGAATAATTTCTTTTTTCCAGACACAGCTTATCAGTTAGTTGGTTTTTACGAATCTGAATGTGTATTGTATGCCGTAGTCGAGCAGGCTTTTATAAAATCAGATCAAGACACGGAACTAGAAAATGTCAAAAAATTTCTTGATGAAAATGGTTTTAAAAACACAAGAAACAATGATTATTTTAATCCTGATTTAGGAATCATTCTGGAAGATTTACACGATGAAAACGTATTAACTTTTCAAAGTAATTTATATTTTATCGATACCGTTTTCTATCTCACGGAAAGATTCTATAGAAAGTGAAGCCGATTGCTCTTAAGTAATTAAAACTCCCTTTACCAACTGTTTGATTACAGTTGGTAAAGGGAGTTTTTAAGTAAGGATTGGAAAATTTACAAAGAATACTTCAAAGTAATTCCATAGGTTCTTTGATCGCCTAATACACCGGCATAATGTCCTGCATTTCCACCTGCAGGTAATAATTGTTCGAAATAATCTTTATCCAAAATATTACGTGCCCAGAAGTTGATAGACAAACCTTCGGAGGTTCTAAATCCTAAACGACCATTAAAGATGGCATAACCAGGTACAACTAAGTATTTTGAAGCCGATGGGCTAGAAGAGAATTCAGAACGAGCATAAGAGTCAAGAGCGATGAAAAATTTCCCAATATTCCCGAAGAATTTTGCTGATTTAGTATATTCACCTCCTAAAGTTCCTGCCCATTTTGATATTCCTGGTAATTCGCTACCTGATACATCTTTAAATGCAACCTGAACGCCATCAACAGTAAGTCCTGTATCTTCTAGTGGAAGCGGTGCATTAGTAAATTTAACATATTTACCATCTGTATAGCTTAGGGCTACATTGAATGAAAAATGTTCGTTAGCGGCAAAACTAGCATCCAGTTCCGCACCACTTACGCGTACTTTGTCAGCATTGGCAAGGTAGCCACGATTTACACCTAATTCAGCTGCCTGAACATTGGTTTGAAAATCTTTAATATCCGTATTATAGATAGTAAGGTTTAAGATGGCGTTTCTAAACGGAGTTGTTTTTACACCTGCTTCATAATGATTAACAGACTCAGGTCTGATGACAGCTAAATCAGCTAAAGTTTGTCCGGCTGCAGGAGTAGGAAGTCCAGCTACGTTTACACCAATAGGCTTGTAGCTTCTGGCAAAAGTGGCATAAGTGTTGATTTTATCAGTAGCTTTATAATTCACTGTTATGTTTCCAGAAAAGTCAAATTTGTCCTTATCAGCAGCAAAGGTTTGGTTGGTATAAACCGCTCTTTTGATAGCCAGTAATTCTGGATCTGTAGTTTCAAGACCTCCATAGGTTTGTCTGTTATAATCGGATTCTTTTTTATCATAGTTGTATCTAAGTCCTGGTAAAACATGCAAACGATCAGTCACTTCCCAGTCTAGTTGTCCAAATACTGCGGCACTTACTGCATGTATGCTGGCATTAGTTCTAATTCCGTAGCCTTCTAATAGTCCAGGTTCAGCCCATCTGGCCAATGGAACAGCGGTGTTAACTCCGTTGTTGTTATAACTTACGTTGCTTTGCGAAAAACGCCATTGTGCGTTTCCAGATTCTTCTGTACCTCTAATTTTAACAGTTTGGTCAATAAAAAAGACACCAGCTACACCGCTAAGTTTGTTGTTTACTTTTCCAGCATAACGAATTTCCTGAGTCAATTGGGTATGTCTTGCTGGATTTTGTGATTTAGCCAATACTTGTAAACCGGTAAAATCTCTATCATTTGATGGATCCCAGTTCCAAAAGCGCCATGCCGTTGTTGAAGTAAGGGTTCCTTGACCAATTTTAGAATCAATATTTAAAGTAGCGCCTCCTAAATCTTGTCCAGAACGCCATGGTGTATCGTGATCAATTTTACGGTCAAAAGCATTTCTGCTAGGTAATTCATAACCTAAATCAGCAATGATAGCATCAAATTGTCTGAAAGCGGCTCTTTTGGTAGGAGCAACACCAGCAATAACTTGTGCGTATCCATCAGGACGTTGCGTAGTAATGTCAGCTGCCAATAATATATTAGTTTTATCAGAAGCATTATACAATAATTGTCCTCTTATTCCTTGGTTGTTCAAGGTGTTTGTAGGTCTTCCAGTAACAACGTTGTCAATCAATCCATCACGTTGCGTGCCAGAAAAAGAAAGACGACCTGCAAGTTTTTTACTTAACTCACCAGTTACAGAAGCTTTGGCTTGTAGAAAACCATAATTTCCAAAACTAGTTTCAAAGTCAGCTCCAGAGGTAAAACTAGGTCTTCTAGTGGTTATGTTGAAAGCTCCAGAGGTAGTATTTTTTCCAAACAAAGATCCTTGTGGGCCACGTAATACTTCAATTCTATCAATGTCAATAAAATCTAATGTTGTTGCAGCAGGACGAGAGTAATACACACCATCAACGTAGAAACCTACACCTGGATCAATACCGTCATTAGTCAATCCGTAAGGGGAACCCAAACCACGAATATTAATTCCTGTGTTTCGTGGATTTGATGAATACAATTGTACCGATGGAATCAACTCTTTGATTCGGTTAACATTAAATGCGCCTGCTTGTTCAGCTTGCTTACCAGTTACAACTGATATGGCAATAGGAATATCTTGCGCTTTTTCAATTCTACGTCTTGAAGTAACGACTACTTCGGATAGGATTTTTTCCTCACCAGTAGCAATGGATATTTGCAAAGGTTTAGCATTAGTAGGAAGTTCTGTGATTCGTAGTTCTTTCGTATTGTAACCTGCGTATTGAACAATAATCGTAAAAGGAAGTGATTTAGCATCAATATTAAAATAGCCATTGCTATCTGTAGTGGTAGTATTGGTTGTTCCTTTCAATACGATGTTTACACCCTCAATAGGTGTGTCTTGTGCATCTTTAACAACTCCTTCTAAAAGAGTTTGACTGTAAGAGGCTGAGAAAATAAAAAGTAATAGTAGGGTATATATTGTTTTGATATATGTTGTTTTCATTTTTTATATAAATTATATGTAATTAGTAGAGTTTAAAATAAAATTTTTTTAAGCGCAACACATACACATCAACACCATATTGGGAGTATTTTCTATTTGAGTTTTAGTTTTTTGCGAGTGATCTTTTGAAAAGTTGAATTTTCTTCGATACGTTTTCATGCGTTTCAATTTTTGATTTATAAATGATGTTTTAATTTCGATGCAAATATATAATTAATTCTATATAATTAGTAGAGTTAATAAAATATTTTTTTATTTTTTAATTAATGAAGCAATAGTAATACCTTGCATCGCTTTTAATGTTTCTTCTCGAATAGCTATTAAACCGTGTCTTAACGAGCATTCTGCTTCACTTACACAGTCTGAACAGCGCTCATAAAAATTGAGCGAAGCACAGGGTAATAATGCAATAGCCCCATCAAATAATCGATGAATATCGGCTAGGGTAATCTCGTTTCCAGATTTCAGCAGGTAATAACCACCAAATTTCCCTTGCTTACTTCCTACTAAATGCCCACGTTTTAAATCCAATAAAATTTGCTCTAAAAATTTTTTAGGAATATTAGCAGTTTCAGCAATATCTATTGTTTTAGAGATATGATTGGCATCTTGCTCAGCTAAATAGAGGAGGGCTTTAAGCGCATATTTAGTTTTGTGTGAAAGCATATAGAATTAGTTGGAGTATTTCAGATAAAATTAGGATAAAGATAAACTCATTGGGTGAAATTGTTTTTGGATATTAAATTTTCGTCAGTTCGAGTGAATTTTCAGAAAACGCGACAGCTTTTTCGGAAAATTTGTATCGAGAACAAGAAAATATTGAATAGAAAACGGTTCTCGATACATTTTTCCCTTCATTTAGCTTCGCTGAACCACTTCGTTAGGTTTCATTACGCAAAAACACTACCATTGACGTTTTTGATAATTTCACCCAACGGGTTAAAGATAAATAATTTTATAGATGAGTCAAGTCATTTTGCTGTAGTTTTCTATTGCAGCTTTACAAAATTAATAAGTTTGGAAGAAAAGAAAGGAAATACAATGACAGCTTTTAGATAAAAGTAAAATAGGTTTTCAATATCAATTTAATTTACTGGATTTTTGAATGAAGATTAACGATTCTTGATTTTAGATTTTTATGTAGGTAAATATAAATCATTTGTTTTTAAAGTATTAATACTTCTGAAATCAAGAATCGTTAATCAAAAATCTTCAATCAAATTATGTATAATTTTACCAACTTCCGCTAGAGCCACCGCCAGAGAAACCTCCGCCGCCAAAGCCACCACCGAAGCCGCCGCCTCCAAATCCGCCTCCAGAAGAACCGCCGAAGCCACCACCTCCAAAACCACCGCTATTGCGACCCAAATTACTTAAAATAATTACATCTAATAAGCTGGGACCACCGCCTCCGTTGTTTCCAGAGTTTCCACCACTACCACCACCTTTATTTCTAGAAGCAAGAATAATGATAAAAACAACAATGATAACAAAAGGAAGAATAGGGAAATCTTTTTGTTGTTTGGCTTTTCTAGTGCCTTTGTATTTGCCTTTAAAAACGTCAAATAAGGCATCCGTTCCTTTATTAACACCGTTGTAATAACTACCCGCTTTGAATTCTGGAAGGATAATATTTCGAATAATTTCACCACCAATTCCAGCAGTCAATCGGTCTTCCAATCCGTAACCCGGATTAATGGCAATTTTTTTATCGTTTTTAGAAATAAGAATAATAACACCGTTATCATCTTTTTCTGTTCCTCCCACACCCCAAGTTTGTCCCCAGTTGGTGGCAAGTAAACTAACGTCTTCGCCTTTTAAACTTTCTACTGTGATAACCACAATTTGTGTTGTAGTAGTATCTGCATAGCGAACGAGTTTTTCTTCTAATTGCTTTTTTTCATTCGCATTAAAAAGATTCGCATAATCATAAACCGAGGTTTGTAAACTGGGTTTTTCAGGAATTGTAAATTGTGCAAATAGAAAACTGCTGTTAAAGAGAATAAAAAAATAAAAAAATAAGTTTATTCCTTTTTTGATTTGAGACCTCTGACTTCTGGCTTCTAACTTCTGACTTATTTCCATTATCCTTTTGATATTTCGTTTGATAATTCATTCGTATCGCCTTCCTGCCAAGGGAAATGTTTTTTAAGCTGTTCACCGGCTCTTAGAATTCCGTCTACAAGTCCTTGCTTGAATTGGTTTTGTTTGAATTGAGCCACCATAGCATCTCGAGTACAGTTCCAGAAATCGTTTTCAACCACATCGTTAATTCCTTTGTCTCCACAAATTACAAAATTATGATCGTCAACGGCTAGATAGATTAAAACGCCGTTTTGTAATTGGGTTTCATCCATTTTTAATTCGTGGAAAACTTCCATCGCACGATCATAGGCATCCAGAGAAGTTGTTCGTTCGATATGGACTCGTATTTCACCAGAAGTCTTTTTTTCGGCTATTCGAATAGCTTCAACAATTTCTTGTTCTTCCTCATGGGTTAAAAAATCTTCTACTTTTGACATTTGTTTTGTTTTTTTTAGACCTATTAAAAAGCCCCTCCTTTGGAGGGGTTGGGGAGGATTAGAATTGTACTTCTACAGGTTTTTCAGCACCTTCAACAGCATTGAAATATGCTTTTTCTTGGAAACCAAACATACCAGCAAATAGGGTATTTGGGAAAGTTTTGATATGCGTGTTGTATGGTTTTACCGCTTCGTTAAAACGAGTTCTAGCCGTTAAAATTTGATTTTCGGTACTAGCCAATTCGTCTTGTAATTTTAAGAAATTTTGATTGGCTTTTAAGTCAGGATATTTTTCTACCGTAAGTAACAAACGTGATAAAGAACTGCTTACACCACTTTGAGCTGAATTAAAGGCTGCTAATTGTTCTGGAGTGATGTTAGTAGGATCAATAGTAGTTTGAGTCGCTTTAGCACGTGCTTCAATTACAGCAGTTAAAGTACTTTTTTCAAAATCAGCAGCTCCTTTAACGGTGTTCACTAAGTTCCCAATTAAATCATTACGTCTTTGATAAGCCGTTTGAACATTTCCCCAAGATTGTTCTACATCTTGACTCAAAGTCACCGCAGTGTTGTTAATGCCTTTAACCCAGCTATAACCACCAATAACGATAACAGCTAAAATAACCCAAGGTAAAAATTTTTTAAAATCCATGTTTCTGTTTAATTTAAAGTTTATTAATTGTTTTTATTTGTTTGAAAATTGATATTGCAATTGCCATTGAATCTTGCCATTGACTAAAGTTCATTTTTAATATTCGTCAGTTGCACTTTGATGGCTTCGAGTTTACTGATGATTTCAAATTTGTCCAAGGTTTTCTTTTGTCCTTCTTTCAGATGCGTTTTGGCTCCTTCCAGCGTAAATCCTCTTTCCTTGACCAAATGGAAAATGAGTTGGAGGTTTTTAATGTCTTCCGGAGTAAACATTCTATTCCCTTTGGCATTCTTTTTTGGTTTAAGAATATCAAATTCACTGTCCCAAAAACGAATCAACGACGCATTGACATCAAAGGCTTTCGCTACTTCGCCGATACTGTAGTATCTTTTACCAGGTTGTAAATCTATTTGCATATTTTTTTAAATTCCAAATTAATAAATTCCAAAATCCAATATTTTAATTTTAAAATCAGCAATTAACAATCAAAAATCGTTAATCCAATGACTGATTCTCCTGATTGGCCAGTTTTGAAATAGCAACATATTCCACAGCCGAAATATTACCGTAATAAAAATTAAGCGGGTTGACCACTCGGCCATCTTTATGAACTTCATAATGCAAGTGCGGTGCTTCTGATCTTCCTGTACTTCCCACATATCCTATAATGTCTCCCCGTTTAATACGCTGTCCCGCTCTGCAATTGTATTTGCTCAAATGGGCATACAAAGTCTCGTATCCATAACCATGCCTAATCACAATATGATTTCCAAAACCAGAAGCACGATTGTCAGCCTGTTTTACCACACCATCTCCAGTTGCAAAAACGGGAGTCCCTGTTTTTGCTGTAAAATCCATTCCTTCATGCATTTTTCGCACTTTAGTAAAAGGATCTGTTCGGTATCCAAAACCTGATGCCATGTGTTTTAAATTTTCATTTCTGACAGGTTGTATGGCAGGAATGGCAGCTAATAATTTATTTTTTTCCTTGGCTAATTTTAAAATATAATCTAATGATTCAGATTGAATAGCCAGCTCTTTTGTTAATACATCAACTCTTTTAGTGGTTTCTAAAACTAGTTTACTGTTATCATAACCTTCTAATAATTTGTATCGGTTGGCATCTTTAAAGCCTGTCTTTCTTTCTTCTTTAGGGATAGCAGCAGTATTAAAGTAGGTGCGGTACAAATTATTGTCTCGTTCTTCGATGGCTTCAACAACATTGTCTAACTGATCCATTTTTTTGTTCAAAACGGCATAATTCAGTTTTAAATTTTCAATTTCCCGAAGTAACAGACGATCTTTTGGTGTGTCAAAATAAGGAGTGTTCAATAAAATCACAAAACAGATAAAACCAAATAAGGCTGAAGCCAATAAAAATAGAGCAGCAACGCCAAATTTTCTTCTTTTTTTGACTTTAATTTTTCGATATGCTAGATTTTCAGAATCGTAATAATATTTTACTTTCGCCATATTTTAAAATACCCTATTTTTGCACCTTCTAAAAAAGGAGTATTGCAACAAATTTAATAAATGTTTTATTTTTAGCATTGCTTTTTTCGATAATAAATAAATATAAAGCTGATTGAAAGATTTAAAAATTTAATGATTGAAAGATTGTTGAATTATGAATTTTGCAAGAGATTTAATTTGGCAGCGTAGCAAATGACTTAAAATTTGCCAAAAGCTTACTTAATCTTTTAATTTTTAAATCTTTTAATTTTTAAATTATAAAAATGAAATCACAAGACATTCGCAAAGCGTATTTACAATTCTTTGAAAGTAAAGGGCATTTAATTGTTCCTTCGGCACCTATTGTTCTAAAAGACGATCCAACCCTGATGTTTAACAATTCAGGAATGGCGCAGTTTAAAGAGTATTTTTTAGGAAACGCCACGCCAAAAAGCAATCGTATTACTGATACGCAAAAATGCCTTCGTGTTTCAGGAAAACACAACGATTTAGAAGATGTAGGTTTTGATACGTATCATCATACGATGTTCGAAATGTTAGGGAACTGGTCTTTTGGAGATTATTTCAAGAAAGAGGCTATTCCGTGGGCATGGGAATTTTTGACAGAAGTGTTGAAACTAGACAAAGACCGTTTGTATGTTTCTGTTTTTGAAGGAAACGAAGCAGAAAACGTTCCTTTTGATCAGGAAGCTTTTGATATTTGGAAGCAATTTGTGTCTGAAGATCGCATTATTCTTGGAAACAAAAAAGACAATTTCTGGGAAATGGGAGATCAGGGACCTTGCGGACCCTGTTCAGAAATTCATATTGATTTACGTACGGATGCAGAAAGAGCGGCCGTTTCAGGTTTTAGTTTAGTCAATGCCGATCATCCGCAGGTAGTGGAAATTTGGAACAACGTATTTATGGAATTCAACCGTAAAGCCGATGGTTCACTAGAAAAATTACCAGCACAACACGTAGATACCGGAATGGGATTTGAGCGTTTGTGTATGGCGATGCAAAACGTGACTTCTAATTATGATACTGATGTGTTTACACCGCTTATTGAAAAAGTGGAGCAAATTACAGGCCTAAAATATACAACCAACAACCAACAACCAACAACCGAAAACCAAGAAAAAACCAATATTGCTATTCGTGTAGTGGTGGATCACGTTCGTGCGGTAGCCTTTGCTATTGCTGATGGACAGTTGCCTTCTAACACTGGAGCAGGTTATGTAATTCGTCGTATTTTGCGTCGTGCTATTCGTTACGGATTTACTTTCTTGGGTACTAAAGAACCTTTTATTAATCAATTGGTGGCTGTTTTAGCCGATCAAATGGGTGAATTTTTTCCAGAAATCAAAAAGCAACAAACGTTGGTTACCAATGTAATTCGCGAAGAAGAAGCTTCTTTCTTGAGAACTTTAGATCAAGGATTACAATTATTGGATAACGTAATTGCAACTACCGAAGGAAAAGAAGTGGCAGGAACAAAAGCATTCGAATTGTATGATACTTTTGGTTTTCCAATTGATTTAACGGCTTTGATTCTTAGAGAAAGAGGATTTAGCTTAGATGAAGCTGGTTTTGATAAAGCTATGCAAGAACAAAAAACACGTTCTCGTGCCGCTTCAGAAGTTTCTACAGACGACTGGAAAATTCTGGTTGATGGAAATGTTGAATCTTTTGTAGGTTATGACCAGGTAGAAAACGAAGTGAAAATCACTCGTATTCGTAAAGTGGATTCTAAAAAAGATGGTGTTTTGTACCAAATTGTTTTAGATGCTACACCATTTTATCCAGAAGGTGGGGGACAAGTAGGAGACAAAGGAATCCTCACCCCAGCCCTCTCCAAAGGAGAGGGAGCTATCGAAATTATCGATACCAAAAAAGAGAACAATCTAATTATTCATTATACAAAACAACTGCCGGGGAATTTAGAAGCTTCTTTTATTGCTAAAGTAAATACTGATCTAAGAGCAGCGACTTCCAAAAATCACTCGGCGACTCACTTGATGCACCAAGCCTTGAGAAGTATTTTAGGAACGCATGTGGAGCAAAAAGGATCATTGGTAAACCCAAAAAACTTGCGTTTTGACTTCTCTCATTTTTCTAAAGTGACGGATGAAGAATTACAACAAGTGGAGGATTTTGTTAATGCCCGAATTCAAGAGCAGTTGCCATTAATTGAAAGAAGAAGTATTCCTATCCAACAAGCTTTAGACGAAGGTGCAATGGCTTTGTTTGGTGAAAAATACGGAGATAATGTACGTGCAATTAAATTTGGAGACAGCATGGAATTGTGTGGAGGAATCCATGTGAACAATTCGGCTGATATTTGGTCTTTCAAAATTGTTTCGGAAGGAGCAGTGGCAGCAGGAATTCGTCGTATTGAAGCGATTACAGGTGCTGGTGTAAGACAATTTTTTGCTTCACAAGAAGAATTGTTAAGCGAAATTAAAACGGTATTAAAAAATCCACAAGACACGGTTAAGGCAGTGGTTTCTTTGCAAGAGGATAATGCCAAATTGAAAAAACAATTAGAAGCATTGTTGAAAGAGAAAGCAAAAAATATGAAAGCGGAATTGGCTAATGAACTTCAAGAAGTTAACGGCGTTCAATTTTTAGCTAAACAAGTTGATTTGAATGCAGAAGGAGCAAAAGACCTGGCTTATGAATTAGGAAATTTAGGAAACAATTTGTTTTTAGTTTTGGCTACAGTTGATCCCGACGCTTCGGGAGGAAAACCAATGTTAAGCTGTTATATTTCTAAAGAATTAGTAGCTGAGAAAAACTTAAATGCAGGTCAGGTAGTTCGTGAATTAGGGAAGTTTATCCAAGGTGGAGGCGGAGGACAGCCGTTTTTTGCAACTGCCGGAGGTAAAAATGCAGCTGGAATTGCTGAAGCTTTATCAAAAGCAATTGATTTTGTGAAATAAATTTAGCTTTATAAAAAATAAGAAACCCTTTTAGAATGCTTTGGCAGACTAAAAGGGTTTCTTGGTTTGGTTAGGGTTTGAAATTTTATTTTAGGAATGGCTTATATCAATTCCGTTTTCTTCCAGAATATCTAAAAGATAGCTGTTTTGTATGGGATCGTATTTTTCAATTCCACTTTGATACCATTTTACTAAAACACTTATCTGAAAGTGTGTATAGCCTTCGGTATCAATATTAATACCTAATAAACCAGCCATTAGAAATTCTTCTAAAATTTTCTCGCTGATTATTTTTTTCGGAATTCCATCAAGAATGCTACCGTTTATACTCTCATAATCGAGCCTACCAGAATGAAAACCTTCATTAAAAGCCGAATTAAGAGTATTGTTTTTTACTTCGGAATAAGGATTTAGACCATTAGAATAACCTTCCAGGTAATCTTGTCTGTAAATAGGGTTAAAGATGTTTTTCATAGTATATATAGTAGTATTCTTTGTCAAATGTAGAAGCAAAAAATTAGTAAACAATTTAAAATCGTTGAAAGGAGAAAAAAACTCTTTAAACCGCTTTGAGAGTGTGTTTGGTCGTTAAAATAGGTAGTTAGTAACTCGATTTATATTGGTTAATACTTTATTTAATTCTGTTTATTGCTGCATTCCAGATTTTTTCTTAAAGTAGTGCTTTGTTATACTAGCTTTTTAAATAAAATACTTTTTAACGAGTTTTTAGGTCGTTGAACTTGTTTTGTTGGCTGAGCTGTATTTAATCTTTATTTTTGAAGTCCCAAATAATTCAAGTTCAAATTAACCTATAAGTTATGAAAAATAACATCAAATTATTTTTTTTCATTTCCATCACAGCTGTTTTTTTCAGCTCTTGTGCTAATGACAAGGATGAAAAGTCTAAAAACTTCATCAAAATAATCGAATCTACTCAAAATGGAATTGCTGAGAATTCAGTATTTACGTATAATAAGAATCAAATTATTAGTGCTGAAAATTCTAAACAAAAAATAGATTATACGTACCAAGACGGCGTAATCATTAAAATCACAACTTATAATAAAACAACTCAACAGAATGTTGTTTTGAATTATACGTACAATAAAGAAAAACTAGTCAAAGTAACTTCTTCTGAAAACTACGTAATTAATTATACACACCATTCAGATGGAACGGTTTACTATGAGAAATTTAATGTTGATGCACAAAATCAACAGCAAAAAGTTTATCATGGTAACCTGACTTTCAAAAATAATAATTTAATTAATGACGAACGTGTTTTTGATGATGCAGATCAAAACTCCATTTCCAGTTCAAAAACTACTTTTGATTATGATACTTATAATAACCCTTATTTTAGTATTTTAGGATTTGATAAATTATTAGATCATGATGCCTCAGTTTCTAAAAACAATGTGGTGATGACAGTTGCTGAAACTACAGTTGTTTCTGGCGAAGAAACTATTTCTTCGGCTAATATGTACAAAAATACTTTTAAATACGACACCGATAATTACCCAACGGAACAAGTGGCTGAGGAGAGTTTGACCAATCCAAATTATTCTAAAATCCAGTATTTGTATTAATATTATAATACTTAATTTTGGAAAAAAGTCATAATGCAATTTCGTACCAAAATTCCTGTTCAACAGAATCCGTTTCCTATTGATTATGATGCTAAAATGGTATCATTAGGTTCTTGTTTTGCAGTCAATATGGCCCAAAAATTTTCCTATTATAAATTTCATAATAGCTGCAATCCTTTTGGAATTATTTTTAATCCTGTTTCGATTGAAAAATTAGTTGAGAGAGCTGTACATCAAATTCTTTTTACCGAAAACGATATTTTATTTCACAGTGATTTATGGCATTGTTTCGAAGTGCATTCGGAATTTTCTAACCCTGATAAGGAAGTTTTTTTAAGATTATTAAATGAATTAGTTGTTGCAACAAATCAGCAAATAACCGAATCCACTCATTTCCTAATTACCTACGGGACTTCATGGGTATATCGAAATATAGAAAACAATCAGATTGTTGCTAATTGTCACAAACTGCCTCAAAAGCATTTTTCGAAAGAAATACTTTCAATCGAAACGATTCAAACAGCAATCCAGAATACGCTTAGTTTGATTCAGTCGATAAATCCAGAAGCCAAATTTACTCTTACCGTCTCTCCAGTACGCCACATTAAGGATGGTTTTGTAGAAAATCAAAGGAGTAAAGCGCATTTAATATCGGCAATTCATCAAGTTTTAGAGGATTTTGCTATCTGTAATCTAAAATCTGCCTTCTATTTTCCGAGTTACGAAATCATGATGGATGAACTCCGTGATTACCGTTTTTATGCTGAGGACATGTTGCATCCAAGCGCTTTGGCGGTTGATTATATTTGGGAAAGATTCAAAGAAGCGAGTATTTCAGAATCTGTTTCTGGAGTAATGGAAGAAGTTGAAAATATCCAAAAAAGTTTGACACACAAGCCATTCAATCCTAATTCGGAAAGTCATTTGAAATTTAGAGCAAATCTCCGAAAAAAAATCACTAAATTGGAATCTCAATATCCATTCATGAAATTTTAGTTATGATAAAAAAGATAGTCATTGCCGTAATCCTTGTTACAACAGTTCTGTTGTTATTCAAATATTGTGATTTCAAGAAAAATGACGAAGCCGATATCAGTTACAACACCAATTTGATTCAGCAGCAAATTGTAAATGTTGGTAAACTAGTGGTTACTGAAGGACATTTCTCGGAAGTCATTACCTATAAAAATCAACAAAAATATTTGATGAATATGGTTTCTTTCGAAAAGAAAGCATTGATTGTAGTCAATGCTGATGTTACTGTAGCCTATGATTTGCAAAAAATGAAATACGATATTGATGAGAAAAACAAAACGATCACAATTGTAAGTATTCCAAAAGAAGAAATAAAAATCAGTCCTGACATTCAGTTTTATGATGTCGAACAAAGCAAGTTGAATCCTTTTACAGGAGACGATTACAATAAAATCAACAAATCAGTAAAAGCTAATTTGGCCAAGAAAATAGAAAAATCAACACTAAAATCGAATGCTAAAAACCGACTCATTAGCGAACTTTCTAAAATTCTTATTCTAACCAATACGATGGGCTGGAAATTAGAATATGAAGGTCAAATCATTGAAAATGAAAAAGATTTAGGACAACAGGTTAAAATGTAGTTCTAGGTTATAGTCACTGATTTACTAAATTTTTTAGTGTCGCCTTCTTGGCTTTTATTTTAATCGAGGATAAGGTGTATTGAGAGTTTTTGTCTGTAGTACTTCTTTGAATTAAATTAAGTTGAAAAAAAGGTTAACAAATTTTTTCTTTGGCAAATATAAATCTAACCTAATGTGTTAGATTTGTAGATAAATATATAAGTTTACCTATTAGATGAATCCATTAAAAAGTATTTTAAATCAATTAGATTTAATTGAAAATAAAGCTGTTTTCTTTAGAGATAAAGAAGAGGGAGAGGTTTTTAATGGTTTTTCGTCAGATATAAATAAAAAGTTAGAAGATATAAAACCAGATGCTTTTTATGTTTTTAATAACCAACCTTTTATTTTATTTTTTGATTTAACATCAAATACTGATTTAGAAAAGGAAAATGAGATTCATAAAAAGGTTTGGTCTTTTGATAATTCTCCAATAATTTTTGTCATAAAAAATGCTGAAATTAAAATTTATAATGCTTTAAACTTTGAAAAGCATAAAGGTTTAGAAGAAATTGAATTATCTGAAAAAGAAAGAAATAAAAAATTTTCTTTTTGGAATTTGCAAAGTGGTGAAGCTTTTGAATGGTTTTATGAAAAGCATAAAAAAACAGTACTCAAAAAAAGAGTTAATCAACAACTTTTTGAAAACATAAAACGAACTATAATTATTCTTAAAGATAATTTTGGTTTAGAAGAAAGCTTGGCTAAAATACTTGTTTTAAGATTAATTTTTATTCGTTATCTTATTGACAGAAAAATAAAAATTGACACATCGTTTATTCATGGAAGTAAAGATGATTTAATTTCAAGAAGAAAATCTTTAAGTGAATTAATTGCGAATCCAAAACAGTTAGTTGACTTTTTTGATTATTTAAACAAAAGATTTAATGGAGTTCTGTTTAAGGATTCCAATATTGAATTAAATTTTGATCAAGCTAACCTTTTATCTAAACTTTTTAACCCTGATGGAGTTAGTGCTGAAGATAAAAGAAATTTATTTTCTGATTTTGATTTTCAATTTGATGTATTTGATTTTGGAATTATTCCTGTAGAATTGATTAGTGGGATATATGAGACACTTTTAGATGAAGAAACAAAGAATGCTACATCGGCAGTTTATACGCCACCTTTTTTAGTTGATTATATTTTAACTCAAACGGTTGACAATTTTTTCGAAGAAAATGAATCAACTAGCGAATGTAAAATTTTTGATCCAGCAATGGGTTCCGGAATTTTCTTGGTTCAAGGATTAAGAAGAATGATTGAACGAGAAAAAGAACTGTACCCAAACGACGATAACTTAACTTTTGGTAATAAAATTAGAACAATTGCTGAAAGAAATCTTTTTGGAATTGACATCAACGAAGAAGCTATCAATGTGGCTTGTTTTTCTATTTATGTAGCTTTGTTAGATTATCAAGAACCTGGAAATATTGATGTTTATAAATTTCCGAATTTAAAAGATAAGAATTTTTTTAAAGCTCATTTTTTTGATTTGACTAAAGAAGATATTTGGAATAATCTCAAGAATGAAAATATAAATTTTATTCTAGGAAACCCGCCATGGAGAAATAATGATACACCAGAACATCTTGATTGGTTAAAAAACACAAGATTTGATGAAATTGTGAGTGATAAACAAATAGCACAATCTTATTTAATTAGAGTTAAAGATTTTGTTCGAGATGAATCAAAAGTAGCATTAATAGTAACAAGTAAAGTTTATTATAATGACAAGGCTCAAAAATTAAAAAAATTCTTTTTAGAGAATAATTACATTACTGAGATTTTTGATTTATCGCCTGTTAGAAATATAGTTTTTGAAAATGCTAAGAATCCAGGAGCGATTATTTTTTTCCGAGTTAATATTAATAAGAAAGAAGAAAATTCTCAAAGTATTATAAAACATATTTCTTTAAAGCAAAATAGATTTTTTAATAAATACTCTAAAACCCTTGTTATTGAAAAATTTGATAGGAAACAGATAAAACAGTTACATTTTATTGAAAATAAATGGATGTTTAAAGTAGCTCTTTATGGTAATACTTTAGATTTTTTGCTTTTGAAGAGATTTAAAGAAAATAAGAGTTTAGATAAGTTTTTAGATAATAACAGCATAATTAATGGTAATGGAATAAAAAAAGGAACACCAAAAAACTATTTTGATTTTCTAATTGGGTTACCAATTATTCAAACATCTCAGATTCAAGAAAACTACACTTTTATTCGTGAAAATTTTCCAAAACTAAATAAACACGATGTCTATTTAGAAGCAGGAAGAGAATTGAGTTTATTTAAAGGAAAAAAAATTATTTTAGGTAAAAGGACGAAATTTGAAACACACTTAAATATTTCTGTCATTGAAGATGATTGTGTTTATACAGATAGTGTTAATTCAATCACCTTTAATTTTAATAATGAAACTTATATTTCTGAAATATTCGGAATTTTAAAATCAAAATTTTCAACCTATTTTCAATATTTAACTTCCGCAAATTGGGGTGTATATTATCCTGAAATTAATAAATCGGAATACCTTTCATTCCCGTTTTTTGAACCTTCAGGAATTCAAAAAAATAAACTCATTTCATTAGTTGATAATTTATTACAACCGTATAAAGAGTTTTATAAAGAATATCCAGAGGGTATTTTTCAAGGAGACCCTAGTGAAAAAATAATAGATAAAATTAATTCAATTGTAGAAGAAATATATCAAATTACGGGTTATGAGAAAGATTTAATTGATTATGTTTTAAACGTTTCTCGTTATCAATTTCAAGAAAGCAAACAACATTTAGTTTCAAATTTTAATAATGATGATCATAGGAATGAGAAATCTGTTTTAAAAAGATACGCAGAAGTTTACATTCAAGAATTTGAGAAAATTTATGATGATGAATATTTGCAAGTCGAAATTTATTCATTAGATTATTTTATTGCAATGAATTTTGTTTTTCTAAATGAAAAGCCAAATGAAAAAATAATTTATCCTGAGAAAAAAGATGAAAAACAAGTTTTAAATAGTTTAGCTAACTCTTTAAGCATTCATCAAATTACAGATGCTAAAAATTCAGAGCAGAATTTATTCATTCAAAAAGACATAAAAGGATTTGAAAAGAATTCTTTCTATATCATAAAACCAACAGAGTATAAATGTTGGCATAGAGCAATGGCTTGGTATGATGTAGCCGAATTTAAAGAAGCCATTCAAAAAGCAGAGTTAGAACGTTTAAATTCTGATCATAATGCTTAATGCCTCAAACTTCAAATCAAATTCTGAACAATTGACTCAAAAACGAGTTGAATTAGTTTTACAATATGTCATTTACTGTTACCAAAAAATGGTTTTAGAAGGTAAGACTTATAAACGGACTGATTTTCTAAATGAAAAAAGTACAAGGTATAATCTTGAAGAAGGATTAAGTGAAAAACTTGTGGAGGACTATTTAGGTATTTGGGATAACCTGCAATATTATAAACATAATATTTCAGACAAGCCTGATGTGCATTTGTATTTTAATTATGAACCCAAGCAATCTTACACTGAAAACAATACAAATAAAGATGATTTCATAGACATAAAAGTCCAAGAGACGGGATTAAGTGAGATTTGGGGAAAAAACGGTAATCAGCAACAGATTCACTTGGCTATTGAATGCAAAGTTGTTGAAAAAGGATATAGTGAATACGTTTCTGATATAAAAAAAATGTGTGATAGGGCTTTTAATACTCCTAGATTGAATTTCGAAGGTCAAATTGCCTACATAACAAATCCCAATTATACTCATTTATCTGTTAAATCAGGAATAAATACAAATTTACTTGGCAATTCTGAGATTAAAACTATTCGAGAATTACAATCCAAAGTCATTTCCAAAAAATTTGATGCTAGTTATTTGTCTGTTCATAATCGTAATTATAATAAACAACAGTTTTTAATTTACCATCTGATGCTTGATTATACTAAGGTTGTAGTGAACTAAAAATAAGATTTTAGATGTTTTTTTTTGGAAGACAAAACGTCGTCTAACTTTCGAAAAAATTCCGTCCTCCATTTCTGAAATACTCAATTTTATAGAAAAACATTTCTGCCATGTTTTTAGCACGGAGTTTGGCTTCCTCTGCTAAGATTCCAGCAAAAAGACTGTCAATAGTTTCGGTGAAAATTTCCATCCAACGGTTAAAATGTTCTTTTGCTACAGGCAAATGCTTGTGTGGAGGAAACGGACTTCCTGAATAGGTATGCTCTTCTAATAAAATAGTTTGCCAAAAACGGTACATTCTTTCTAAATGTGTTGACCATTGGTCACCAATTTTCTCATTGAAAATTGGTCCAATTAAGTTATCCGTTTGCACTTTGGCATAGAAAGAATCTACCAATAATTTGATGTCATCAAGATTTTTAATATCGGCTAAATCGCTCATGTTTTCTGGTATAATGAATTACAAAGTTAGCTTGTTTTTAGCCAATTAATTGATGGAATAGATCTTGTTTTTCGTTCAGATATTTATATTCGAAACCTTTATTGTCCATTTTGGTTTTTATGGCAAGAATATCGTTTTTGTTTTTGAGTTCAAGACCTACAACGGCAGGCCCCACTTCGCGGCTGTTTTTCTTAGTAAACTGAAAATAGGTAATATCATCATCAGGGCCTAAAATATCATTGACAAATTCTTTTAATGCACCAGGACGTTGCGGAAACTGAATCATGAAATAGTGCATCAATCCTTCGTAAAGCAAAGAACGTTCTTTGATTTCGGCGGTGCGTTCAATATCATTATTACTGCCACTTACGATACAAACTACTGTTTTTCCTTTGATTTCCTCTTTATAAAAATCCAATGCAGCAATAGTTAAAGCACCTGCAGGTTCCACCACCATAGCTTCTTCGTTATACAAACGTAAAATGGTAGTGCAGACTTTGCCTTCGGGAACAAGAATAATATCGCTTAGGTTTTTTTGACAAATTTCGAAAGTGATATTGCCCACTTGTTTTACAGCTGCTCCATCTACAAATTTGTCTATATTTTCTAAAACACTCACTTTGCCGTTAGCAATAGAAGTTTTCATCGAAGGAGCGCCTTCTGGTTCTATACCAATGATTTTAGTATTAGGACTTAAATGTTTAAAAACTTCCGAAAGCCCCGAGGCTAATCCGCCGCCGCCTATGGGAACAAAGACATAATCAATAGGTTTTTGATAGCTTTCTACTATTTCTAGACCTACGGTTCCTTGTCCAGCAATTACTTTTTCGTCATCAAAAGGATGGATGAAGCTCATTTTGCTGAGTGTTGTATCTGTCATTGCAGCGGCATAAGCATCGTCAAAAGTGTCTCCAATAAGCACAATTTCGACAAAAGAACCTCCAAAAAGGCTGACTTGTTTTAGCTTTTGTTTCGGTGTAGTTTTAGGCATGTAGATTTTGCCTTTTATCTGCAATAAGTTACAAGAATAGGCCACACCTTGCGCATGATTTCCAGCACTGGCACAAATTACACCTTGTTCTTTTTCAGCTTGGCTGAGTGTGCTGATCTTGTTGTAAGCACCTCTAATTTTATAAGAACGTACCGTTTGTAAATCTTCTCTCTTTAATAAAATAGTAGCGTTAAATTCGGTTGAAAGATTTAGATTTCCAGACAATGGCGTTGCCATTACAACTCCTTGCAATTGCTTTTTGGCTTCTTGTATTTGATGGAATAAATTCATGTTTTTAAGGTATAAAAAAACCTCCTAGAAAGGAGGTTTGTAAATTGTATTTTTGATTACTGATTTACATAACACTCCTCATTATTGTGGAATAATGTTGATTGAAATGCTATTGTTAATCGAGTGGTTCATAAGCTTCTTTGAATTACAAATGTACCATTTTATGTGGTGCAATGAAAACCGATTTACTTTTTTTCTACAGGAGGAAATTGCGCTAGGATTTTTGCAACAAACTCGTTGATTTGTTGTTCTTTTTGTTTTCTGTTTTCGGTTAGTGTTCCAACACCTTCACCCTGCCAAATCAATTCTTTTTTCTTAGCATCAATTAAATCAATAAAAAGTGTTCCTTGAGTGGAGGAGCTTACCATATTGTTACCGCCCCATAAAAAAGGATTCCATCCCCATCCCCATCCGTATCCCCAACCCATATTGAATTGGTTTACGTCAATTTGCTCTCTTTCTTTAGTGAATATATTAATGAGTAGGTCGGGATTTTCACTTCGGGTCATCCCTTTATTGCTTAACTCGTTATCAATAGCATGAAGGATTCTTTTTTTGTCTAATTCAGATATTTGAACTCGGTCAATCCCTTTTTTGTGAAAAGCATAGGTTTTGTACTGACTAAAGTCAGCACGACTATCAAAATCAGAATAAACTCTTATAGAGCTACACGAACTCAATAGAAAAAGAAATAATAGCGGTAGTATTTTGAGTGTTTTCATAATGCAATTATTTGATTGTTAAATTTATGAGTAAAATGGGTTATATTAATATATACGCTAAAATAAGATAAATAGATTCTAATAATTTTATAATGATTTCTTGTTTTTCCCTGTTTTTTTATCGTATCCATAAGGACAATGACGGCAACCACTTTTACAACAATACCCTCTTTTTAAATGATACTTTTCTGTAAAACATTTGTATCCTTCGGGTGTATAATAGAAATCTTCGCCTTCTATCAATTTATTTTCATTACTTTGTCCTGACATTAACTACTACATTGTTTATTCACACAAATTTATAAATTAAAAGACCAATGTTTTTTATTGTTAACAAGTATTTAATACCAAAAGGTTTTCGGGGGTTAACAGCCTATCCATTTGTGTTTCTAAAATATCCCGTGGATAAAAGCAATGCTGTTTTTATCAACCATGAACGCATTCATTTGAGACAACAAATAGAGTTATTGGTTCTTCCTTTTTTTATTTGGTATTTCCTGGAATATCTTGTTCGATTATTAAAATACAACAACAAAAATCGTGCCTATCGAAGCATTTCCTTTGAAAGAGAGGCGTATAGCAATGAATCTGATTTGGATTATCTTAAAAATAGAAAGCTTTTTGGTTTCTGGAAGTATTTGTTTCAATCGAAATAAGTAGAGCTTTAACCGCAAAGCTTGCAAAGTTTTCGCAAAGTTTAGGAGATTTTAATACCGCAGATTCGCAGATTTTTTAATAGCTGTTTTTAAATTCAAAAAAGAAAAAAATCAGCGAATCTGCGGTGGTAAAATTATCATAGAGATAATAAGATTCTTCGTGAATTCGGGGCTAAAAAAGTTTCCATTATTTTAGGACTATAAGTTTTACCTTTGTGAAAAAATGCTTTGAATCAAAAACTGCAAATAACATTTCCAAATTCTATTTCCGTTACCATTAAAAGGGAAGATTTGATTCATCCAATTGTTTCAGGAAATAAGTTTCGAAAACTAAAGTATAATTTGCTTCAGGCAAAAACCGAAAACAAAAAAACGCTACTCACTTTTGGAGGTGCTTTTTCAAATCATATTGCTGCTGTTGCTTTTGCAGCAAAAGAAAATGGTTTTCAATCTATCGGAATTATTCGTGGTGATGAATTAATTGATAAAATTACGCAGAATCCGACCTTGCAATTTGCTCAGGAATGCGGAATGCAATTCGAATTTGTATCTCGTGAAAAGTATCGTTTAAAAAATGAATTTTCTTTTTTAGAGGATTTAAAATTGAAGTTTGGCGATTTTTTCCTGATTCCCGAAGGAGGGACTAATACACTAGCAATACAAGGTTGTGAAGAGATTTTAACAAATGAAGACAGCAAGTTTGATTATATTTGTTGTGCTGTAGGAACGGGTGGAACTATCTCGGGAATAATTAATAGCGCTTTACCGTATCAAAAAGTTTTAGGATTTCCAGCACTGAAAGGGGATTTTTTACAAGATGAAATCCGTATTTTTGTGCAAAATAAAAATTGGGAGTTGATAACGGACTATCATTTTGGTGGGTACGGCAAGATAAATGAAGATTTAGTTCGTTTTATAAATCGGTTTTATAGTGATAATCAAATTCCTTTGGATCCAATTTATACGGGAAAAATGGTTTTTGGCGTTATGGATTTAATACAAAAAAATTATTTTCCAGCTCAATCTAATATTTTGCTCATTCACACTGGAGGACTTCAAGGAATTCAGGGGATGAATGTGAAACTAAAAAACAAACATTTACCAATAATAGCTATCAATGTTTAAAAAAAGTCTGCTTTTATTTATTGCCCTAACACTTATTAGCTGTCATGCTACAAAATCCCCTATTGTAACTACTAAAAAAGTAGCGAGTAAAAACACTACCTATTCTCCTAGAAGCAAAAAAATAAACACAGCTAAACCTAATAGCCGTAACGAAGTAATTGAATCGACTTCAAGAACGGTGGTTACCAATGATGTTGTTAGTAATTATGTGGTGCAATACAAAGATATTGCCATGAGTAATATGAAAACGTATGGAATTCCAGCGAGTATTATTTTGGCTCAAGGAATTTTAGAATCGGGAGCGGGGAGAGGAAGATTAGCTGAGCATGCTAACAATCATTTTGGTATAAAATGCCATACCGGTTGGACAGGCGATACGGTTAATCATGATGACGATGCAAGTCAGGAATGTTTTAGAAAATACAATAAAGCAGCTGAATCTTTTAAAGATCATGCTTTGTTTTTAACAACAAGAGGTCGCTATGCGAGTTTATTCGAATTAAACAAAGACGATTATAAAGCTTGGGCTAAAGGTTTAAGAAATGCAGGTTATGCTACTGATCCCAAATATCCGGACAAATTGATTTCGTACATAGAACGTTATGATTTAGGACAATATGATGCTCAGGTTTTAGGAACTCGTTTTGTACCTGTTGATAATCAAAATTCAAGAGAGGTGAATATCAGTTCAAGAAATAATAATTATTATGAGGTTCAAAAAGGCGATACTTTATATTCAATTTCGAAAAAACACAATGTATTAGTAGAGGATTTAAAACAAAAAAATAAGCTTTCAGACAATACCCTTTCCATAGGTCAAAAACTGAGAATAAATTAAGTTTCAAAATATTTTAATGAGTTGAAACGGATTTTAGATAAAATAAATCTGAAATCTAAACTCTAAATTCTAAAATTAAAAATGTTATATCAAAGAAGTAGTCAGCTATTTGCTGAAGCAGAAAAAGTAATTCCAGGAGGCGTAAATTCGCCAGTAAGAGCATTCAAATCAGTAGGAGGAACGCCCATTTTTGTAAAACAAGCTAAAGGAGCTTATTTGTATGATGAAGACGGAAACCGATTGATTGATTATATTAATTCATGGGGGCCAATGATTTTAGGTCATGCTTTTGAACCCGTAGTTCAGGCAGTAACCGAACGAGCAAAGTTAGGAACTTCTTTTGGAATGCCAACAGAATTAGAAACTCAAATTGCTGCTTTGGCGGTATCGATGGTGCCAAATATTGATAAAATCAGATTTGTAAATTCAGGTACCGAAGCTTGTATGAGTGCCGTAAGATTAGCGCGCGGATTTACTAAAAGAGATAAAATTATAAAATTTGCTGGTTGTTATCACGGGCATTCTGATTCTTTCCTGATTCAGGCTGGAAGTGGTGCAATGACATTTGGAACTCCAAATAGTCCAGGTGTGACAGCAGGAACAGCTAAAGATACTTTGTTAGCAAAATACAATGATTTAGAAAATGTACGAAGTTTAATTGAAGCCAATCCAAATGAAATTGCAGCTATCATAGTGGAGCCAATTGCAGGAAACATGGGTTGTGTGCCACCAACTAAAGGTTTTTTAGAAGGCTTACGCCAATTGTGTACAGAAAACGGAATTTTATTGATTTTTGATGAGGTAATGACTGGTTTTAGATTAGCTAAAGGAGGTGCTCAGGAATTATTAAATATCAATGCAGATATCGTTTGTTTCGGGAAGGTAATTGGCGGTGGATTGCCAGTAGGTGCTTTTGCTGCAAGAGCCGAAATCATGAATTATTTAGCGCCACTTGGACCGGTTTATCAAGCGGGAACTTTATCAGGAAATCCGTTGGCTATGGCTGCGGGATTGGCAATGCTGGAATCGTTAAATAATGATGCGGCTATTTTTAAAAGATTAGAAGAGAAAACAGCTTATTTAGAAACAGGAATTCATAAAGTATTACAAGCAAATAATGTTGTTTATACTATTAATAGAGTAGGATCAATGATTTCGGTACATTTTGATGCCAGTCCCGTTATTGATCTTCAAACTGCTGCTAAAGGAGATAATGACACCTTCAAGAAATTCTTCCATGGATTAGTACAAGAAGGAATTTATATTGCACCTTCGGCTTATGAAACTTGGTTCATCACGGATGCTTTAAGTTACGAAGATTTAGATTTTACCATAAATGCAATTGATAAAGTTTCTAAAACATTATAAAATTAAAGACAAAAAAAAGCTTCGAGTAGTTTCGAAGCTTTTTTTTTAGTTGTCCATATCACCACCGCCTTGTGGTCTGTCGCCCATTCTTTCGCCTTGTCTGTCGCCCATTCTTTGTTGCATTCTTTCTCTCATTTTGTCTTGGTTTGCCTTCCATTTTGAAAGTTGCTCAGGAGTTAAAATAGCTTTCATTTTTTCTTCCGTTGCTTTTGTTTGAGCCTCCATGTTTTCTCTGCCTTGATTTTTTTTGTCTTTTACATCTGCTCTTTGAACTTCTCTGGCTTTAGCTTGTTCAATATAAAATTGTTTTAACTGTTCTTGTTGTTTTGCGTCAAGATTTAACTGAGTAGTTAATCTTTCAATACGTTTTTCTGGAGAAAAATCACCTCTTTGTGGTCTATCATTGTTGTTTTGAGCAAAACTAGATACTCCTACAACTAAAAATGCGGCAATGATTAATTTTTTCATTTTTTTTCTTTTTTTGATTAATGTTAAAAGTTATTGGTATAGGATAGTAATTTTGGAATAAGGTTTAATCGTTAACATAAAAATATTAATACAACCGTTAATTTAATATTGAATTCCTAGTTTTTTACAACTGACTCATAAATAACTCAATTTTATTTTTATGGAGGTGCAATTGTTTTTTAAAATTATGTAAGGAAATATTTTAGAAATGGTAAAAATAATATTGTATTTTTGTAATAACCCAAAATCTCATTAATATGAAAAAAATTGTACTTACTTTGTCATTATGTGGCTTATTTTTAATTCAATCTTGTCAATCTGATGACAATGCCCTTGGAGAAGATGAAAAAGTCATCTTGAACAGCAACTCCGAAAGTTTAAATAATAGAATTGACCACAGTGGTTCTGGAGTGTTGGATTTAGTTGTTTCCTCAAGTATTAGCGGTAAAACTATCGAAACAGAAGCGGGCACTTTCCCTATGTCTTTATTAGCTGAGGTTACGCCTCCAATTTATAATGGACGGACTCTGATGGCAACACATGTCGATGTTAAAGATAATTATGTTTACGTGTCTTATAATACTCAAGGAGAAACCTATTTAGGCGGTATTGATGTTATTGATATTAGTACTCCTAATAATCCTAAATTAGTAGTTCAAGCTATTTTACCAAATGTAGATATTAGCACAGTGCTTTTTGATAATGGAAAATTGTATATATCAGGTGCGATAGATGCAGATTTAAATGAGGTTTCTTCTCCTGCCTTTGTAGCTCAAATGCCACTTCAATCAGGGCTTTTAACTAAGGATTATATCTTAAATTCTTTAACAGGATATGTTGGTACAGGACTTGCTGTAGCTGATTCTAAATACTATGCTGTTTCTGGAAATAATGGTGTTATTGCTAAATTAGATAAAAGTACAAATGTACTTGAAACAACTATTCCTGTAGATGATTTACGAGCTATGGGACATATAGGTAATAAGATTGTTGTTCTAAGTGGTACAGGATCAGTTAAAGTCTATAATGCTGGAACCTTAAGTTTAGAAACTTCATTTAAAGTTTCTGTAGATGTTGCTGATGCGAAAAGAACGATTGATTTTCAAGGAAATAATGTTTTGGTTTCTCAAGGTTATTCAGGATTAGGAGTTTATAATTTAAATACAGGAGCTATACAACAATCTTTTACTGTTCCAAAAGCTGCTATTGATGAGGATTCATCTGATGTAGTAACGAATGCCGTTTCTGTAAATGGAGATTATGCTTATGTTGCTAATGGTGCTGCGGGAATTTCTGTATTTAAAACGGCTGATGGTATATTGAATTTATTAGGAACAATTGATCTTTCAGGTTCTTCAAATTATGTAAAAAGTGTTGGAGATTATATCTATGTTGCTAGTGGAAATGGTGGACTTAAAATCATCAAAAAAGTATCTGTTTCTTCTATTGACTGTAGTAATTTTGCAATCTATAAAGGAGGACAGTGGTTAAATGTGAATTCAGGGGATAGTTTAAGTTATCAAGGTAACACTTCTCTTCAAGGAATTAATGTTAATCAGAATTTAACTTTTTGTGGTTCTCTTGCTGTAAAACAAGGAATAAATATTAATTCAGGTGGTGTTTTTACAATGAAAGGCTCTATGGCGCAAGGGAATTATAATAGTAATAGTAATAATTTTAACTTTAATATTAACGGAACTTTTAAAGTAGAGGGAAGTATTGTTATCTACGGAAACCTTATCATGAATAGTGGAGCAAAATTAGAGTTTCTGGGTTCTAATTCTGAGATTACTGTTTATGGAAAAGTAACTAAAAATAACGGAGTTTCAATTATAGGTACTTATAAAGATACTTTCAATAAGTTGAAATAAAAGTATAAATATTTACATTAAAAAAGAGGTTGTTTCAGGATGAAACAACCTCTTTTGTTTTAGTCAGTATCCTGAAAACAAATTATTTTTTTACGTCACTACTATCTTTACGGTGCGTGTCTTTTTTAATTCCATGACGATTGTAATTTCTCATGCCTTGACGGTGATGTTTTTTTAATTCATCCCATTTTTTAAATTGATCTGGTGAAAGGATTTTTTTCATTTTTCCATTCATCGCAATTTGTTCGTCAAGCATTTTGTTCTTCATTTCAAAAATTTCTTCAGAAGTTGGTTTTGCCGTTTTAGCTTTTCTGTTTTTCAAATGAGCTTCTCTTTTTACACTTTGTTCTGCAATTACTTTGCTCATTTCTTTTTGTTGAGAAGCATTCAAATCAAGTTCTAATGTCATTTTTTTTAGCATTAGTTGATTGCGCTGTTCGGGAGTGAATTTCTCCATTGGATTGCCTTCGTGTCTTCTTTGTCTTTCTTTTCTTTCTTGTGCATAAGATGATACGCTGACAATAGCTATCAATGCAATAGTGATTAATTTTTTCATAGTGAACAGGTTTTATTTTTAGATAAGACTTGAAACAAGGTGTAAAGTTTAATTGTTAAGGAATAATTATGATTTTTATTTTTTTATTTGATAACTGCTTTTTACGACAATTGGTATTCCATTATTTGTAATTCCTTCTAAATCGATATTTACAGTTGTATCTACTTCATTGTTATAATATGAAATGGTAGTATTTCCTTTTTCATCAGGCTGGATGTAAGGATTCCAATATAAGGTGTTTCGAATATCAGCTTTGTCTTTTTCTAATGGATTTAGTTGGCTGTAATCAGGCGAATAGAAAAATCGAGTATTTTGATATCCATTGATAGGCATGGCTATAGAGTGAAAAACTTTTTTACTTGTAGCGCTTCCTTTTCCAAGTTTGGTATAGATAATTAGGGCGCCATTTGCACCTTGAGAGCCAAAAACAGCAGCTCCAGGACCTTTTATGGCTTCAATTTTAGCAATATCATCGGTAGAGATGGATGACAAAAGATTTATATCCGTTTCTATTCCATCAACTAAAATAAGTGCTGGTCCATTATAACGATTAAAACGAACGGAATTAGCAGTAGCTGTTAGATTGGGAATGGCAATTTGTAGTAGTATAAAAATATTAGAAGGTCTAGTTCTATTTTCTTCAGGAATATATGTAAAATCGGCAAAACCGTAGCGGCTTTCAGTGGTGTCATCTTTCTTCTTTTTTGCTGTAATAATTACATCTCTCAATTGGTTTTCTTCAGGAATATTAAAGAGAATGTTTTTATTGCGAATGCTTGTTTTAATTTGAGTTATTTTGTTTTCTTCTTCATTTAGAGGTTTATAAGCTTTAAAATCAACAGCTATGGGTTGGTTGTATATTGAGTCTAATACAATTTCACCACTATTTTTTCCTTTCTGGTTTGTTGTATTGAGTAGCATAGTAGCAGTGCCTTTGAAATCGATATTATTAAATGCAAATTTTCCATTCACATCAGTAGTGTCATTTAACATTGCGGTTGCTTTGTTATTTAAAAGTGTCATTTGTACCTGATTGTTCTCCTTGGCAGTAGTGCCAAATAAATTCTCCACTTTTCCAGTAATAGAAATTCCTTTTTCGACTTTAAAGTTTTGATTTTCATTTAGATTTGGGAAATTTTTCCAAACAAAATCTCGCCATCCTTGAGTCAATAAAAGTAAATCTAAATGAAATAATCTTGCAGGATTGGAATAATTGAAATAGTAATTTGGGTTGTGCACTTTTCCTTTAATATCTGATGCCATCAGGAAATAGGAACAAATATTTTGTTTATGATCAAAATTTTCGGTAATGCCATTGGTGTCCGTTGCTGCTATTGAAAAGTTAGCTATCAAGGGATTTCCTTGTTTGTCTTTTGCAGAAAGACTAAGATTTATTTTTTCTTTTGGAGCATATTGTTTCTTATCAGTTGATAAAGACACGTTAATGGCATTGTTTTTTTCAATATAAACTAGTCGTTCGCTTTGAGGTCTTGAAAGTTTATCATAGAGTGTTATTTGTACTATACCCTCCGGGAAATTTTCCTCGGGTAATATAAAAGAAAGTTTAGTGTCTTTTAAAGTTTGACTTCCTTCAAAATAAGTGATGCCTCTTGTGGTGCAAATAAGTGTTAAATCAGCATCGGGATTTTGAGTTAGCGTTGCTGTGTTTGTTTTAATTGAGACTACTTTTTTGTTGTCAACGCTATTCATACTTAATGTATAACCTGTTTTTTGAACTTCTGGAAGATTTATTTTTATTTCATCGTTATCGGGTGTAATTACTATTGCATAATACTTTTGATTTTTTTCGGGTAGTAGGATGAATTTCCCCATACCGTCATGAATACTTTTGAATAATGTAATTGGTTTGTCATTTGAATTATAAACAGTTCCTTTTATGTCAATTGGATTTCCGAAGAAATCTGTGGCTTTGAAAGCTACATTGCTAATTACTTCTTCTACTAGAGAACCGCCTTCTGGGAAAAAATCAATTAAAAATGCTGCTGGGTCTTCAACTTTCGAATAGTCTTTTTTGCTTTTTGAGACTGTTTTTGTGTTGTCGTTTTCTTTAGAAAGGATTACATTTTCTTTGTTGGGAGTAATAATTTGAATTTCTTTTTTGAAAACAAAATCATCTCCATAATTCCGCATCCAATTTGTGTAAGCTCTCAGTTGGTAGGTTCCTGGTTTGATGCCAAGGGAATCTGCTAATATGAAATCGCCATGACCAAGACCACCTTCAAGATTGGTAATATTGCGACTGATTATTTTAGATTCTGGCGACAGGAGTTCTACATAGAGTATTTTGCTATGATCAAAAAGTTGATTGGTGTAAGCATACACAGAATAGGCTTTGTACCATAATGATTCTCCAACCGTGTAATAATTATTATCCGTATGGAGGTATATTTTTTCAATCTCTGGAGGAGTCTTTTTTGCTTTTTGAATAGAATCGGATGGCTCTTGAGCAATATTAATTAAGGGCATGCTAAAAAAAAACAGAAGTAGATAAAATATTTTTTTTGTCATAGTGGTTATTCTTTGGTTTGTTTGTACTAGCAGATACTTTTTTTAAAGTATAAGTAACTGTCCAAGTCTTATCTAATGATTTTATGGATTATTTCCCGCTTTCTTTGTTAAATATATTCAAAAATAAGTTAATTATTCTTTCAAAATTTGCCTTGCCTATCGAAAAATAATCTTCTAAAAATTCTAATATCTAACCCGTTGGGTGAAATTATCAAAAACGTCAGTTCGTGTTTTTTTTGCGTAATGAAATGAAGCGAAAAATGTATCGAGAACCGTTTTCTATTCAATATTT
>NZ_JBCFQL010000018.1:0-65899 GCF_041729725.1 Flavobacterium zubiriense | reverse complement strand
AGCTTCAATTGGCTATGGCTAATTGAAGCTTTTTTGATTATAATGGGTTTGGATTTGCGTTAGGGATCGAAGCGGCATCCTTTTGTGAGAGCAAAATTAGTCTGGATTAGTGTAGAGGTTGTCGAACAAAAGATACAGCGTCCAATCTCTAAAAACCACTTTTCCAGTATCCTCATTAAGCCATCTTCTTCGGGTGATATGTTAGGCTATACCTGATGTCCGCGAATTGGAAAATCCTGAACGGTAATCTCATCAAAGAACCCTTTTGATGTTAACTTAGACCCTCGGTATTCTTTAGGAATTGAATAGACCTCTTTTAGATATAAATGAAGAATCTCATCCCCTTTATCATAAGAGGGAAGTTCAAAATAATCCACTATTATTTCAGGTAATAATAACTTCAGTATATTGGTAAAAGAATTTTGCATTTGTATAAAATTTGGAGGTACAAATATCTAGATTTTTAGATTTCCCCACATCTTTTACGTATGATCCCTTTTTATTTAGCTAAGCTTTCGATAATTGGAATAACATCAATGATATTTGGAGTTATTTGATTAATATTTTCACCTGAATTATCACCTGACAAAATACCCATAATAACTAAGTGTAATTAATTTTATTATCTAAGCAATGTTTTTTAAGTCTGTATTTTAGTCATATTCGAATTAACTGTATTTTATAATCGATATTGTTACTAAATAATTCCATTTCCAATTTTAATCAATTAACTTTTTTACGTTTCTTTTTGTAATTGTTATCAAATTATTACTTTTTGATACGGATATCGTTTTTTAGAGTGAAAATTATATAAATTTAGGTAAAAAATGGGTTAAAAATTTTTATGCCTTATTGAGATTTTATTTAAGATATTATTTACAATTATTCTATTAAGAAATGCTCCTTTTTTTGATGTTTTTGACCATTGAGAATATTTTTTGTTATTCATTATTTTTTTTTGAATTTTATTATAATTGTTTCTGTTTTTTACTATATTTAGAAAAAGTTAAAAACTATTTTTTTAATAAAATTGGTCGTGTCAGTATCAATTTAATGATAATTTAACTTAACTTTTTTATAATGTATTTTTCTAAACCTAAATAAACTTAAATCAATAAATGGAAATATTTCATATTAGTGCAGAGTGTTATCCGGTGGCTAAAGTGGGTGGTTTAGCTGATGTTGTTGGAGCCTTACCAAAATACCAAAGTAATTGGGGTCATGAATTAAGAGTTGTAATGCCTTGTTATCAGACAAAATTTAGAAGTGAAAATGATTTAGAATGTGTTCATTGGGGAACAGTTAAATTAGGCGGTTTTAACTTTCCCTTTAGTGTGCTTAAAGAAACAACAGATAAGTTGGGTTTTGAATTGTATTTAATTGAAATACCAGAACTTTTTGACAGAAAAGAAGTTTATGGTTATGAAGATGATATTGAGCGCTTTATGTCTTTTCAGATTGCTGTTTTAGATTGGGTTATTGGTAGAGCAACAATGCCTGATGTAATAAATTGTCACGATCATCATACTGGTTTAATTCCTTTTATGATGCAACATTGTTATAAGTACCATCAGTTATCCAATACACCGTCAATGATTACAATCCATAACGGTTTGTATCAAGGACAGTTTAGTTTTGATAAATTAAATTATTTTCCAGAATTTGATTTGACTCACGTGAGGTTATTAGAATGGGACAGTCAAATTAATTCTTTAGCTGTAGCTGTAAAATGCGCTTCTGCAGTAACTACTGTTTCTCCTAGTTATTTGGATGAAATTAATTATTCGGCTAATGGTTTAGAATCATTGTTTAATCTTGTTAGGTATAAGTCAAGAGGAATATTAAATGGTATTGATACTCAAGTTTGGGATCCTGCGCAAGATAAAATGTTAGAAAAAAATTATTCCATTCAAAATTTAGAAAAAGGAAAACAACAGAATAAAGAAGTACTTTGTACGCTTTTTAATTTAGATCCGACCAAACCTTTATTTAGTTTTATAGGTAGATTATTGGATGAAAAAGGAGGTGATTTATTACCTCAAGCTTCTGCCTTAGCAATGTCAGAAAATTATAAAGAAATTAATATTTTGATATTAGGTTCTGGAAGTAGACAAATTGAAAATCAATTAAATAGTTTGTTAAGTGATTATAAAGGCAATTACAATACTTTTATTGGATACAATGAAGAATTAGCTCATTTAATTTATGCTGGAGCAGATTTTTTAATGATGCCTTCTCGAGTAGAACCTTGCGGATTGAATCAAATGTATTCCTTAAGATATGGAACAATTCCTATTGTCAGGAGAACAGGAGGTTTGAAAGATACAGTAGTTGATTTTGGTGACGATGGTAATGGAATTTGTCATGATCAATCTTCAGTAGGTGATATATGTTATTCTATTCAAAGAGCTGTTAGTTTGTATGATAACAAAGAGCATTTAAATAAAATTAGAAAAATAGGAATGAGCACGGATCATTCCTGGGAAAAAGCAAGTCAAGAATATATAGAAATGTACAACTTAATACTTAACAAAATATGAAGGCAAAAAGAAAGAACGTTATAGCTATTATCTTAGGAGGAGGACAGGGGTCTAGATTGTATCCACTGACAGAGAGTAGATCGAAACCAGCAGTACCAGTGGGAGGGAAATATAGATTAGTTGATATTCCTATTTCAAATTGTATGAATTCAGATATTTATAGAATGTTTGTATTGACACAATTTAATTCGGCTTCGCTTAATGCACACATCAAGAATACCTATGTTTTTAGTGCTTTTAGTCAGGCCTTTGTGGACATCTTAGCTGCCGAACAGACTCCGGACAATCCCACTTGGTTTCAAGGAACTGCTGATGCGGTAAGACAGTGTATGCCTCATTTTTTAAATCACAATTTTGATTATGCTCTAATTTTATCAGGTGACCAATTGTATCAAATGGATTTTAATGATATGCTTGAAGAGCACATTAAAAAGGAAGCTGATATAACCATTGCTACATTACCCGTAAATGCGAAAGATGCACCTGAATTTGGAATATTAAAAACAAATAGTGATAGTTGTATTGAATCTTTTATTGAAAAGCCAGCCAAAGAATTATTGCCAGACTGGGAATCGGATGTTAGTGAGGAAATGAAAGGAGAAGGTAAAAATTATTTAGCTTCCATGGGGATTTATATTTTTAACAGACAGCTTTTGGTAGATTTAATGGCTAATCCAGATACTAAAGATTTTGGTAAAGAAATAATACCACAGGCTGTAGGGAAGAAAAAAATTCTTAGTTATCAATATGAAGGATATTGGACTGATATTGGAAATATAGATTCTTTTTTTGAGGCTAATATTGGACTAACAGAAGATGTGCCTAAATTTAACTTATTTGATGACGTTAATAAAATCTACACAAGACCTAGAATGCTACCTCCATCTAAATTTAAAAACACGATGGTAGATAAATCATTAATTTCTGAAGGTTGTATTTTAAATGCTAAAGAAATAGTACATTCTGTTATTGGAATTCGTTCTAGAATAGGAAAGGATTCAGTTGTCAAAAATACTTATGTAATGGGTAATGACTTCTATCAAAGTATTGAAGACATGGAAATAGATACTAAAAACAATAAAATATTAGTTGGAATAGGAGAAGGATGTTATATAAATAATGCTTTAGTTGATAAAAATTGCCGAATAGGGAATAATGTTCACATTAACGGTGGTACACATTTAGAAAATACTACAACTAATTTGTATGCAATAAAGGATGGAATTGTAGTTATTAAAAAAGGTGTGACTTTGCCTGATAATTTTAGAATTGAATAAGTTAAATAAACTATTTTTTATATCAATATTCTTTTTTTTAAGAATTAGAATTATACCAATAATACTATGAGTAAAGTTATTTCGCATTCCCTTTTTACTGATTTTGATATTAACTTATTCAAAGCTGGAAAGCATTTTAGATTGTACGAAAAGTTAGGAGCTCATTTAATAGAATTAAATGGTGTTCAAGGTGTTTATTTTGCTGTTTGGGCTCCAACTGCTCATTCGGTTTCTGTTGTGGGAGATTTTAATTTCTGGACACAAGGAGAACACGAACTTTATGTACGCTGGGATTCTTCGGGTATTTGGGAGGGTTTTATTCCTAATGTAGAAAAAGGTACTACTTATAAATATAAAATTTTGTCAAATAATGGCGGTTTAGTTACTGAAAAGGCTGATCCATTTGCTTTTTATTGTGAAAAACCACCACATACCGCTTCGATAGTATGGGATCTAAATCACAAATGGGATGATTCTAAATGGATGAAAACCAGAAAAGAACATAATGATTTAGACAAACCCTATTCAGTTTACGAGGTTCATTTAGGATCTTGGAAACGAGGCGAGGGCAATCGCTTTTTAACTTATATAGAATTCGCCGAAGAATTAGTTAGTTACGTAAAAGAAATGGGGTTTACTCATGTTGAGTTTATGCCTATTATGGAATATCCTTATGATCCTTCGTGGGGATACCAATTAGTAGGATATTTTGCTCCAACATCCCGTTTTGGAAATCCACAAGATTTTATGGTCTTGGTAGACAAATTGCACCAAGCAGGTATTGGCGTTATTCTGGACTGGGTGCCTTCACATTTTCCTGATGACGCACACGGATTAGGTTATTTTGATGGTTCTAATCTTTATGAACATCCAGATCGTAGAAAAGGATATCATCCTGATTGGAAAAGTTTAGTTTTTAATTATGGAAGAAATGAAGTACGTTCTTTCTTAATTAGTAATGCTTTGTTTTGGTTGCAACATTATCATGTAGATGCATTAAGAGTCGATGCAGTTGCTTCGATGCTGTATTTAGATTATTCTAGAAATGATGGAGAATGGGAAGCAAATATTTTTGGTGGAAATGAAAATCTGGATACCATTAGTTTTTTAAAAGAATTTAATGAAGTTGTATATTCTAATTTTGAAGGAGTGCAAACTATTGCTGAAGAAAGTACTTCTTTTCCAATGGTTTCCAGACCAACATCTGTAGGAGGACTCGGTTTTGGTATGAAATGGATGATGGGATGGATGCACGATACCTTAAAGTATTTTCAAAAAGAAACTGTTTATAGAAAATACCATCAAAACGATTTGACTTTTTCTATGACATACGCATTTACTGAAAATTTCATGTTGCCGTTGTCTCATGACGAAGTGGTGTATGGTAAAAAATCGATTGCTGATCGTATGCCTGGTGACGAATGGCAAAAATTTGCCAATTTACGTTTGCTATACAGTTATATGTTTACACATCCAGGAACAAATTTACTTTTTATGGGATGTGAATTTGGACAAACGGGAGAATGGAATTTTCAAGAAAGTTTAGATTGGCATTTATTACAATACCCAGTTCACAATGGAGTGAAAGAGTTGATTAAGGATTTGAATAAATTATACAAATCAGAACCTGCTTTACACCAAAAACAATTTAGTCCAGAAGGATTTGAGTGGATTAATTATTCCGATCATCAAAACGCGGTTCTCTCCTACATTCGAAAAGGAAACGATCCAAAAGACGATTTGATTGTGGTTTGTAATTTCACCCAATTAATTCGCGAAGATTATAGAATTGGTGTTCCTAAAAAAGGAAAACTGAAAGAGATTTTCAACAGTGACTTAGAAAAATATAACGGAAGTAACGTACTTAATAAAGAAGATTTAAAAATTGAATCTTCGCCTTATGGAGGTAGAGATTATTCAGTAGATTTATTATTGCCACCGTTGAGTGTTACTGTTTTTAGAATTTTATAAAAAAATGAATCTCAAAAGAGCACTACATAAAAGCTATTTTATTTCAAAAAGAAGTATTGATATTAATATTGATACTTCTTTTTTTGAAAATTAGTCAACTATTTCGATTTCGTGAATAAAATAAGTAATATTTATTTATAAAAAAGAATTTTTGTAAGTTTGAGAAAACGAGTATAGTATAAATAAAAAATGAATAGGCATGATTACAAATACAGAATTAGAATACAAAGGGGATTTATACCCATCAAAAATAGTTTCATACACGCACGATGTCGATTCAGTCTATTTTTATACTGATAATAGTGTTATTTTAAAACTTTCAGTTTTAAGAGATAGCTTGATTAGGTTTCGTTTTACCACTAAGGGGTATTTTAGTAATGACTTCTCTTATGCTATTGATAAAAGTCATTCACATGGATACAATCATTTGAAGGTTACTGAAGAAGATGATTATTACCAAATTACGACAAACAAAATTATTTGTAAAATCCATAAAGCCGATTTAAGATCATCAATTTACGATTTAAAAGGGAATGTACTATTAGAAGATGAATTGGGTTTTCACTGGGAAGAGTCATACGAATTTGGTGGAAATATCGTAAAAATGAGTAAAGCATCCAGAGATGGAGAATGTTTTTACGGTTTAGGAGATAAGGCCACTCAGATGAATTTGAAAGGAAAAAGAGTAGAGAATTTTGCAACCGATCAATATGCTTTTCAAAAAGAGCAAGATCCATTATACAAAGTTGTTCCTTTTTACATTGGATTACATAACAAGCAGTCTTACGGTATTTTCTTTGATAATACTTTTAGAACCTTCTTTGATTTTTGTCACGAAAGAAGAAATGTTACCAGTTTTTGGTCTGACGGAGGAGAAATGAACTATTATTTTTTCTATGGACCTAGTATGCAGGATGTAGTTACCTCATATACTGATTTAACTGGAAAACCAGAATTACCACCATTATGGGCATTAGGTTACCACCAATGTAAATGGAGTTACTACCCAGAAAGTAATGTAAAAGAAGTAGCCGCTAAATTCAGAGAATTGCAGATTCCTTGTGATGCTATTTATTTGGATATTGATTATATGGAAGGTTTTAGATGTTTTACATGGAACAAAGAATATTTTCCTGATCCTAAAAGAATGGTTTCAGAACTAGCCGCTGACGGATTTAAAACCATTGTTATTATTGATCCGGGAATCAAAATAGACAAAGAATATTCAGTTTACAAAGAAGCTTTAGCAAATGATTATTTTTGCAAAAGAGCCGATGGTCCTTATATGAAAGGAAAAGTCTGGCCAGGAGAGTGTAATTTTCCGGATTATACAAATCCCGAAGTAAGAGAGTGGTGGGCTGGATTATTTAAAGAATTAATTTCAGATATAGGCGTTAAAGGAGTGTGGAATGACATGAACGAACCTGCCGTAATGGAAGTTCCTAATAAGACATTTCCTAATGATGTTCGTCATAATTATGATGGAAATCCATGCAGTCATAGAAAAGCGCATAATATTTATGGAACCCAAATGGCAAGAGCCACTTATCATGGTGTAAAGCGTTTTTCTTATCCAAAAAGACCCTTCATTATTACTAGATCTGCCTACTCTGGAGCACAACGTTATACATCGTCTTGGACTGGGGATAACGTAGCTACTTGGGAACATCTTTGGATTGCTAATATTCAAGTTCAAAGAATGTCTATTTCAGGAATGGGCTTTACAGGTTCAGATATTGGAGGTTTTGCTGAGCAACCAACAGGTGAATTGTATGCCAGATGGATTCAGCTTGGGGTTTTTCACCCATTTTGTAGAACACACTCTTCTGGAGATCACGGTAATCAGGAACCATGGGCTTTTGATGAAGAAGTTATTGATATTACTCGAAAATTTGTCAACCTTCGTTACCAATTATTACCTTATTTGTACACCATGTTTTGGCAATATATTGAAGAAGGTACACCTATGTTGAAACCTTTAGTTTATTTTGACCAAGAAGACATTCAAACTCATTATAGAAATGACGAATTTATATTTGGAAATCAAATTTTAGTTTGTCCTATTTTAGAACCTAATTCTTTAGGAAGAAGAATGTATGTTCCTCGTGGAGAATGGTATAATTACTGGACTAATTGTTTAGTAAAAGGAGGAAAAGAAATGTGGGTAGATACAAAATTTGATGAAATCCCTGTTTTTGTTAAAGCGGGAGCTATTATTCCAAAATATCCTGTTCAGCAATACGTGGGTGAATTAGAGTTTGACGAATTAACTTTGGACGTTTATTATAAAGAAGGAAAAGAAAAATCAGTTGTTTATGAAGATGCACAGGATGGCTATGATTATAAAAAAGGAAGATTTAGCTTTTTGTCTTTTCAAATGACTGGTAAAGGAAAGGAATTAAATATACAATTGCATAAAGAAGGAAAGTACGATACGAATTATACCAAATACAAAATCAATTTTATTGGATTACCATTTGAAGTTAAAATTTTAGAAATTGATAATGAAGAAGTAGTTTTTGATGCTGAAAGTTTTAAAGAAAATCAATATTTGATAGTGTCAAAGGGTTTCAATGTTTTGCATATAATTGGATAAAAAAATTGGAATATTGATACAATTGAAATTAATATTATAAGTTTATAATTAATAATAATTGTATTTTTGTTTTGAAAAAATTAACAATTATGAGAAAAAATCTAGTACTTATAGGAATTGCCAGCTTAGGATTAATGTATTCATGTTCAACGAATCCATTAACTGGAAAAAGAACGTTGAATTTTGTTTCTAATAGCGAATTGTTTCCTTCTGCATTTCAAGAATATGGAACTTTTTTAAAGGCTAACAAAGTAGTTTCTGGAACAGTCGATGCTAAAAAAGTAGAGACCGTAGGGATTAAAATTAAAATGGCTGCCGAACGCTATTTAGCTTCTCTTGGACAAACTGATTATTTAGAAGGATACCAATGGGAATACAAATTGGTAGATAATAAAGAAGTAAATGCTTGGTGTATGCCAGGAGGTAAAATTGTAGTTTACACAGGAATTTTGCCCGTTACAAAAAATGATGCTGGTTTAGCTACAGTGATGGGACACGAGGTTTCTCATGCTCTTGCTAATCATGGTGCACAACGTATGAGTGCTTCTCAATTACAAACTCTAGGCGCTGCAGGTGTTGCTGTTGCAACAGGAAGTCAAAGTGCCGAAAGACAACAAATGTGGCAACAGTATTATGGAATTGGTTCTCAAGTAGGAGTGATGCTTCCATTTAGTAGAAGCCATGAAACTGAAGCGGATAAAATTGGTCTAGTTTTAATGGCGATAGCAGGATACAATCCTGAAGAAGCGATTAATTTTTGGACGAGAATGTCAGCTAATTCAGGAGGTGGAGCTCCAGCCGAAATGCTAAGCACACACCCGTCTGATGCGACTAGAATTGCTAATTTAAAAGCAATGATTCCAGAAGCTAAGGCTGTAGCAGCCAAATTTGGTGTAACATTCAAATAAAAAAAGAAGAACTCATTTTATAAGCCAATTCGTTTGAATTGGCTTTTTTTTATGTCTTTTTAGTAACAATATTTTTAAATTATTTGTGCAGGAACTGTTAAAAAAAGCAATAAATTCGTCAAAAAAATAAGAGATATGAATCCATTACAAAAAGGAGATAAAAAATTACTGAATGCTTGGGCATTTTACGATTGGGCAAATTCAGTATATAGTTTAGTTATTGCTTCGGCTGTTTTTCCACTTTTCTACATGGCTTTATTTAGTAAAGATCAATCGTATATTTATATTTTTGGAACCGAAATTAAAAATTCGGCTTTAATTAGTTTTGTTACAGCTGCCGCTTTTTTAGTTGTAGCGTTTGTATCGCCTCTTTTATCTGGAATCGCTGACTATGTGGGTAATAAAAAGTTTTTCATGAAGTTTTTTTGTTACTTGGGTGCATTTTCTTGTATTGGATTGTATTGGTTTAGTTTAGAGCATATTTACATTAGTTTGCTCTTTTATTTTTTTGGATTAATTGGTTTTTGGGGAAGTTTAGTTTTTTATAATTCGTATCTTCCTGATATTGCATTTGTAGAGCAACAAGACGCAATCAGTGCTAAAGGATATTCTTTAGGATATATTGGTAGTGTTATTCTTTTAGTAATAAGTTTAGCGATGATTCTGTCATCTCCAGATGAAGAAAAAATCATGCAAATGCGATATTCTTTTGTGATGGTTGGAATTTGGTGGATTGTATTCAGTCAGTATACGTATTATCATTTACCTAAAGGCAATAAAAATTCCCTAAGAGTATCAAAAGCCATTTTATTTAATGGCTTTAAGGAACTTAAAAAAGTTTGGAATTCATTAGAAGAGAACATTGCTTTAAAAAAGTACTTAATAAGTTTTTTTGTGTACAGCATGGCAGTTCAAACGGTGATGCTGGTGGCAACTTATTTTGGAGAACAAGAAATAGAATGGGAGTCTGATGGTGCTGCAACTACAGGATTAATAACTTGTATTTTGTTGATTCAATTAGTAGCTGTTTTAGGTGCTATCTTGACATCAAAAGCATCTGTTAAATACGGAAATATCCGAACTTTGATTTTTATAAATTCTTTTTGGATTGTATTGTGCGTGGCTGCTTATTTCATAAAATTGCCGTTGCATTTTTATATTATGGCCGCTTTAGTAGGTTTAGTTATGGGAGGAATTCAGTCTTTATCTCGATCTACTTATTCAAAATTATTACCGGAAACACAGGATACTGCATCATTTTTTAGTTTTTATGATGTGTCTGAAAAAATCGGAATTGTAATTGGAATGCTGGTTTATGGAATTATTGACCAAATTACCGGAAGTCCAAGATTTGCAATTGTGTTTTTAGCTATTTTCTTTATTGTTGGAGTTCTTTTGTTAAGAAAAGTGCCTAATAAATAGTAGGAAAAATAAAATAAAAATTTATATTTGGTGGCAATCAAAATTTGCTGATTTATGAAAATATTAAAAACTGCCCCCCAATTATTACTGTTGTTTCTAGCAATATTGATAGCTTCTTGTACTTATGAACCTGTTGATGGCACTGTTGAACTACTTCCAAACTCAGAAGGTTCAGGAGTATTTAAAGTCGATTTTAGTGGCAGCACATGGACTACAAACGAAGCACAAGCTACAGTATCAGGAAGTTTTATTGGTATCTCTGCAATTAAATCGAACGGTGAAGGTTTTATACTTATGGTTGAAGGGGCTGCTGTGGGAACTTATGCTGCTAATATAAATGTTGTAGCTTATAAGCCAGCAGACACAGAATATGGTTATTGGGCAATAAATGATGATAATCCAACAGAAAATACGGGTTCAGTTATTATTACGAGTATAAATGCCACAACCAAAACAATATCAGGAACTTTTCAATTTAAGGGTTATTGGACAGATTCAGATAATCCTAAACCAGCAATTCAATTTACGAAAGGTGTGTTTACAGATATTCCATATATTACTCAATACTAAACAACTGATGATTTTACTGCAAAAGTTGCAGGCACTAACTTTGCTGCTGCTATATTGACTTCTGAAATTGGAGTGGTACAACTGATTGGATCGATATAGGAGAGTAATATGTTAATTTATATATAATACTTGATTTCGATAAGAACGACTTTTGGAGCTGGTAGTTATACATTTTTTGGAAATCTTATAACAGGGTCATACCATTTACAATAACCGAAGGTAATTTTGATGTAGGATATTAGTTTTAATACAATAAATGTTAGTAATTGCCCTCAAATAAGTAATTGGCTTTTTGAGGGCAATTAATTTTAGTTGGCTTTGTGGCACAAAGATTGACTTATAAGAACTAAATAAGGCTAGTTTTTTGTATTATTGATTGATTTTCAATGTTATAAAACACGTGAATACTAACTTTGTCATTGAGTGTTTCTACAATTTAATGACAAAAAGACTTAAATTATACCATGTCAAAACATAAAATACTTACTATTGACAATCTGTCACAACAAGAATTCGATTCAGAAGCGGAATTAATACCGCTATTAACACCAGAAGACGAAGAGGAAATGATGAAGGAAGAACTTCCAGAATCGTTGCCAATTCTTCCATTGAGAAATATGGTTTTGTTTCCAGGTGTGGTAATTCCTATCACTGCGGGAAGAGATAAATCGATTAAATTGATTGATGACGCTAATGCTGGTGGGAAAATAATAGGTGTTGTTGCCCAAAAGGATGAAGAAATTGAAGATCCGTCAAAGGAAGATATCAATTCGATAGGAACTGTTGCTCGTATTTTACGTGTACTTAAAATGCCTGATGGAACGACTACCGTAATTTTACAAGGAAAAAAACGTTTCGAAATCGAATCTATAACTTCTGAAGAACCGTATATTTCAGCGCTAATCAAAGACTTTTCAGAAGACAGACCAGATAGCGATGATTCTGAGTTTTTAGCTATTTTAGAATCTATAAAAGAATTGGCTATTCAGATTATTAAAGTTAGTCCAAATATTCCAAGCGAAGCTACTTTTGCTATAAAAAACATTGAAAGTCAATCTTTTTTAATCAATTTTGTTACTTCTAACATGAATTTATCTGTTAAAGAAAAACAAGATTTATTAGCTATTAATAGTTTAAAAGACAGAGCTTTAGAAACTTTAAAATACATGAATATTGAGTTGCAAAAACTCGAACTTAAAAATGATATTCAATCTAAAGTACGTTTTGATTTAGATCAACAGCAAAGAGAATATTTCCTTCATCAACAGATGAAAACCATTCAGGAAGAACTAGGTGGTTCTACTCAGGAAGAAGAAATGGACGATATGTTAGTAAAGTCCAAAGAGAAAAAATGGGATGAAAAAACGCAAGCTATTTTTGAAAAAGAATTGACAAAAATGCGTCGAATGAATCCGCAGGCTCCTGATTTTGGTATCCAAAGAAATTACATGGAATTACTATTGGATTTACCATGGAATGAATTTTCGAAAGATAATTTTGATTTAAAAAATGCTCAAAAAATTCTTGACAGAGACCATTTTGGATTGGAAGAAGTGAAGAAAAGAATGATTGAACATTTGGCTGTTTTGAAATTAAGAAACGATATGAAATCGCCAATTATTTGTTTAACAGGACCTCCGGGAGTTGGTAAAACATCTATTGGTCGTTCAGTTGCAGAAGCTTTGGGGAGAGAATATGTTCGTATTTCTTTAGGGGGATTGCGTGATGAAGCAGAAATTCGTGGACATAGAAAAACCTACATTGGCGCTATGCCAGGTAGAATTATTCAGAGTTTGAAAAAAGCGGGAACATCAAATCCTGTGTTTGTTTTGGATGAAATTGATAAATTGTCAAATAGCAATCATGGCGATCCATCTTCGGCATTGTTAGAAGTTTTGGATCCAGAACAAAATAACGCTTTTTATGATAATTTTGTCGAATTAGGATACGATTTATCGAAAGTAATGTTCATTGCTACGTCTAACAATATGACTGCTATTCAGCCTGCTTTGAGAGACAGAATGGAGATTATCAAAATGTCAGGCTATACTATCGAGGAAAAAGTTGAAATAGCTAAACAACATTTATTTCCACGCCAATTGAAAGAACACGGATTGACTTCGAAAGATTTGACTATTGGAAAAAAACAGTTAGAAAAAATTGTAGAAGGATATACGCGAGAATCTGGAGTTCGTGGATTAGAAGCTAAAATTGCCCAAGTAATTCGAAATGCAGCAAAATCAGTTGCCATGGAGGAGGAGTACAATAAGAAAGTGACTGACGAAGATATTGTTAAAGTATTGGGCGTTCCAAGATTAGAGCGTGATAAATATGAAAGCAATGATGTTGCTGGAGTAGTTACTGGATTGGCTTGGACCAGCGTTGGAGGAGATATTCTTTTTATAGAATCTTTACTTTCACCAGGAAAAGGTGGCATGAGTATTACGGGTAATTTAGGTCCGGTAATGAAAGAATCGGCTACCATTGCTTTGGAATACATCAAAGCCAATGCGGATCAATTAGGTTTAAGTTCCGAGTTATTGTCAAAATACAACATTCATTTACATGTTCCAGAAGGTGCTACTCCTAAAGATGGCCCAAGTGCGGGAATTGCAATGTTGACTTCGCTAGTATCTCTTTTTACACAAAAAAGAGTGCGAAAAAATATTGCCATGACTGGTGAGATTACACTTCGAGGAAAGGTATTGCCTGTAGGTGGAATTAAAGAAAAAATATTAGCTGCTAAAAGAGCTAATATTAAAGAAATCATCTTGTGTCATGAAAATAAAAGTGATGTTGACGAAATAAAACCAGAGTACTTAAACGGCGTGACGTTTCATTATGTAAAAGAAATGAGCGAAGTTCTAGCTATTGCCATTACAGATCAAAAAGCTAAAAACGCTAAGAAATTGTAAAAATGCTGCTTTAAGTAAGTGTTAAAAAAAAAACCGCAAATTCGCAAATTATTAGAAAACATAAATAATTTGCGAATTTGCGGTTTTTTTTAGTTGTTATTTCGCAATCAAATCGCAATACCAAAATCCATAATCATAAGCTGTAGAATCATTAGTATCGCAAGCCGAATTCGAAGCATCTTGCTTCGGTTTTTCATATTTTCTATAAACGATTTCACCTATTTCAAAATCGATTGGTTTTTGGAAAATAGGACCATCAAAACTAAAAGTATGGAATTCGCCATTTTCACCGCAAACATCTACATTGTCTGGTAAATCATCAATGAATTGTTGATCGATTATTCGACCTACAAAACTTTTGTCTAAATAGCGCTCGTTGACACATACCACAATGGTTTTAAAACCCAAGGCAATAAATTCCTGAATTAGATCATGAGTTGGAATTTTCCAAATCGGAAAAACACCTTCAAAATCCATAGTTGTTAATTTGTCTTCACGATATTTACGCAAATCTTCCAGAAAAATATCTCCAAAAACAGAATGGGTGATTCCTCTATTTTTAAATTTTTCTAGTGTTTTTTGCATTACGTTTTCGTACACTTCCATAGTTGGCATTTCAGGAATTTGCATGATTTCTAGTGGGATTCCAATACTTTCGGCTTGTTGTTCCAAAAGTTCAACTCTTACGCCGTGCATAGCAATGCGTTGAAATTGCTGGTTGACGCTGGTTAATAAACAGCTGATTTCAAATTCTGGGTTTTGCAGTATTTTGTATAAGGCTAATGCGGAATCTTTTCCGCTACTCCAGTTAAAAAGGGCTTTCTTCAATTTAAATTTTATTAAAACTTTATGAGGTAAACATACAAAAATAGTTCAATTAATTACTTAAGCTTTGTAACTTTGGAAATCCTGCTTAATTTGCGTTTAATGAAATACCTTTTTCTATTTATTTCCACTTTTGTTTTTGCACAACAAACAAAAACTGTTGATTTTACTTCGGTTTCAGCTCATTTGAGTTTGAATGCTGTTGAGAAATCGATTTCTGGTACAGTACATTATTCTTTTGAAGTTCTAAAGACCACAGATACCATAAAAATTGATGCGCAAAACATGACTTTTTCTAAGGTGCTGTTAAATAAAATGAATGTTCAATTCATCAATTCTGGAAAGCAATTGCTTGTCGTTTATCCATTTCAAAAAGGGAGAAACGAACTGGTTTTTGAATATAGCGCTAAGCCAAAACAAACTTTGTATTTTGTAGGTTCAGCAAATTCAGAAGATTTGCAAATTTGGACTCAAGGGCAAGGAAGGTATACCAGCAATTGGTTTCCGAGTTTTGATGATGTGAATGAAAAACTAATTTTTAATCTCAACATTGAATTTGATTCTGATTTTCAGGTGATTTCTAATGGTGTTTTAAAGCAAAAAACGAGCAATGGAAAAAAAACTTTTTGGCATTATCAAATGAAAAAACCAATGAGTTCTTATTTATTGATGTTTGCCATTGGAAAATTCGAAAAAAAAGTACAATTTTCTAAAAGTAAAATTCCATTAGAATTGTATTTAGAAAATAAAGATGCTGCTCGTTTTGAGCCTACGTATCGCTATTCGGCTAAAATATTTAACTTTTTAGAAAAAGAAATTGGCGTAAAATACCCTTGGAAAATATACAAGCAAATTCCGGTTCGGGATTTTTTGTACGCAGGAATGGAAAACACCTCGGCAACATTATTTGCCACGCGCTATGTTGTAGATTCGACGGGGTTTGTGGATCGCAATTATACTAATGTTGACGCACATGAATTGGCACATCAATGGTTTGGTGATTTGGTTACGGCAGCTAGTGGAAAACACCATTGGTTACAAGAAGGTTTTGCTACGTATTATGCTTTATTGGCAGAGAAATCTATTTATGGAGAAGATTATTTTTATTCGAAAATGTATGAATCCATTCAGCAAATAAAATACGCTTCCAGAACCGATAGTATTCCTATTTTGAACGAAAAAGCAAGTTCATTAAGTTTTTATCAAAAAGGCGCTTGGGCTTTGTTTGCGATGCATCAGGAAATAGGAGACAAAGCTTTTAAGAAAATTATTAAAAACTATTTAAAAAAATACGCCTACAAAAATGTTACTACCGAAGATTTTTTTGCAGAAGTAAAAAAAGTAAGCCGTTTTGATACCGATTCATTTTCTAAAGAGTGGCTTGAATCAACTACTATTAATACGCCAAATGTCAATAAGTTGTTGGTTAAAAATAAAATCACTAAGATATTATTAGAATTAGATAAGATCAAATCAAAACCCTTAGCTGAAAAAGAAGGTTTTTTTAAACTAATCCTTTTGTCAGATGCTCATTATTCGGCAAAAGTAATGGTTGTTAACCAACTGAGGAACGAAACTTTTGAAGCTAAAAAACCGTATTTAGAATTGGTAATGAACACTAAAAATCTTCCTGTCCGTCAGGCAGTGGCTTATTCGTTACCTAAAATCCCAGAAGAATTTAGAATGGATTATGAAAGTCTATTGGATGATGATTCGTATCAAACACAGGAAATTGCCTTGCTGTATTTATGGAGAAATTTCCCGAAAAACCGATTGGATTATTTAGAAAAATCAAAAGATTGGATTGGTTTCAATGATTTTAATTTGAGAACTTTGTGGTTGTCACTGGTTTTAAAGACGCCTGAATATGCTGTTCATAAAGAAGATGTAACGGATGAATTAATGAGTTATTCATCTGAAAAATATGAGGCAACAACCCGACAAAATGCCTTAGAAAGACTAATTGGATTTCAGATTATTAATGATACTGTTTTGATAAATTTAGTAAAATCAACCACACATCACATGTGGCAATTTTCTAAATTTGGACGCGACACTATTCGAACACTATTGAAAAATCAAGAATATAAAGATGCTTTTTTGAGAATTTTGCCTAGTTTAGACGAAAAGGAACAATTTCAATTGAATCGATTATTAAATTAAAATTTATGAGAGCATTGGTTATTTCCGGAGGAGGAAGCAAAGGCGCATTTGCAGGAGGTGTTGCCCAATTTTTATTGGAAAAAAAGAAAATCCAATATGATTTTTATATTGGTACATCTACAGGAAGTTTATTGCTGCCTCATTTGGCACTTGGAAATATTGAAAAAATACATCGTATTTATACCAATGTGGATATGAGTAAAATTTTTAATGTTAACCCATTTATTGTTAAAAAAAAGAATGGAATTGATGTAGTAAGTATCAATCACTTTAATGTTTTATTGCAATTTTTTAGAGGAAAAAGAACCTTTGGCGAAAGTAAAAAACTACGTGCTTACATCAAGAAAAATTTGCCAATAGAAGAATTCAATCAGTTAAAAGCATTGCATACTGATGTAATTGTTACGGTGACTAATCTTACTATGAATCAGGCAGAATACAAATCCATTAAAGATTGTACTTATGATGAATTTTGCGATTGGATTTGGATTTCGAGTAATTATATACCTTTTATGAGTTTAGTCACTAAAAAAGGTTTTGATTATGCTGATGGAGGTTTTTCTAGTTTAGTCCCTATTCAAGAAGCTATTAATCGAGGGGCAACGGAAATTGACGTTATTATTTTAGAAACCGAAAAAGCAACTCCTCGAACAACTATAGGTAAAAATCCATTTTCATTATTGATTGATATTTTCCAAATTCAACTAGATCAAATAGAGCATCACAATATTTTATTGGGAAACCTGTCGGCTTCTTATAATAACATTAAACTTAATTTGTATTACACACCAATTGCTTTGACAAACAATGCCTTGATTTTTAATAAATTAAAAATGACTCAATGGTGGGAGGAAGGATTTCAGTATGCTTTGAAAAAAAGCGAAGAAATGGAATCAGAGACAACTAAATCTTTATTGACAGACGAAAGGTCAGCATGATTTTTTACCACAATTCAGCTACTTCACTTTTTATAAATGATAACGCTGTACTACTTGGAGAGGTTTTGTTGAATAACTCACTGATAACATACGTTCTCAACTCGTCAGCATTTGTTACTTTTCCATTTTTAGCTGCTGTGCGAACCATTTGCACAATGGCGTTTTTTGCAGTGATTATTATTGACCAACATTTATCCGAAACATAAATTTGTTGTGCAATGTTGTGTTCAAATTCCTGTTCGATTTGAGCAATTACATAATTTTCATAATCGTTTTTATCATTCGAAATAGGATTAATTCGCACCATTAATTGAGAAGGATTAATACGTTCCATTAATAATGTTAATCTTTCATAAGCTTGTAATCGTAACGGCAAAGCCATTTTTTGATTTTCCTTTTGAATGAGCCAATGACGTGTGTTTTGTTGGTCTTTAAAATAAGACTTAAATAAATAATAAGCCACACCGCCAGTTATTAATGATGGAATAGTATAAGCTAGTATTTCTATGATTTTTGTTGAATCCATTTTGGTCTAAAATTTTGAAAGCAAAAATATGCTTTTTGTGTGTATGTAAAAATTATTACGGAAAGATAAGTTTGAAAAAATATAACGCAAAGACTCGCAAAGAGTATGCGCAAAGTTTTACAAAGGAAAGTCTTTAAAAATGCTTTGCGTTTCTCTGAGTTTCTTAATGAATCTTTGCGAAATAAATCAACAATGACACTCTTTTTAAAACTTTAGAACAGGAGTCTGTAATTAATTCTTAAATACTTATTTTTGCATGAATAGAGAAAAAAATCATGCAACAATATATATCCCAACTTAACGAAGCTCAGCGCGAACCCGTTTTACAAAAAGATGGCCCAATGATTATTATTGCTGGCGCAGGTTCTGGAAAAACCCGTGTATTAACCATTAGAATTGCCTACTTGATGCACCAGGGAGTAGATGCATTTAACATTTTGTCGCTTACGTTTACCAATAAAGCGGCTCGTGAGATGAAAAATCGTATCTCGGATATTGTGGGTTCTAGCGAGGCTAAAAATCTTTGGATGGGAACTTTTCACTCTGTTTTTGCTCGAATTTTACGTTCAGAAGCCGATAAATTAGGTTATCCTTCTAATTTCACTATTTATGATTCTCAGGATTCGCTTCGTGCTATTTCGGGAATTATCAAAGAAATGCAATTGGATAGAGATGTTTACAAACCAAAACAAATTTTAAGCCGAATTTCGACTTTTAAAAATAGTTTGATTACGGTAAAAGCCTATTTTAATGACCCCGATTTACAGGAAGCCGATGCGATGTCTAAGAAACCTAGAATGGGCGAAATTTACCAAAATTATGTAGATCGCTGCTTCAAATCAGGTGCGATGGATTTTGATGATTTATTGTTGAAAACCAATGAATTACTGACTCGTTTTCCAGAAGTTTTGGCTAAATACCAAAATCGTTTCCGTTATATTTTGGTCGATGAGTACCAGGATACCAATCATTCGCAATATTTGATTGTTCGCGCTTTATCGGATAAATTCCAAAATATTTGCGTGGTAGGTGATGATGCGCAGAGTATTTATGCTTTTAGAGGAGCGAACATCAATAATATTTTAAATTTCCAAAAAGATTATCAAGGTGTAAAAACCTTTCGATTAGAACAAAATTACCGTTCGTCCAGAAATATTGTAGAAGCGGCTAATACCATTATTGAAAAGAATAAAACAAAACTGGATAAGGTGGTGTGGACTGCCAATGAATTTGGCCCAAAGATAAAAGTACACCGCAGTTTGACTGATGCCGAAGAAGGACGATTTGTGGCCAGTACTATTTTCGAACAAAAAATGCAAAACCAAATGACTAATGGTCAATTTGCTATTTTGTATCGAACCAATGCGCAATCCCGTGCCATGGAGGATGCTTTACGAAAAAGAGATATTCCGTATCGAATTTACGGAGGTTTGTCTTTTTACCAAAGAAAAGAAATTAAGGACGTTTTGTGCTATTTGCGATTGGTTATTAATCCAAAAGACGAAGAAGCCTTAATGCGGGTTATTAATTATCCAGCGCGTGGAATAGGGGATACTACTGTCGAAAAATTGACTGTGGCTGCTAATCATTACAAAAGATCGATATTTGAAGTAATGCAGAATATTGACCGCATTGATTTGAAACTGAATTCGGGAACCAAACAAAAACTGAATGATTTTGTTACGATGATTCAGAGTTTTCAGGTTATCAACGAAAATCAGGACGCTTTTTATATCACCGATCACGTTTCTAAAAAAACAGGATTAGTTCAGGAATTGAAAAAAGATGCCACACCGGAAGGAATGGCAAAAATTCAGAATATCGAAGAATTATTAAACGGTATAAAAGATTTTACCGAAGGACAAAGAGAAATTGACGGAGCACGTGGCTCTTTGGCCGAATTTATGGAAGATGTGGCTCTAGCTACGGATTTGGACAAAGATACTAGTGACGAAGATCGTGTCGCTTTAATGACGATTCACTTGGCAAAAGGATTGGAATTTCCTCATGTTTTTGTGGTAGGGATGGAAGAAGATTTGTTTCCATCGGCTATGAGTATGAGTACCCGTTCAGAATTAGAGGAAGAACGTCGCTTGTTTTATGTAGCTTTAACTAGAGCAGAACATCAGGCGTATTTGACTTATGCGCAATCGCGTTACCGTTGGGGAAAATTAACTGATAGTGAGCCATCCCGTTTTATTGAAGAAATTGACGGACAATTTTTAGAATACCTAACGCCTGCCGAGAGTAATTATCGTTTTAAACCCATGATTGATAAGGATATTTTTGGCGATGTGGACAAGTCTAAATTGCGTTTGGCAAAACCTTTAAGTACTACGCCACCAAGCCCCCTAACCCCCGAAGGGGGAATGAAATCCGATATCAATATTCGAAAACTAAAACCAGTTTCAACTAATGCACCTTCTGGAGCAGCAAACTTATTTGATAATAAATTGACAACAGGAAATATTGTCATGCACGAACGTTTTGGTCGCGGACAAGTTATCAATTTGGAAGGTGTTGGCGCTGATAAAAAAGCCGAAATTAAATTTGAAGTTGGAGGGATTAAAAAGCTTTTACTACGATTTGCGAAGTTGGATATTATTGGGTAGAAAGAGAATAGATAATAGATAATAGAGAATAAAGTATTATGGAAAATAAATCACTCATTAGAAAACTAAATTTTATCGAAATTTATCAATTTTTTGGTGGGATTATTGGTTTATTGATAATGGTTTATTTGTTAACCACAACTAATGTTAGTGAGTATAAAAGTTTCTTTAATATTTTACTGATTTTACCCTTCATTTTTTTTACCTTTTGTATTTATTCTGCTTGGTTGATAAACAGAAAAAAATATTTGAGAGGATTAAATCTTATTTTAATTTCGTTTTTTTTTCAGTTATTCGCTTTTGATCTTTATGGAGTGTTTTACACATCTGTAAATGGACTTGCTATTAATCTTATTTTAGATTTAACTGATGATATTCTGGTAAGGCTTGATTTTCAACCCTCACAATTCTTGTTAGTATTCAAGTCAGGTACTCTTTTTTATTTTAAATTGAATTTAGTAGCTCTTGGAATGTTTATTTTTACATCAAAAATTTTAAAAGAATTAAAGGACAATGTCTATGTTCTTTAATCTATAATCTTTATTCTAATAATATGGCAGAATTCATAAAAATATACGAAGACAAACCCTCTGAAGCAGCTATTGCTAAAGTGGTTAAGGTTTTAAGAGACGGTGGTTTAGTAATCTATCCTACGGACACTGTTTACGGTTTGGGTTGTGATATTACTAATTCGAGAGCCTTAGAACGCATTGCAAAAATTAAAGGCGTAAAATTAGATAAAGCGAAGTTCTCGTTCATTTGTCATGATTTGAGTAATCTTTCGGATTATGTCAAGCAAATTGATACGGCTACTTTCAAAATTTTAAAAAGAGCCTTGCCAGGACCTTATACTTTTATTTTACCAGGTAATAATAATTTGCCAAAAGAATTCAAAAAGAAAACTACGGTAGGTATACGTGTGCCAGAAAATAATATTACTTTAGAAATTGTAAAACTATTGGGGAATCCAATTGTTACCACTTCTATTCGTGATGAAGACGATGTTGTAGAATACACCACTGATCCGGAATTAATTTTTGAAAAATGGCAGAATTTGGTTGATATGGTTATCGATGGTGGTTATGGAGATAATGTGGCTTCTACTATTATTGATCTATCTGGACATGAGCCAGAAGTGATTCGTGAAGGTAAAGGAAGTTTAGATATTCTTTGATATTTTTAGTTATATAGAACATAGAATTTCGAAAATAGATTATAGAATTTAGATTTAAAAAAAACATAAAAATATGGGATTATTTTCAGCATTATTAGGTAACGCAGGAGCAGTAAGTCAGGAAGAATTAAAAAAAGACTACGGAAAATTATTAATTGACGGAGAAGAAATCGAATTGGGTTTTAAGCTTATCCGTGATGTATTTATTTTTACAACTAAACGATTGATTTTGGTCGATAAACAAGGGATTACTGCTAGTAAAATAGAATACAAATCCATTACTTACAAAAGTATTTCTCGATTTAGTATAGAAACAGCAGGAACATTTGACTTAGAAGCCGAATTGAAAATTTGGGTTTCAAGCGAACAACAACCTAGTATTAGAAAACAATTCAATAAATCGGTTAATGTTTATGATGTACATAAGGTTTTAGCCAGTTATGTTTTGAGTTAAGAATTATAGTTTTTGATGAAACGTCTTGAGTAATCAAGGCGTTTTTTAGTATAATTTTTTTATTTTTAAGACTTAAAAATTCATTTACCATTCACTAGCTAATTTTTACCGTTCACTATTTTTATTTTTCAAAATTTCTCAAATCCCTACATCTTTGAAATGAATTTATAAAAAACACCTTATGAAAGCATTTCAAAAATTTATTTTTCTCACTATTTATTTGTAGTTGTTGGAATTTTTAAACTATCGGCAGGGAAACCTTTTTTCGAGGAATTCAGTTTGGATGTTTATGGATTTTTAGCCATTATGCAATTTATTTTTCCAGCTTTGGCTTATATCTATGTTTATGAAAAGGTTCTCATGAAGAAGAATATAGATATAAAGAAATCTCAAGGAATCGACAAAATACTTCTTATTGTTTATGGATTGGTTTTTGGAGTTTCTTATATTTTTAGTTTATTGATGTTATATTTTCTAACTGGAAAAGTGGAATTTGAAACCTCATTGATCACTGCTACTGCTGTTAATCATTTTGTATTTATTTCAATTGCCTCTGACATGCATAAACGATATAATTCAATTCTAAATTATCAAATTAAGTAACTGTTTAAGTTTTATCTAATAGTTTTTATGGATTGTTTCCCGCTATTCGTCGTTAAATTTTGAAAGAATATGTTGATTATTCTTTCAAAATTAATCTTGGCTATCGAAAAATAATCTTCTAAAATTTAAACAATTATTTAATAAACCTGAAGTTTTTTGTTTCTAATTCATTGTATTAGCCTTTAAATACAGATGAAGTTTAAAGAGTAAATACAAAGAGAGCCATAAATTTTTTTAAAAATTAGTTCGTTTCAAGCCTTCATTACCATCACAAAAACCACTACATACTTTTTATTTTCGTAATGTTTCTATTGCTAATGTTTTTGCTTACATGATACAGCGTTTTTTGTCTAGAGATAAAAAAAAATCATTTCGAATGCTTTTTATGTAATAAAAAGTGATTCAAAATCTATTGAAAACCGTTTTTTAAATTTTTTTTTTCTTATTCTAAATTCATCACCGTCCTAATTACGAGATTACTCACAATCACGAAATTCCCATCATAAACTAATCGCAACCAACGGGTTATGGTTTTTATTTTAAAGAGGTACATATAATAACATCTATTTAGTTAAAATATTAATAATTCATTTATTAGTTGTTTTTTTTATGATTATGAAAAAATATTTCTTAACACAACCGATTGTTTAAAAATATATATATATTTGTTATGTTAATATATTGTTATTATATTTTTATATAAGGCAATATTAAAAAAATACAATTTAATGTTTTATCAAAAAGCTATTTAACCAATTAAAACAATTTTTTATGACTAACTTTTTTATTATTAAAAGAAAATCAAAACGCTTTAAGCTATTGGGATTTCTTATCCTGATGATTGTGTACTCTGCAGGAGTAAATGCTCAAACAACGGTTTCTGGAATTGTTTCGGACTCAAAAGGTCCAATTCCTGGGGCAAATGTTATAATAAAAGGTACGGGAAATGGAATAACTACAAATTTTGATGGAAATTATTCTATAAATGTGCCCTCTGATGCTGTGTTAGTATTCAGTTTTATTGGATTAAAAAGTAAAGAAATAACCGTAAAAGGACAAACTAGAATTAATGTTGTTCTTGAAGATGATTCAAACGCTTTAAAAGAAGTTGTAGTAGTAGGGTATGGAACACAGCGAAAAGAAGCTGTTACAGGTGCGGTTGCTTCAGTAAGTGGAGATGTTATGAGAGAAGTTGCTTCTGCTAATATTACTCAAGCACTTCAAGGAAGGGTTTCTGGTGTTGAATTTTCTCAAGGTTCAACAAAACCAGGCGCACAAATGCAAATTAGAGTGCGTGGCACGCGCTCGTTAAATGCAAGTAATGACCCATTGGTTGTTTTGGATGGAATTCCTTTTGCTGGTTCACTTAGTGATATTAATCCAACAGATATAAAAAGTGTTGATATTCTAAAAGATGCTTCAGCTACTGCAGTTTATGGATCTCGTGGAGCAAATGGAGTCATATTAGTAACAACAAATAAAGGGTCTAAAGGACAAGAAGCAAAAATAAGTTATACAAGTTATTTTGGTTTTAAAAATGTATTTGCAAAATTCCCTATGATGAATGGACCTGAATTTGTAAAACTAAGAGCAGATGCAGGTATTTATACCACAAATTCTGTTGATGAAGCAAATGATGTAAATACCGATTGGCAAGATTTGTTATATAGTACTGCTACTGTAACAAGTCATGACATAGGTGTTACTGGAGGAGGTGATAAAAGTAACTATAGTTTTGGTTTAGGTTATTATAAAGACGAGGCTGTGTTGCCGGGTCAAAACTACGAACGTTTTTCATTAAGAACTGCTATTGATCAAGAAATTGGGGACTATATTAAAATAGGTTTAACCTCAAACAACAGTTTTTCTATTAACAATGGGAATAATTTGGGTATTTATGGTGCATTAAACGCATCACCTATAGCCAATCCTTACAATGCTGATGGTACATTTAAAAGACTAATAGAAATGCCATTAGATCAACAATGGGTAACTACCAGAGCTACCATTGATGCCTTAGGAGATAAATGGATCGATCGAACTAAAAATTTCGGTTCATATAATTCCGTTTATGGCGTTGTTAAAATCCCTGGTGTAGAAGGATTAAGTTATCGTCTAAATCTTGGGTTAAATTACCGTCAATCAATAGGTGGAAACTATACAGGAGAGGGAGTATTTGCGGTTCTTCCAACATCAATTTCATCAGCCTCTTTAAGTAATTCGCATACCACAAGTTGGACTATTGAAAATATACTTTCGTATGATCGTACTTTTGCAGATAAACACAAGATTAATGTGTTAGGTTTATATTCTGCTGAGGAAAGATCATTCAATAGTTCTTTTATTGAAGCAAGAGATATCCCTTCAGATTCATTTCAGTTTTATAACTTAGGTCGTGCGAATGAACCTATTATTATCAATCCTGACAGGCAAGGTTATGAGGTAAGCGGCTTAACATCTGTTATGGCTCGTTTAATGTACTCTTATGACGATCGTTATATGTTGTCGGCTAGCTTTAGATCTGATGGATCTTCAAGATTAGCAACTGGAAACCAGTGGGTTTCTTATCCTGCTATTTCTCTTGGATGGAATATTAAAAAGGAATCTTTTATGGATAAGGTTAATTTCGTAGAATCCTTAAAACTACGACTTGGTTATGGTATTACTTCTAATCAGTCTGTTCCAGCTTATTCTACACTTGGGCGTTTAGGTACTACACCATATAATTTTGGAAATACTTACACTACAGGTTTTAATGTTTCTGAATTGCCTAATCCTAATTTAGGATGGGAAAAATCGGCTACTATGAATTATGGTTTAGATTTTAGTCTATTAAAAAGCAGATTATCAGGTACAATAGATTATTATAATACAAAAACTACAGATCTTTTATTTAGAGTAGGACTTCCTACAACATCTGGAGTTGGTAGTTATATGGCAAACATCGGTGAATCTGAAAATAAAGGTCTCGAAGTAGGTATTAACGGTGTTATATTAGATAATCCTGATGGTTTAACTTGGGAGGCTGGTATCAATGTTTACACAAACAGTAACAAACTTACAAAACTTGCCTCAGGTACAGAAAGAGATGAAAGTAACTGGTGGTTTGTTGGGAGCCCTATTGATGTAATTTATGACTATAAAGCAATTGGATTATGGCAGCAAGACGATCCCTACTTAAATATTTTAGAACCAGGGGGTAATGTAGGTATGATTAAAGCGGAATACACTGGTGATTTTAATCCTGATGGTACACCAACAAGGCCTATTGGAGCTGCAGATAGACAAATTATGGATATGCAACCTGATTTTCAAGGTGGTTTTAACACTCGTCTAGCTTACAAAGGATTTGATTTAAGTGTAGTAGGTATTTTTAAAAGTGGAGGATTGGTTATAGCAACACCTTATGGAGCAAATGGTTATTTAAACTTGTTAACTGGACGTAGAGGCCAAATTAAAGCCGATTATTGGACACCAGAAAATACAGATGCAAAGTATCCAAAACCAGGAGGAATAGGAGGAGATCAACCTAGATATCTTAATTCACTTTCTTATTTTGATGCTTCATTTATGAAAATCAGGACTATTTCTTTGGGTTATAATTTTGACACTGACAAGTTGTTTAAAAATACAGGTATTGATAATTTAAGGCTTTATGTAACCGCTCAAAATCCATTTGTGTTTTTCTCTCCTTACAAACGAGAATCAGGCATGGATCCAGAGACAAATTCATTTGCTAATGAAAATACGGCTGTACCTATTGGCGAAAATGACCAAAGAAAACGTTTGATGACTATCGGAACTAATACGCCGTCAACTACAAATTATTTAATTGGTCTTAATGTAACATTTTAAAAAAACAATCATGAAAAGAATAAAAATTAAAACTTTTATATCAACAGCTTTATTAGCATCGGTTTTGTTTAGTTGTTCAGATATTTTAGAAGAGGAACCACGTGGAATTTTTACACCTGAATATTTTAAAACTGAAAAAGGAGTATTAGGAGGTTTGACTTCACTTTACGCACATACTCGTAATATTTATGGAAATGGGTATTTGTATGCTGGTATGCAATCAGGTACTGACGAAGGCACTTGGGGTCAGAATGTTAATGTTGATGCGAAAAATGGAGATTTTTCGGGAGTAGGAAATCTTTCTTCTACAAACAATCCATTCGGGGCAATCTGGAATGCTACATTTCCAAATATTAATACCGCTAGTGGTATTATTGAAAATGCAGAAACTGTTGGTACAATTTCTGATGCTCTAGTTGCAGAAGCTAGGTTTTTTAGAGCATTCGATTATTTTTTATTAGTACAAAATTTTGGAGGAGTCCCGTTGGATCTAGGTGCAGGAGAATTAAAGTTTAATACTTCTACAACTCGAACTTCTGTTCGTAATACTGTGCCAGAAGTTTATACTAAAGCAATTTTTCCTGATTTAGTGAAGGCGGTAGCAGATTTGCCAGACAATTCTAGATTAACAGGATCGGCAAACAAAACAGTTGCAAGATTGTTTTTGGCGAAAGCCTACTTAACGTATGGCTGGTGGTTAGAAAATCCAAATAATATACCTACTTATCCGCAAGCAGATAGAATAGATCCTGATGGTAAAACTGCAAGTTGGTATTTCCAGGAAGCGTATAATATAGCGGCAGATGGAATAAGTTTGAAACCAAGTACTATTGGTTTGATGGATTATTATTACGATCTGAATTTAGGTTTAAATGACCGTAACAAAGAGATGTTGCTTTATGCAGACCATACACAAGGTAGTGATCTTTATAATGGTGCTCCTGTTAATGCATTTGGTTCCGGGAATTCTCCAGGAAGTTTTTCACCGTGGTTAGCCACTTGGAATTACACAGAATTAAGAAGTGCAGAAACAAGTGGAGGTGCATATAGTTTCACATCGGTTGGTCGTGAAGCAATACAAGCTCATGGACGCCCATGGACAGGTGTTGCTCCTACACATGAAGTTATAAAAAACACTTTTGCTGACAAAATTAATGATTCACGTTATGATGGTACCTTCACCACGGCATATTATGGTAACTGGCAGAGAAATGGTAAACCAACTGTAACAACAATGTACAATGCTAATAATTTACCTATAACTATGAATGATCCTGTTTTAACGTTTTTGGATACAGATAATTCCGCTATTGTTTATCCTACTAATGCAGGTTCGAGTAATGTAGGTGCAGGTACTTTATCTGGTAGATCTGATTGGATAGTTACACCAACAGGAATAAGTAGAATAATGTATCCTGGTCTTTGGAAATTAGGCCCTTACCGCACAGATAATGGTAATACCTTAGGACAAGCAAATGCAACTTATACACGTCCTTTTCCTATAGCAAAATTTTCTGAACTTTATTTTATAGCTGCAGAAGCTGCGGTAAAAGGAGCTACAACTCAAAGTGGTAAAAGTGCTAGAGAATTGATTAATGTAATACGCGCTAGAGCTGGAAAATGGCGTTGGAATAACAATGGCAGAGTTGCAAAAATTGAAGACAATAGTGCTGCAATGGTAGCAGCAACACCAGCAACAATAACGATAGGATATATATTGGATGAAAGATCTCGTGAATATTTTGGCGAAGGAATGCGTTGGTATGACTTATCCCGTACACAAACATGGCACACTAGGGCAGCCTCTTATACTATATGCGGAACTGCAAAGGGCGATCATACACCCGTAACTGTTAATCGTACGATTCCATTGACAGCTTATTTACGACCAATTCCACAGGGGCAGTTTGATGCTATGGAAGGAGATGTTGTAACCTATCAAAATCCAGGATATAACTAGAAAGATTATATTTAAATAGAAGTTGGTTAAATTAAAAAGTCGAGAGTTGTTTACTCTCGGCTTTTTAATTTAACCTAATTTAGCAGACTTTTTTTAAATAAAAAAACTAAAGGAGTTGTACTTTATCATAAAAAAAGCTTTGCTTTTTTCAATGTATTGCTTCATTACAAATAAACCATTTAAACATGAAGAGTATATTTAATTTTTTTTTAGGGCTTGCAATCCTTATTAGTTTTTTAAGTAGTTGCAAACAAAATGAAGATGCTTATCTGGCCTTAGCTGATGGAACGGATGGTGACTGGCTTCTGCATGGGCTTAATTATGCTGAAACCCGATTCAGTCCTTTAAATCAGATTAACGAATCAAATATTAATGAATTAGGGCTTGATTGGAGTTTAGATCTGGGATTAAAAAGAGGCATAGAAGCCACACCTATTGTAAAAGATGGTGTTATGTACCTCACAGGTCCTTGGAGTATTGTTTTTGCAGTCGATTTGAGAACACATAAATTGTTATGGAAATACGATCCCGAAGTGCCTAAAAGTTATGGAGAGAAAGGCTGTTGTGATGTAGTAAACAGAGGAGTTGCACTTTATGAGGACAAAATTTTTGTGGGAACATTTGATGGTCGTTTAATAGCTCTAAACAGCGAGAATGGAAAAAAAATATGGGAAGTATTAACTGTTGATCAATCACAACCATACACTATTACTGGAGCGCCTAGGGTAATTAAAGGTAAAGTGATAATAGGAAATGGAGGAGCTGAACTTGGTGTTAGAGGCTATTTTACCGCCTATGATGCCAATAGAGGAAAAGAAATGTGGCGATTTTATACTGTTCCAGGAGATCCTTCAAAGCCATTTGAAAATAAAGCCATTTGAAAATAAAGCCATGGAAAAAGCAGCCAAAACCTGGACTGGTAAATGGTGGGAATATGGAGGTGGAGGTACCGTTTGGGATTCGATGGCGTATGATCCAGAGTTGAACCTACTTTATGTAGGAACTGGAAATGGTTCTCCATGGGATAGAAATCAAAGGAGTCCAGAAGGAGGCGATAATTTATATTTATCATCCATTCTTGCTATCAATCCTGATTCGGGAGAATTGGTTTGGCATTATCAAACCACTCCGGGAGACTCATGGGATTTCACGGCTACACAACATATTATTCTTTCTGATTTAGAAATAGATGGTAAAAAGCGTAAAGTGTTAATGCAGGCACCTAAAAATGGATTTTTCTATGTTTTAGATAGAACCAATGGTAAATTAATATCTGCCAGTAAATATACTTATGTTAACTGGGCTAAAAGTATTGATTTAAAAACGGGTCGTCCTATTGAAAATCCATTGGCACGATACAATCAGGCCAATATTGATGTTGCACCTAATTTTAATGGAGGACATAATTGGCAACCTATGGCTTACAATCCAAATCTTAATTTGGTTTATATACCCGCTAGAGAAACATTTTCAAATTATGGACAAGACACTACTTGGAAATACAATAAGTCAGGTTTTGGAACGGGTGTTGGATGGAATTTAGCCATAGGAAGCGTTAAATCTAGACCCACAATTAAAGATAAAAAGGCTAAAAACGTAGGCAAACTGATTGCATGGGATCCAATAAAACAAAAAGAGATTTGGAGTATTGAACAAAATAATACATGGAATGGTGGGTTACTAACCACAGATTCTAATATTGTTTTTCAAGGAACTGCCGATGGACGAATAACTGCCTACAGTGGTAGTACTGGTAAATTAATTTGGCAGGCAAATTTACAAACTGGTATATTGGCCTCGCCAGTAACTTATTTAGTGGATAATGTTCAATACTTGACAGTCATAACCGGTTGGGGAGGTGGTTATGGTATGAAAAACAAACATACTAACTATAGTCTTCCAGGTGCTATTTTTACATTCAAAATTGGTGGAAATGCAATACTTCCAAAAGAAATACCAAAGAATACTAAGGAGCTAATAAACCCATATTGGAAAGTAGATACCAATAAATTGGTCAAGGGAGAAGAACTTTATTATAAATTTTGTGCCACTTGCCACGTAGTTGCGGAAGGAGGAGGTGGAGTAGCGCCAGATTTGGGTTATAGTTTATTTGTGGGTACCGAAACATTTCAAAAAATTGTTTTAGATGGGTTGCTACTAGAAAACGGTATGCCAAAATTCGAGGGGAGGTTAACTAAAGTTGAGGTTAAAGACCTTCAGCATTTTATAATCAATAGAGCTAGAGAAAAAAGTAAATAAAAATAGTGTAAAAGTAGGTTTGTTTTATCTATTTGTAATACTAATACATTTGTCAATGTTGGGCAAACTAAAAGAGGCTGTTTCACAACTAGTGAAACAGCCTCTTTTTATATCTTCATGTCTATCTTTTAAAAGATATACATTTGTTGAATAAATCTTTATTTTAGAATTTAATTACTTTTAATTATTACTATTGTTTTTTTCAATCCTTCGGCAGTAATAATTAATTTAATAGTTCCTTTGTGAGCACGAACAATAGCTAATGCCATTCCGTTAAATGCTTTGCGTTCGTGAGTGGCAAATGAAACTAAATCAGCTGGATCACCATTGTCAGTAGCAACTATTTCGCCCTGGCCTTCTATGCTAAAATGGATCGAATTATTTGCAGTAGGAACCATTAATCCATTTTCATCGGTAATTTTTACCGTTATAAAAGCAAGATCTTGACCATCGGCTTTTATTTTAGAACGATCCACGGAAGCGGATAATTTAGTTGCTTTTCCTGTAGTCTGAATCGTTTCTTTAGCCCAATATTTTCCGTTTTTATAGGCTATCACTTTTAATTCACCTGGTTGGTATTCTACTTCATCCCAACGAATTCGATATTCAAAATTTTCTTTCTTTTTTCTACCCAGCGATTGTCCGTTTACGAATAATTCTGCTTCATCACCAGATGTAAATACATGGACAGGAGTAATTTCACCAATACGGTTTTCCCAATTCCAATGGGGTAGGATATGAGCTAAAGGTAAATCAGGTCTCCAACGCGATTGGTACAAATAGAATCGGTCTTTTTTGAAACCCGCTAAATCGATGATACCACAATAAGAACTTCGAGCCGAATAATAGGGAGTAGGTTCACCCAAATAATCCCAACCACTCCATACAAATTCCCCTGCAACATAGGGATGGCGGTCTTGGGTAGCAAAAACTTTGTCTGGTGATGAGCCAAATTGTGCTGTGTATAGTTCATAGGCGCTTACTTCTTTGGTCACTGGATTGCCTCCAACGCCATCACTTACGGGTGCTGAATTTTCATGAGCAACAGGAAAAATATATGATCCGCGTGTACTTAATGCCGAAGCGGTCTCGCTACTGACAATCATTTTGTCTGGAAATGCTTTTTGAAATGCGGGATAGAGTGGCGAAGTTCGAATTCCTCCTTTTAGATGTAAATAGGCAGGAGCATCCCTAATTCCTTCTCCTTGATAATTTAAACTTATAAAATCCATCACTTTCGAAAAAGGCATGTCTGGTTTGGCATAATTTTGTGATGCTGAGGCAGGTCTTGTTGGATCTTCCTCAAGCACAATATCATGCAGTTTTTGAGCTATGGAAGCACCTTCTGCATCCGTATATTGTTCGCCAACTTCATTGCCAAAACTCCACGCAATAACGGAAGGATGATTGCGATCTCGACGTATAAATGAACGCGTGTCAGCTTCGTGCCAATCTGGAAAAATCAAGTGAAAATCGTGAGGTGTTTTTTTACGCTCCCAACTGTCAAATACTTCATTAATTACTAAAAAACCCATTCGGTCTGTTAAATCTAGTAATTCCGGTGCCGGTGGATTATGAGAAAAGCGAATAGCATTACAACCTAATTCGCGAAGTATTTCAAGTTGACGCTCGGCCGCCCGAACATTAAATGCCGCTCCCAATGCCCCCAAATCGTGATGCTGGTTTACACCTTGTATCTTAATTTTTTCTCCATTGACGAATAATCCTGTGGTGGGATTGAATTCTATTTTTCGAATTCCGAATGGCGTATTATAACTATCAATTGCTTTTCCATTACTGTAAATAGTGGTTTGAGCAATGTATAAATGTTGCTTTTGCAAAGGATATACACCCCAAAGTTTTGGATCTTGGAGTTTAATTTGACTTTCATACTGTTCTTTTTCATCCGCATTTAAGCCAATGGTTTTACTTGGAAAAGAAGTAATTGCTTTGCCTTTTGGTTTACCAAAATCATCAGCAACATAGATAGCTGTTTTAACTTCAATATTTTGTGATAATTTTGAATTGTTTTCTATATTCAAAACAAGATTAATAGTAGCTTCATTAGTAGATACTTCAGGAGTTGTAATAAATGTTCCCCATTGTGCTACATGTACTGGTTCTACTTTGGTAAGCCAAACATTGCGATAGATTCCACCACCAGGATACCATCTTGCAGAATGATTTGGATTGTCAATTCGTATTGCTAATTGATTTTCTCCTCCAAAGTTCAGATAAGGAGTCAGGTCTAATCGGAAAGAATTGTAACCATAAGGCCAGCCACCTACCAAATGTCCGTTGAGCCAAACCATAGCATAAGACATGGCTCCATCTATATCTAAATAGATATTTTTTCCTTGATCTGTAGAAGGAATTGTAATTTTTTTTCGATACCAAGCAACGCCATGACTAGGAAGTCTTCCCATTCCGCCACCTACTTCGGGATTATCTCCTGTGTAAAAAGGACCTTTGATTGCCCAGTCGTGAGGCACGTTTACTTGCTCCCAATGATTATCATTAAAATCGGTTTTTACAAATGCAAAATCTGAACCTGGATTACCCATAGGACGAATGTGCTTCTTTGACGGATCTTTAATAAAATCATTAGCCGAAGGAAGTATCCATTTTTTCAAGACATTTTCTTTTGATTCTAATTGTATCGCTTCTTCAGGCTTAGAATCGGCTACTTTACTGTCGTTGACTTCTTTAATTTCAGGACGTACATCATAAATAAGCGGGTCAGGATTTGACTTATATTTCATAAATAGCCAACCTTCAGTGAGTTTGATACGCTCTCTTTTGTAAATTGATTTGTGATCTTGACTGTATCCATTAGTAATACCAAAAAAGGATAAAACAACAATAACCAATATACTACTATTTCTTATTTTTAGAAGATTCATACGCTTATTCTTAAGAAAGTTATTTGATTCTAATACGATTACAATTCCAGATAAGGATTTATGGGAACAATTGTTCCATCATCATTATACGTAATTTCTGTTACTTTAATAGATCTCAAATGAGTTACTCCTTTAGACAGACTGGAATCATGATAGAATAGATACCATTTTCCTTCCACTTCACAAACGGAGTGATGTGACGTCCATCCAATTACGGGTTTAAGAATTATTCCCTGATAAGTAAAAGGCCCATAAGGAGTATCACCCGTTGCGTAACAAATTAAGTGAGTGTCTCCAGTAGAGTAGGAGAAGTAATATTTTCCGTTGTATTTGTGTAACCATGAAGCTTCAAAAAAACGGCGGTCATTGTCTCCTGCTAAGATTTCTTTACCATTTTCATCCAGAATTTTGATTTCTTTTGGTTCTTCGGCAAATTGCTTCATGTCATCTGTTAATAAGGCTACAATAGGTCTTAGAGCAGTTTCGTTAGCTAAAGGTTCTTCATTTTCATCAGCATATTTATTGTTTCTGTATTTTTGAAGTTGACCTCCCCATATTCCGCCAAAGTACATGTAATATTTACCATCCTCATCTTCAAAAACGGCTGGATCAATAGAGTAACTTCCCTTTATAGCTTCGGGTTCTGGTAGAAAGGGACCTATTGGCGAATCACTAATCGCTACACCAATTTGGAAAATCCCATTGGCGCGTTTGGCTGGGAAATACAAATAGTATTTTCCATTTTTGTGAGCAGCATCAGGAGCCCACATTTGTCTTTCGGCCCAAGGAACATCTTTTACATGTAACGCCAATCCATTATCTACAGCTTCAGAAGTAACGGTTTCCATTGATATAACATGATAATCTTCCATTCCAAAATGATCTCCATTATCATTGAAAGGAATTCCTGCATCAATATCATGGGATGGATAAATATAAATTTTACCATTAAATACATGTGCCGATGGATCTGCGGTGTATATATTTGACACTAATGGTTGTGATATAGCTGTTTTTGCTAATTCTGTAAAGTCTATATGTTTTATACTTTCTTCTGGCATTTTATTTAATTTTATTGTGATGTAAAAATGATTAAGCTCTTCTTCCTTTTAATTCTGATTCTATTTGAACTTCCATTTTTTTATTGATTTCATAGAAAAATAAGAGTCCAACTCCTATCATAAAAGGAATGGCAGGAAATATGCTTACTAATAATTTTATTCCGTTTATAGCCGTTGCTGATTGCTCTAATGAGTTTGGTGTATAGTTGAAAAAACCTAATAATGAGGTTGTCAAAGCTCCTCCAATACTCAATCCTGCCTTTAATCCAACCATCATTGCCGAAAAAATGATGGCAGTAGCACGGCGGTTGTTTTTCCATTCCGAATAATCGGCAACATCAGCAATCATAGCCCAAAGAATAGGAATAGTGATGCCGTAGAAAAAACCATGAAAAATTTGGGAAATAAACATCAAACTGACTGATTTTGGCGAGAAGAAATAAAAGGCAATAATAAATAAGGTAGAGATAAAAAGGAAAAAACCAAAAATGTCTCTTTTACCATATTTATCGGCTAATCTTTTTGATAATGTGATTCCAACAATCATAAAAATAATACCGCCGGCATTAAACAATCCGAAACCAGCAGAAACAGGGTCTTTTCCAAATTGATTCAATCCAATAGAATTTAAAACGTCTAAAATGGGTTGGATGAGAATGGCTAATTGTGCTTTATCGACATAATTTTCGAAATAATAAACATAAGCTCCACCTTTCATTGCCAATGTGATAAAAACTAAAGTAGTCAATGTTAACATAATCAACCAAGGCTTATTTTTTACTAAATCGGCTAAATCTTCACCAACACTTGATTTTTGTTCTGGTTTAGGAATAATTCGTTCTTTAGTAGTAAAAAAAGTAATTAGAAGCATTATTGTTCCTACAATAGCTAAGACAGTCATGACTTTTTCGATACCAATTGCTTTATCACCATTTCCAGCACTTTTAATGATTCCAAGCATGAAAACCTGCACAAAAAACTGAGCAAACATAACGGCAACAAAACGATAAGACGAAAGACTATTACGTTCTCCCATATCGCCAGTAATAACACCACTTAACGCAGAATAGGGAAGGTTATTACCCGCATAGAATAAGAGTAATAAAGTATAAGTTATAACAGCATAAATGACTTTGCCTTTATACGAAAAATCAGGAGTAGTAAAAGCTAATAAGGCAATAATTCCTAAAGGAACTGCTGTCCACAAAATCCAAGGACGGAATTTTCCCCATTTTGAACTGGTTCTATCGGCTATGGCGCCAATAATTGGATTAAAAATAAAAGCAGCTATTAATCCAACACTCAACATGATTATGGAAGAATCAGTGGGTGATAAACCGTAGATATCCGTATAAAAGTAAGCGAGATAAGTCATCAAGGTTTGGAAAACCAAGTTGGCAGCAAGATCTCCCAGACTGTATCCAATTTTTTCTTTTATGGATAATTTTTGTGAAGTAGTATTCATGAATTTATTTTTTGTCTTTTTCTTTTAAACTTAGAACTTGGTAGTAGGCTTTCTTTGGTTGCAAATTGGCATCAAATAATAAAGGATAATCTGTTCTTCCTTTGATAGGGAAATCGTTTAACCAAGATTGCGTATCATTTACTCCCCAAAATGTTACTCTACTTATTTTGTCTTTGTGTTTCAAAAATAATTTAAAGATATCGTTATAGCGTTGAGCGAGTTTAACTTGCATAGAATCGGGTAACGTTTTAGGATATGGATTCATCTTTTCGTTATTCTCGAATCTCTGGCTTACTTCAGCACCTTGTAATCCATAAGGACTTGGTAAAACAGATACATCAAGTTCTGTAATAGAAACTTTTACTCCTAAATTAGAATATTCAATAATGCTTTTTTCTATTTCTTCAATTGTTGGTCTATTCAAATGCCAATGTCCTTGCATTCCAATACCGTCAATTTTAATTCCTTTTTCTTGTATTTTCTTAACCATTCGAATTACACCCGATCTTTTTGCTGGATTTGTCATACTATAATCATTATAATATAGCTCGACTTTAGGATCAGCTGCTGCTGCAAGTTGGAATGATTTTGCTATAAAATCTTCTCCAAGTGTTTTTAAAAATACGGATTGTCTTAGAGTTCCATCGTCATTAACCGCTTCATTAACTACATCCCAAGAATCCACTTGCCCTTTATATTTTTTAACGATAGTCGTAATGTGATTTTCTAAAGCGGCATTCATTTCGGCACTGTCATTTATTTCAGAAAGCCATTTAGGTAATTGACTGTGCCAAATTAAAGTATGACCATGAATAAACATTTTGTGTTTTTTTCCAAATGCAACAAATTTGTCTGATGTCTCAAAATCAAACTTATCCTTTTCCGGATGAACGAACATCGATTTCATAATGTTTTCAGCGGTAATGGCATTAAATTCTTTTGCAATAAAATTGGTAACTTTAGGATCTTTCTCCTCAATTTGATTAATGTCCAATGCTGTTCCAATATAAAAGTCACCGTTGTATGCGTTTTTAAGAGAAGTACTTCCTGTAGATTGGGTATTGATTTTATTGTTACAACTACTTAAGGCAAATACCGCAGAAATAAATAATAAAAAGGGTTGGGTTGATTTCATATTTTTGATTTTTATATTTTTTGATTAATTTTTTAAGTTCGAACTCTCAGGAGGTCCAAGAAGCGTTGGTTTTAATTCACTTTTTTCTGTTTCGATAATAATTTTTTGAAGTACTAAGCCTTCATCCATTCGATAATAATTCAAAGTATGATTTCCAGCTTTATCGATTTTAAACTCCGTTGTAATAACCTTGATATTATCTCTAACGTTTTTGTCCCAATTCTTTGTCACTTTTCCATTATAATCAAAAATAATTGGGTCTGAGGCGTAGTTTACTTGGGTTGGACTTTCATTATCAAATGACAATCCATAATACATTCCTTCTCTTGTGGTGTAATTGATTGTAGGTGAAAAATGCAGATGAACTTTTACGGTTCCTGTATTCTTGAAATGGACATTATAAGATAGTTTTGGAGCGTTTTCATTTAGTTCCACTCTGCCTTTTTTGATTGGGGATGAAATTACTGCTCCATCAGTTTTTCCTAAATTATCAACCACTTTCCATTTAAAAGGTTCAGGTTCGTATTTACTGGAAAAATTTACTGCTTTAATAGCTACATATCCATTGTTTTCAACAAAACCTTTAGCGTTGTCAGTTTTTGAATTATTTATTTTGATATTGATTGGAATTTTTTTTCCAGCTCCTGAGATCAATACAACAGCAGTTTGACTGCCTTGAGGCGCTTTCTTCCAATCAATTTCTACCAAGATTCTTTGCTGTTTGTCAATGCTTCCTTTAGTCTTTGAAAGTTTAATCCAATTTGATTTTGATGTGATTTTAAAATTAAAAGCCTTAGTTCCTCTATTAAATATATCAATGTAAGAGGTACTATTTTCTAAAGAATTAAAGGTTGGCAATATAGCTTCTTTTGTAGCATCTGGCCACCATTTTGTTGAACCTTCTATTGCAACACCTAATTCAGCTTTAGTAGGAGCTTCAATTGTTTTCGTTACAGGTATAATATTATTTTTTGGGTCTTGCCAATTGGTATAGCCAATATGCGTTTGCGACATCATGTGATTCCATTTTCCATTGGCCATTTTTGTATGATAGTATGTCGAAAATTCAGCATCCTTATCAAATAATACTTTTGCTTTTTCGGCATATTCATTGGTTGCAGCTCTGCCTTGACTAGCATACAAATTGTTTTTTGCTGCAGTAACATACAATTCATTTAGATTAGCACTGGCTAAAACAGGATATAAAATCAATTGATAAAAAGCATCTTTATATTCAGGTTTAAGCTGTGCATTGATTTCTTGGGCTTTTTGAGCTAATTTATTATAATCTGAAACAACATTTTCAGCTTCGTTGTAATGGATTAAACTATAGCTTGAAGGATCTAATAATTCTGGTTTTCTATTGGCATTATATTTAGAATACATCTTTAATAGATTGGCAATTTCTTCGGTATTTTGTCCTCCAAAGTTATCCTTAGCCCATTGGAAATAATAATCATTTAAATTTGTTTCGTTCCAATATTCTGGATTCCAAGCATAATCTAGGAAGAATTCAGTAGGAAATTCCATTGGTTTAATATCGCCCACATTTACAATCCATACTTTATTTACGCCATGTTCATACGCCAAGTGCATTTGTTCCCAAGTGCGTTCAATTTGGTTGGAATTGATCCATTTATAACTTCTAGGCCCTCCTACATAATCAAAATGATAGTACATTCCATATCCTCCTTTTCTAGGTTTTTCATCCAATTCAGGTAATTTTCTTAAATTTCCCCAGTTGTCATCACACAGCAATAAAGTAACATCATCAGGCACTTTCATTCCTTTGTCATAATATTCCTGAACTTCCTTGTATAGAGCCCAAATTTGAGGGGTTTCTTCCGCTGGTTTTTTAGTGACAGTGGTTATAATCTCACGTTGTGTTTTAACAATGTTTTCTAATAAATCAATAGCAGTTCCTTCTGTCATAGGTTCGTCACCATCGCCTCGCATACCAATAGTTACTAGCGTTTCTTTATTTCCCATTCGCTCCATTCCAGCTGTCCAGAATTTCTTTAAACCTTCCGGATTTTTATTAAAGTCCCATACTCCATTAGTAGACTTATTCCATTCTTGATGAGCTTTTGTTAAAGGTTCGTGATGAGAAGTTCCCATAACAATTCCATATTCGTCAGCCAGAATTCCGTTTTGAACATCATCGGCATAAAACTTTTCGCCCCACATGGCGGGCCATAAATAGTTTCCTTTCATCCTAAGGATTAACTCAAAAACTTTATCGTAGAACTTTGCATTAAATTTTCCGTAATTTTCTCGAACCCAACCCGTAAGGGCAGGAGCTTCATCATTAATAAAAATACCGCGGTATTTTACTTTTGGTTCTCCCAAAGTATGTACACCAGGAAGAACATGTAATTCCGATTGTTTTTTTGAAGGAACATCAGCCCAAAATCCCCAAGGAGAAACGCCTATTTGATTAGAAAGGTCGTAAATTCCATAAATAGTTCCTCTTTTGTCTGAGCCTGCAATAACTAATGCTTTTTGCACTCCAGCAATTGGGTTTTCGATAATTTGGGTGGTGAATTTTTCCCATTTCCCTTGTAGCTGACTGGCATCAATTTTTCCTTCTCGGGCTAGTTGATCAATGATGGGGCTTTTACCTAAAGTACCAATAATCACAATGTAGTTTTCGGTTACAGCCTTATTGACAATATTTGGTGAAATAGTAGTCACTAAACGAATATCGTTTTGAAGATGACTCACTACACGTAATACCCCAGGAAAGTCATTTTCACTAACTAATATTGAAGCTACTTTTCCATTGGAAGCCAAAGGAAAACTTTCATTTGAAGCTTTATTTGTTACATATTTATTTGGATTTATTGCATAACCAATGTTCATTATTGAAAACAATAATAATAGTGCTAAAAAAGTATTTTTTTGATTGGAAACTCTCATTATTTTTACTGCTTTCTTTTATTAATTCCCTGGTGCAAATGGAAATTGTAATGATTTAAAATAATCTAATGTTTGGGTTGGTTTTTCAACTCCTTTTGGTAATTCTTTTCCCGAGAATTGTTGAAAATACAACAGGCAGGCATCACGCCACCATTTGGCTTCTTTATGTTGAATGTTGAGCAACATTTGAACTTCTTTAAATCTTGTTTCATCAACATAATGCTCCATTTTATTCCAAGTTGCATTCATTGACGCTACTTGATTGACACCTTCTTGGTATTTGAATGCTAGAGAATTCCAGAGTTTTTCCCCATTTTTCAATTTGTAATCCCAGGATAAATGATGAAACCATAACAAATCTTTTTCAGGACAAGTTACTACATTATCAAATATTTTGGCCACTTCAGGAGCGTATTGTGCTGTTGCATTGCTTCCCGTTTTAGAACGGTCAAATCCTATTCCTTTGGTATCGGCTTTATGATAATAAGTTGGATTCCATTCGGGTCTGGATAAATTGCTTACCCAAGGTCCTGGTCCATAATGATGACCAGTGTCCATAATATGGTGTAAGCCTAGAGGTGTCATATAATTGACAACGGCTTCTCTGGATTCGAGCATCATTTCTTTTACTGGCTTGATAAAATTTTCTTCGTTAGAAAAAGTCATTCGCAACCAATCTTCAGCAATTGTTTCCGAATCTTGATACGGATTCCAAGCCAGTCGGCCAAATCCATACCAATTAGCTTGTGCAAAAGGATGTCCTGTCCAGTTAATGTCATTCCCAATATTAGCCACTCCAGCTATTCCTGTAATTTTATGATGGTCTAATGTTCCATCAATTATTTTGGCAACGGTTGAACCTTTTCCTTTACTATAGGTGTCAGATTCTAAAACTTCTTGGTATAATTTAGGCAGATAAACTAGGTGAGTGCTAAAACCCAAATATTCCTGAGTAATTTGGAATTCCATCATCAAAGGAGTTTTAGGCATGGCGCCAAACATTGGATGAAAAGGTTCTCTAGGCTGGAAATCAATTGCTCCATTTTTTACCTGAACAATTACGTTATCTCTGAATTTTCCATCATAAGGAACAAACTCGCTATAGGCTTGTTTGGCGCGGTCGTCTGCGTCATGTTCCGAATATACAAAAGCTCTCCACATCACCATTCCTCCAAACGGAGCAACCGCATCAGCAAGCATGTTTGCACCATCAACATGGTTTCGACCGTAATTTTGTGGGCCAGGTTGTCCTTCAGAATTTGCTTTTACCAAAAAACCACCAAAATCAGGAATCCTTTGGTAAATCTCTTTTGCTTTTTCTTTCCACCAATTTTTGACATCAGCATCAAATGGATCAGCAGTTTTCAATCCCCCAATTTCTATCGGTGCCGAAAAACGAGCCGTTAAATATACTTTTATTCCATAAGGTCGGAATACTTTGGCTAAAGTCTCCACTTTTTCTAAATATTGTGGCGTTAATATCAAAGCATTGGCATTCACATTATTAATAACTGTACCATTGATACCAATGGAAGCATTGGTACGAGCATAGTCTATATAACGTTGATCAATAAAATCAGGTAATTTTTGCCAGTTCCAAAGCGAAAAACCAGCGTAACCACGTTCAACTGTTCCGTCTAAATTATCCCAATGATTCAGCATTCGGATGTTTATTTTTGGTGCATCAGTAATGGCTAGGTTTTCAATCGATTGATTGGTTTGAAGTAATTTTAAAAAATTAAAAACGCCGTATAAAACGCCTATATCAGTTTTTGCTGTAATTAGGATGTGTTTTTTATTTTTTAATTGAATTGACTTTATGAGGTAACCTTCATTATTAATTAAGTCCAACTCATTTTTTAAATTTTTCAGTATGGCTTCATCCAAAGAGGATTGAATACCTAAAATTAACAAGTTTTCTGAATTTGTATTTTGTTGAAGAGCAATTGTACGGTCTAATAAACCTGAAAGTCCTGATTGCATTTCTTTTGTTGCAGCCTGAATCGTTTCAGAATTGCCTAAGGCATAAATCCCATTAATTTTAGACTGATAATTAGAAGCTATTTTAGTATCTTGAACTTTCTTATATTGAAGCCATAATTTATAATCCTCTTGTGCAGATATATTAAAGGGAGCTATCAAAAAAGATAGTTGTAATAGTAAGTATAAAAATAATGGATGATTCATTGGGTTAATTTTTACTTGTATAGATTTTTAAAAAACTCTTCTTTAAAATCGATTCTACTTATTGTTATAAGTATCTAATCTATTTTTTTTACTGTTTCTATCTTTGTACCATTTTTTATTTATATTTGCAATCGGTTGCGTAAAAGTAAAACATTGTATCATATAAAAAAAATTTTATCTTATTTTTTTTATATTCACTAAAAAAAGACCAAATAACTAATAAAAATCTACGTATGAATGTTAATTTAAAAAAATTAGGAATCTTATTAATAGTATTTGTTACTCTTCCATGTCAGAGTCAAACATTCCCTTTTTACGATACAGCATTACCAATTGACCAAAGGGTTCAGGATTTAATTTCCAGACTAACTTTAGAGGAAAAAGTAGGGCAAATGATGAATGGTACACCAGAAATAAAGAGATTAAATATTGCACCTTATGATTATTGGAATGAAGCGCTTCATGGTGTTGGACGTTCGGGTGCTGCTACCGTTTTTCCACAAGCTATTGGTTTAGGGGCTACTTTTGATAAGGAGCTAGCACTTAGAGTTTCTACTGCAATTTCAGATGAAGCCAGAGCCATGTATAATGTTGCAAAAGCCAAAGGATACAATAAACAATATGGAGGATTGACTTTTTGGACTCCTAATATTAATATTTTTAGAGACCCTCGTTGGGGACGTGGACAGGAAACTTATGGAGAAGATCCTTTCTTGACGGCCATTATAGGTACTGAATTTGTAAAAGGTTTGCAAGGAAACAATCCAAATTATTTAAAAACGGCTGCTTGCGCTAAACATTTTGCCGTACACAGCGGTCCTGAAAAAGTAAGACACGAGTTTAATGCCGAAGCTACTCCAAAAGATTTATGGGAAACTTATTTACCTGCTTTTCAAGCATTAGTAGAAGCCAAAGTGGAGTCGGTTATGTGTGCTTATAATAGTACTGATGGCGAACCTTGTTGTGCTAATAAATACCTGCTTACTGATGTTTTAAGAAAACAATGGGGTTTTAAAGGACATGTAGTGACTGATTGTGGTGCCATTGATGATTTTTATATTTCCAAAGATAAGGGAGGACATGGAATAGTAAAAACGGAAGCTGAGGCGGCAGCATTGGTTTTAAAAAGCGGGGTAAGTTTGAATTGTGGAGATTCTTACAAATCTCTTCCTCAGGCTGTTAAAGATGGATTAATAACTGAAAAAGATATTGATAAGCAACTAGCAAATTTGTTACAAACCAGATTCAAGCTGGGGTTATTTGACCCAATGGGGAGTAATCCTTATGATGCAATTTCGCCTGAAGTAGTGGACAGTAAAGCACATCGGGAATTAGCAAAAGAAGTGGCTCAAAAAAGTATAGTTTTATTAAAAAACAATGGAATTTTACCACTAAAAAACGACCTTTCTAAATATTTTGTAACTGGACCAAATGCAGCTAGTATAGAAGTGCTTTTAGGAAATTATTATGGTGTAAATCCTAATATGGTCACAATACTAGAAGGAATTACGGCTTCTATAAGTCCAGCAAGTCAATTGCAATATCGATTAGGAGCAATGCTAAATAAAGAATCTATAAATCCTATAAATTATGCTACTGGTAATGCAAAAGACAGTGATGTAACCATTGTCGTATTGGGTGTTTCGAGTACAATTGAAGGCGAGGAAGGAGATTCATTAGATTCTTCCACAGCAGGAGATCGATTGGATTATAATTTGCCTCAAAATCAAATAGAATATTTAAAAGAATTAAGAAAAACAGCAGATAAAAATCCAAATGATAAAAAACCAATTGTAACTGTAATTACCAGTGGAAGTCCGATGAATCTTGCTGAAGTACAAGAATTATCAGATGCAGTATTATTAGTATGGTATCCGGGTGAAGAAGGAGGGACTGCTGTAGCTGACATCCTTTTTGGTAGAACAGCGCCATCAGGAAAATTACCAATAACATTTCCAAAATCTTTAGACCAATTGCCTCCATTTGAAGATTATTCGATGAAAGGAAGAACGTATAGATATATGAACGAAGATCCTATGTATCCATTTGGTTTTGGTTTAAGTTATACTACTTTTTCTTATGACGAAGTAAAAGTATCTTCTAAAAGAATTTCGAAAAAAGATAATCTTACTTTAGCTGTGAAAGTGACTAATACAGGCAAAGTTAAATCAGATGAAATAGTGCAATTGTACGTTTCAGATTTGGTAGCATCAGTGGATGTACCTAATTTTCAGTTAGCCAATATGAAAAGAATTAGTTTGGAACCTGGAGAAATAAAAGATGTGGAATTTACATTGACTCCTGCAGCATTCGAAATGGTTAATAATAAAGGCAATCGAGTTATGGAAGCCGGAGACTTCAAAATATATGTGGGTGGATCCAGTCCAATGAAAAGAAGTTTTGAATTAGGTGCGCCTAAAATGGCGGAGGTTATAGTTAATGTGAAATAGTTAAAAGGATTTTGAATTGCTTCCAGCTGGAGGAAAAAAAATAAATATTAAATTGGCTTTAGCCAAAAGAAAAATAATTTTGGCTAAAGCCAATGAATAGTATTCTTAATTCTATTGCTCCAGCTAAAGCTGGAGGCAATTCAAACCGATTATAAAAAATAAAACATACAAAATGAATACATTAAAAATTGCACTAATTGTTCTGCTTTTTATTCCATCGAATGAAATATTTTCCCAGATTAAACTTCCTAGATTAATCAGTGATGGGATTGTATTGCAAAGAAATGAAAAAGTAAAAATTTGGGGATGGGCTTCGCCAAAGGAAAAAATCAAGTTAGAATTCAAAACTAAAACCTATTTTACAGAAGCAGATCAACAGGGGAACTGGAATATTATTTTGCCTGCTGAAAAAGCAGGAGGGCCTTACCAAATGACTCTTAAGGCGAGTAATGAAATTGTAATTAAAGATATTTTATTTGGAGATGTTTGGATTTGTTCCGGACAATCCAATATGGAACTTCCTATGGAACGTATCAAAGAGAAGTATGAAGAGATTATTAAAAATGCTAAAAATACCAATATTAGACAATTTTTAGTGCCTGACAAATATGATTTTAAAAAAGAGCAAAGCGATTTAGATTCAGGAAATTGGGTTGCTGCAACTCCCGAAACAATACTTGAATTTTCTGGGGTAGCGTATTTTTTTGCTAAAAATATTTACGAAAAATATCCTGTACCAATAGGCTTAATCAATACGGCATTAGGTGGTTCACCAGTAGAAGCTTGGATGAGTGAGAATGCTTTGGAGGCCTTTCCAAAAGCGTATGAAGAGGCTCAAAAATTTAAAAATGACGAGTATATTAAACAAATTGAAATCAGTGATAAAAAAAGAAATGATGATTGGTATGCACTTGTAAATACACTTGATAAAGGTCTTTCTGATGGTAATGTAAAATGGAGTCAGGCTATCAATGACAGTGATTGGAAACTTATGGAAATTCCAGGTTTTTGGGCAGATCAATCCATTGGAAACCTAAATGGAGTGGTTTGGTTCAGAAAAGAAATTGAAGTACCAAAAGCAATGGTGGGCCAAGCTGCTAAACTATTTATGGGGCGTATTGTCGATCAGGATTTTGTATATATTAATGGTGAATTTATAGGTACAACTGGATACCAATATCCTCCTCGTCGCTATGACGTGAATTCGAATATTCTAAAAGAAGGGAAAAATACCATTGCTATACGAGTTATCAATAACTTAGGAAGAGGAGGATTTGTTTTTGATAAGCCTTATTTTTTGGCTGTTGGCAATGATACTATAGATTTAAAAGGGAGTTGGAAATACAAGTTAGGTGCTGAAATGAAACCATTACAAGGCCCAACTTTTATTCGCTGGAAGCCTGAAGGATTATTTAATGCAATGATAGCGCCTTTAACTAATTTAAAAATTAAAGGAGTTTTATGGTATCAAGGAGAATCAAATACGGGAAATCCAAAAGAATATGCCAAAGCTTTACCAGCATTAATTCAGGATTGGAGAACAAAATGGGGGCAAGGTAAGTTTCCTTTTATTTTTGTGCAATTGACTAATTTTATGGAAACCTATTCTGATCCAAGAGAAAGCAATTGGGCGGCTTTAAGACAATCGCAATTAGAAACACTTTCAGTTCCAAACACAGGTATGGCGGTTACGATAGATTTAGGCGAGTGGAATGATATCCATCCTTTAAATAAGGAAGATGTGGGGAAACGTTTGTCTTTATTGGCTCGAAAATTAGCTTATGGAGAAAGCAAATTGAAAGCTTCAAGCCCAATGCCAAGTACTTTTAGATTCAAAAAAGACAAAGCTATAATTTCTTTTAAAAATAGTGGAGGAGGATTGATTGTAAAAAATGGATCAGAATTAAAATCTTTTGCTATTTCAAATGATGGCAAAAATTTTGTTTGGGCAAAGGCTAAAATAATTGGAAGTAAAGTTCATGTTTGGAACGAAAAAATAAGCAATCCTATAATGGTTCGATATGCCTGGGATAACAATCCAGAAGAGGCTAATTTATTTTCGAAAGAAGGTTTACCAGCTACACCTTTTGAGGTAAAAAAGAAATAATCAAAAAAACCACGTTAATAACATTATGCTTAACGTGGTTTTTTTTAAATTCTTTTTGAAGATTCTCGAACCAATACTTCGGTATTTAAAAAAGTAATTTCTTTGACTTCATCCTTTTTATTCGATTTTATATTTTTTAATATAATCTCAGCCGATGCTTTTCCCATTTTGGCAGCGGGATGTGTAATGGTCGATAAATTAGGATCTATAATTTGTGAGATGGGATCGTTATTAAAACCGATAATCGCTAATTCTTCAGGGATTTTAATCCCTCTTTTTTTAGCAGTTTGAATGGCACTTACAGCTATAATATCTCCAGAAGCAAAAATACCATCCGGTTGAAGATCTAAATCAAATAATTTATTACTTGCTTTAGCTCCTTCTTCATAAGTAACTGTTTTTAAATTCACGATTAATTCTTCAATTAAGGGTACATTTTGGTCTTTCAATGCGTCTAAATACCCCCTTTTTCTTTCACTATACAAATTACCAAATTCAGATCCGGCGGTAAGGTGTGCTATACGAGTACAACCTTGCTCAATGAGGTGTTTTGTAGCCTTGTATCCGGCTGCATAGTTGTCTATGATAACACGAAAAGTATTAAAATCTTTGGGTACTCGATCGACAAATACTAAAGGAATATTATTGCTTACAAATTGTTGAAAATGAGAAGTATCACGTGTTTCCATAGCAAGAGAACAAATTACTCCACTTACTCTACTGCTGTATAAAGATTTAGCCAAACTGACTTCTTCGTCATAGGAATCATGCGATTGCATAATAATTACGTTGTACCCTGATTTTTGAGCTGTAATTTCGATACCACTAATTAATGAAGAAAGAAAAGGTTGTGTAACCGTTGGTATCAAAACACCAATAGTATTTGTCTTATTACCCCGAAGTCCAGCCGCCAAAGTATTGGGTACATAACCCATATCTTCGGCTGTTTTTTTTACTTTTTTGATCGTTTTATCGCTAATTGATGGATGATCTTTTAACGCTCTCGAAATTGTAGAGGTGGCAAGATTTAACTTTTCAGCAATATCATAAATAGTAATGTCTTTATTTTCTTCCATAAATTAAAACGTGTGAATCACAAATATACATTTTTTTGACTAATTGCGTTCTATTGTTATTTTAGTGAATTTTTGGGCACTAATTATTTGTTGAAGAATCTGTAAGGGTGTGCAATCCTAATTGATGGTTTTTAATTAAGGAATAGACTTTACTATTACAGATGCTAATTATGGAAGTAAAACGATAAATTATATAAGAAAACGGACTTGATGTAGGGTAACTTCACAATAGTATAAACAAACAAACCCCAGTGATATGGAAAATCAAGAATTCGGCAATACTAGAGAAAGTAACCGTGCAGACCAAAGTAAAGCATTAAATAATATGGAGTATAATGAGGATAAATCGGGTAGAGGTTACAACCAATTAAATCCAAATGCAGGTAACTACGATTCATTATCTGACAAAGAAGATACCAATAATAATTCTGATATAGATGATTCAAATCAGGTAGATAGTAACCAAACGGAAATCAACTCTTATGATCCTAACATTCCTGAAGAGGAAAACAGAGAGAATACATTGGATATAAATCCTGATGAACAAGAGTCTGATAAAGAAAATCAAGATGCCAATTTAGAGGAATGTCCCGAAAGAGATCAGACTCAAGAAAGACAAAATCCTAACTCAGAAAACAGTTCTTTATAATTTAAGCTGTTTTTTATTTTAAAAACATTCTGAAATTTACATAAAAAGGGAAGCTTAGAATATAAGTTTCCCTTTTTTTATATCATATATTTTGACATACATTATTTTCTTGTATAAGATGAATATATATTGATATTGACAGACCTAAAATGACACAAAAAATTGTTCAATACAAATAAAAGAGGCGGGTTTGTTTCCAAAACCGCCTCTGCTGAGTAGCAATTAAAAATCAGTAAGGTTCGTTATTTTTTATCTAATTTTTCTTTAATCATTTTAGCTTGCTGAAGATGTGATGTTAAGCTTGTAATTTTATTAGAGGCCCAAACCTTTACATTTTGATCATTGTCATTGTCTTCAGAAGCATCCTCCATTTTTCTAATGGTTTTTTCATGATCATCAATCATCGTATCTATAAATTCTTTATCAAATTCTTGACCTGATTTTTCATTTAGTTTATTATAAACATCTTTACCTTTATCCGTTAGTGAAGTAGGTAATGAAAGTTGTCTGCCATCCGCTAGATTTTTCAGTTCTGCACTTGATTTAGTATGGTGTGTTACCAACATTTCAGCATATTTTTTTACTTCGACGTTAGTGGCTTTCTCTGTAGCCAGTTTTGCGGTTTCAATTTCTATTAAATCCATTTCAGCAATGTCAACAAAGAAATTAGCTTCCTCTTTTTGAGTGTTATTTTCTTCTAATTGTACTTCATTTTGTTCTTCTACTACTTCCATGGTATCTTCTTGTTTAGAAGCATCTTTACAAGAGATAAAACTACTAGCGATAAGCCCAATTACTAAAAAGGCGTTACGTGCAATAAATATTTTTTTCATGATATTATGTTTTAAAGTTATTGTGTAAATTATTATTTATTAAATATTGATTTTCATACAATTAAATATTTATTTTATAAGATTTAACGTAATTGTATTTTTAAATGCCAATACAAAGAAAATTGCTATTCAGCCGCTGCAATGTTAACTAAGTTTAATGCAAGGTCATTGAGCAAACAATCAGACTCTTTTTCTTCTGCGAGTGTTTGTGTCAATAATTTTGCAGCATCGTTTTCGCCTAGTGCTTTTGCAAAAGCAGACAAAGTTCCGTATGATGCAATTTCATAGTGCTCAATTTTTTGCGATGCAGCAATAATACCCGCATCTCTAACAGCTCCTGGCTCGGTTTCTTCCAGAATACTGTCGCCTTCTTTTAATAGACCAGCCATAGCCTCACATTTTTTTCCTTCGGCTTTTTCTCCAAGCAATTCGAAAACATTTTCTAATCTCACTACCTGATTTTCTGTTACAGCAAGGTGTTCTAAAATAGTACTGGCAAGATTGCGAGATGTAGCATTTTCTGCCATTTTTGGTAAGGCACCCACTAGTGCATTTTCTGCCCAGTAAATATCTTTTAGACTGTCTATAAAAAAATCTCTTAAATCAGCGGCAGCATTTGCTGATGGTGATACCATATTGTTTTTACTATCTTTAGCGGTAGATTTACTTTGATTGGTTTTTTCTGAATTTTTCATGTGTTTTATTTTAATAGTTAGTTGTATAAGTTGGTTTCACGTTCCCAAAAACGATGCTCTCCCATAGCGGCTATGAAATTTTGTGTAAAAGTTTCGGATGCAATAGCACTGTTTAACAGGATACCAGCATCATCATTAGTTATTTTCAAAGCAAAAGATGCTGAGTTTATCAATTCTATGGATTCACCATCAGCACCAATCACTTTACAATGTTTGTAGGCATCGTTTAGGAATTCCATCACATCTTCATTTTTAGCCAATATACTACAACCCTGACTGTGTGGAATGTAAACCGCATCAAAAAGAACTGATGAGGCAGTCAGGAAACTAAAGTCAGCCGCAATGGCTCCATCTGCATCGGTTAGAACTGATCCAAGATGTGGTGCAATTATAAATCCTTTTGCATCTTCTTTGATGAGAGCGTTTTTCATATTCATGACCGCTGCTTCCGAAACTCCATCGGCACAAATAATAGCTACTTTTCTAGATGCAATAGTTGGAGAATTGGTTGGGTTTTTAAGCATAGAAAGTGCGTCAGAGGAAGCAACCGAAGAATCCACAGTTTTAGGTTCCTGTTTTCTAGACATTTCATTTTCAGGTGACACTCCTTTGTTTATAGGGGTTTCTAGAACGGGCGGAACAATAGCACCAAGACCAATGGCTACTTTTTCGGCTAATTGCATATCAACCTGAGACAAAAGTCCTAACATTCTCACTCTAATAGCAGTAGTTTCTACTTTCCCAAGTTCAAAGCGCAATGCTTTTACGATATGGCTTTTTTCGGTATCAGTTTGACTATTAAAGAATAATTTAGCCTGACCAAAATGATCGGCAAAACTTTCGCTTCTTTCTCTTACCTTATGTGCATCAACACGTTCGTTGAAACTTGCAAAGCCACCTTCGCTAATTTGAGCTTGATAAGGGCAACCTCCTCCAAGTGAATTAGGATGATAACTCACTCGACCTTTATTAATTTCCTGACGCATATGTCCATCCCGCTGGTTGTTGCTAACTGGTGCAATGCTTCTGTTGATTGGGATTTCATGAAAATTTGGACTTCCTAATCTCGAAAGTTGTGTATCCGTATAAGAAAATAATCTTCCTTGAAGCAAAGGGTCATTAGAAAAATCAATTCCAGGTACAACATGCCCTGGATGAAAAGCAATTTGTTCCGTTTCGGCAAAGAAATTATCTGGATTCTTATTCAACACCATTCTTCCTACTATAGTAACAGGTACTAATTCTTCGGGAACAAGTTTTGTTGGATCCAGTAAGTCAAATTCATATTTGTGCTCATCTTCCGCAGGAATTATTTGTACCCCTAATTCCCATTCTGGAAAATTACCCGTCTCTATAGCTTCCCATAAATCTTGTCTGTGAAAGTCAGGATTTTTTCCTGATATTTTTTGGGCTTCGTCCCATACTACAGCATGTGTTCCTAATTTAGGTTTCCAGTGGAATTTTACAAAAGTAGATTCGCCTGCTTCATTGATTAATCTAAACGTATGAACGCCAAAACCTTCCATCATGCGGTAGCTTCTTGGAATAGCACGATCAGACATTACCCACATAATCATGTGCATGGATTCGGGCATTAGCGAAATAAAATCCCAAAACGTATCATGTGCAGATGCTGCCTGTGGCATTTCATTGTGAGGTTCTGGTTTTACTGCATGAACAAGATCCGGAAATTTTGAAGCATCCTGAATAAAAAAGACGGGAATATTATTGGATACCAAATCATAAATTCCTTCTTGCGTATAAAATTTAACGGCAAATCCTCTGGCATCTCTGGCAAGGTCAGTAGAACCTCTAGAGCCAGCTACTGTTGAAAATCTTGCAAAAACAGGAGTTTTCAATCCTGCTTCTTGAAGGAATCCCGCTTTTGTTAATTCGGGTATTGGCTTGGTTACTTCAAAAAAACCGTGTGCTCCTGAACCTCTAGCATGCACTATTCTTTCTGGAATACGTTCGTGGTCAAAATGAGTAATTTTTTCTCTCAAGATAAAATCTTCCAGCAGGGAAGGTCCTCTTTCACCAGCTTTCAGCGAATTGTTATCATCATTAATGCGGACACCCTGATCAGTAGTCAGAAACTTGTTAGTTCCATCTGATTTGTTTATGGATAAATCACGCTGTTTTTCGTCCTGTAAATTTTTCATCTAATAAAATTTAGTAGTTAAATGTTTTTTTAAGTTGCTAGAGTTTAATGTTTTTATTTGTCAGATATAAAGGCATTTATAAATTGTAATCTTCTAGCAAATCAAATATAGATTATATGATTAATCTGAATTTATAGAATTTTTTAGGATGCTTACACAATTACCATTTGTTATGAATTTCACACAGAATATTTTAATTTAAGAGTCTATGTCTTTGTAAATCAAAGGTTTTTTTGTGGAGTAAGAACCTTTTACGTAAAAAGTATAGGTATTACAATGGAAAATTAGCTTCTGGAGCTTTATCAGAGCCTTCTGTATTACCACACATCCAATAAATCTTTATTGAACTCAACTGGTAATTATATAAAAGTTAGTAGTCAAAGTTGTAAGTATGCTCTTATTGCCAACAGTAGTTTTGGAACTAAATTAAAAGCATTGGATATCCTCCATTTAAAAAAATATAGTGGAAATTTTTAAAAGAAAAATTTAGTAAAAAACTGCATTATATCAGGAGCCAACAATACTTGCTTTTATATTGATTATACACCAATTATTCCCATTTTACCTCAAATCAGTAACTTAAATTAACAAGATGATAGACAACTTAAAAAATACTCAGAAAAATATGTTCAACAAAAAAGCTTTATCTAATCAGGATGCATCACAACATTATGATATGATTGTGTTTTGTCATTTAAGATGGCAATTTGTTTATCAGCGTCCGCAACATATCATTAGTCGAATGGCAAAAACAATGAAAATTCTTTTTGTTGAAGAGCCATTGCATTATAATGAAAATGAAAATTCGGGAAATCTTATCATTATTAATGAAATGCTACACGTTTTACAACCTAATGTAAAAGACATACAATCCATAGCGGCAATCATTCCAAAATATGTTAGTAACAAAATTATTTCTTTGGGATGGTTTTATTCAGCCGCTTTTTGTCCTATACTGGAATCCATTCACTTTGAAAATGTAGTTTATGATTGCATGGATGAACTTTCTTTATTTAAAAACGCTCCAATGCACTTAATTAATCAGGAAAAATACCTTATGTCTCAAGCCAATATAATTTTTACCGGTGGGAAATCATTATACGAATCAAAAAAACGATTTCACAAGAACGTGCATTGCTTTCCGAGTTCGGTAGATGAGTATCATTTTTCCCAAGCTTTAAATGGTATTGCTATTCCTAATGATATTGCCAAGTTAAAATCACCTATAGTAGGCTATTATGGCGTAATCGACGAACGTATCAATTTGCAATTGCTCCATGAGGTGGCTAAAAAATTGCCTGGTGTTTGTTTTGTGATGATTGGACCTTTGGCAAAAATTGAAGAAAGCGATCTTCCAAGAGAATCCAATATTCATTATTTCGGAATGAAATCTTATGATGAATTGCCTCATTACCTAAAAGCGTTTGATATTGCTATGATGCCTTTTGCATTAAATGATGCTACTAAATATATAAGCCCAACCAAAACATTAGAATACATGGCGGCTGGAAAGCCCATTATTTCAACTAAAATTATTGATGTAGTTCGCGATTATAGTATTTGTGTCAGTTTAATTGAAACCGCAGATGATTTTTCCGATGCTGTCGTATCATTATTAGATAAAACAGATCGTTTGTCGATGGAAATAGAATACAATAAAATTTTAGAAAAAACATCTTGGGATGTTACTGCTGAAAAAATGAAATTAATTATAAAAACGTTTGCAAAATGAAAAATATAGACATTTTAATTATTGGTGCAGGTATTTCGGGGTGTGTATTAGCAGAACGCTATGCGGCAATTGGAAAAAAAGTTTTAATTATAGAGAAACGCAATCATATTGCAGGAAACTGCTACGATTATATAGATGGTAACGGCATTTTAGTTTCTAAATATGGTGCTCATTTATTTCATACCAATGAAGAATCAGTATGGAAATATGTCAACAAATTCTCTGACTGGTATCCTTGGGAACACAAAGTAATTGCCAGGGTTGATAACAAAACGGTTCCAATTCCAGTAAATATTACTACGGTAAATGAATTATTTGATATTAATATTACTAATGAAGAGGAAATGAAAATTTGGCTCGAAGAAAACCGTATGCCTATTGAAAAACCTTCAAATGGTGAAGAAGCCGTTTTAAACCGAGTTGGAACAGTTTTGTATGAAAAAATGTTTAAGCATTATACTAAGAAACAATGGGATAAATATCCAGCCGAATTAGATGCTTCAGTTTTAGAAAGAATTCCAGTTAGAACCAATTATGATGACCGTTATTTCTCAGATACCTATCAGGCTTTGCCGAAAGGTGGTTATACGCAATTGTTCGAAAAAATACTTGACCATCCTAATATTGAAGTAGTATTAGAAACGGATTATTTTGATATAAAAGACCAGTATACCACTTATGAAAAACTGTTTTATACCGGACCTGTAGATCGTTTTTTCGAATTTACTCACGGTTTTCTAGAAAAATTAGAATACCGCTCTATCAATTTTGTTAGTGAAACCGTCGATGCTGAATTCTTTCAGGAAAACTCAGTGGTAAATTATCCAGGAACTGAGGTTGGTTTTACAAGAATTATTGAATACAAACATTTTGGAAATCAAAAATCTGAAAAAACTACTGTTGTAAAAGAATTTACTGTTGACGAAGGAGAGCCGTATTATCCAGTTCCAAACCCACGAAATCAGGAAGTTTATGCCTATTACAAAACCGAAGCGGACAAGTTAGTTGACGTTCATTTTGTGGGAAGACTGGCTAATTACAAATATTTTAATATGGATCAGGCGTTCAAAAATGCTTTGGACTTATTTAATCAACTCGAAAAAGACAAAAAAAATATTTATAAAACAGCAGTATAAATGGAACTTTTCAATACTTTTTTTATAGGAGGTTATGAATGTGCAGATCATATCAATCGGTCTGGTGAAAGAGTTAATCTTTTAAAAGAAACCCAACATGATATTCGTGTTCTGGAAGATTATCAAGCCTTGATAGCTATTGGTATAAAAACCGTTCGCGAAGGTGTTTGTTGGAGTGCAGTTGAAACGTCTCCTGGAGTTTTTGATTTTTCAGAAGTCCATAACCGAATGTTGGCGGCAGAAAAATTGGGTATTCAACAAATTTGGGATTTAATTCATTTTGGTTATCCTGATGGTATTTATCCCACGCATCCTCATTTTTGTAAACGATTCGTGCAATTATGTGAAGCATTTGCTTTGTTTTATAAAGCGAATACAAAAGAGCCTTTATTTGTTGTTCCAATAAACGAAATTAGCTTTCTATCCTGGCATTCCGGTGATGTGAGAGGAACAGTCCCATTTGCTGTAAATAGCGGATGGGATATTAAATACCATTTGTGCAAAGCTGCGATTTTAGGCATAAAAATGCTTAAAAATGTGCGTCCAGAATGCCGAATTATTATGGTAGAACCTTTGGTAAAAATTCATGTGTCCGATTTTCAAAATGAGGTGCATGAATTGAATGAAAACCAATTTCAGGCAATGGACATTATAGGAGGTAGAATGTGTCCTGAACTTGGTGGAGCTGAAGATTTTTTGGATATTCTGGGATTTAATTATTACTGGAACTGCCAATGGGAAGTAAACGGAGAACCGCTGGTTTGGCCTGATAAAGAGCAGAAAAGAATGCCATTTTCAGAATTATTGCAAATGGCATACGAACGCTATAATAAACCTGTATTTATCTCAGAGACTGGACATTTTGGCACTGGTAGAGTGGATTGGCTGGAAGAAATTATAGAGGAGTGTGTGCTTGCCAAAGATAACGGAGTGGATTTGAGAGGAATTTGTATTTATCCTGTAACCGACAGACCAGACTGGGATAATTTAAGCAGTTATTGCCAATGTGGGATTTGGGATTTAGACCAAAACGCTAATCGAATTGCACATCAGGAATATGTTGATGCGGTAATAAAAGCACAAACCGATTTAAAGGAAAAGCAAACGGTTCTTAATCAATTTGATTTTTCTTTAAAATATTGGCAAAAATAGGATTATTAACGAGTTACGTTTCTTAAAAAAGAGCACTCTTTAATTTTCTTATTGATAAAACGGAAAAGGTAATAATTCTTCACATCTCATTATGCAATAGGTGTTTTTTTTTGTTAGTTTAGGGAATGTGAACAATGCTTTTTTTGTGAATTATACAAGTATTTAAAATTGCGGATGATGGTAAAAAACAACACTCGTTTGATATAGTTACAAATACATATTCAAAAACATCATTATATTACTAAATGTGAGTTGGCAATTTTTTCTTTTAAATTATTTTCCACCTTGGCTTTCTCTGCAAATTCACACCAGTTGCCAACAGTATCACTAATTTGCTCAATAATTGCAGGTGCTTTTTTAATGTTCATTGTTTTGGCTACTTGTAAAAGATCTTCTTTTGTGATGTCCTTTCTTTTTCCGTTAATGCTCAAATTGTGTTGGCTTACCCAATCACTATCGGGACGATAAGCATAGCAAATATCATAAGCAGGAGCTAATTCCCAGTTGCTATCTTCTTTTAATCTAAAAGCAAAATTTTTGGTGTGATCATCACAATTTCTAGCAATTACATTAAAGACCATTCTTCTAAACATTTGTTCGGCTTGGGGGTAGGGCAGTCTTAACAAACGCATGGTTTGAAAAACTTGTTCGTAACTAAAACTTGTAATTTGATTAAAATCGTAATGTTGCATGGCACATAAGGTTTGTATATGGTGTTTTTGTGCACCACCTTCACGGTCAAAACGTTTGGTCATGAAATGTGCTCTGCCGTTTTCCTCCAGCAATTTACATTCCATCATTTCAATTCCACATGCTTTTGCCATGAGGTAGTATGCCATTTCTATCCGGCCATATCCTGTGCTTTCGCCAAATTGAGCATCGCTTACAGTGTCTAATTTAATTAACCAATGTTCAAATCCTTTGGGAGCAATTGTTTGCCCTGATTTTACTTGCCCTGTTTTTTCATTGTAGGCAATAATAGCTTTTGGACGCGCACCTCCTGCTGAAGTTCCTATTTTAAGGATGTCTAACATGGCTTTTTGTTCATCATCGCTTAAGTTGGTTTCAAAATGTTCTCTTTTGGCCAACATTTTTTGAGAAATATGAACCAAATTATCTATTTCAATATCAAAAGCTCTTTTAATAGGTTTTAATTGTGATGGTTCAAATTCTAAAGCACCCATGCCTCGAGTTCCTATAAAACATAGCAATTCAATTGGATTCATACTGTTTTCAGGACGACCATTTTGGGCTAGCCAGCTGTTAATTAATTGATTTCCGTAATTGTCAGGAAGTACATCCGCTAATAAACCGGGTAATCCTTTGAATGTTTGAATATTTCTTAGTTCTGGAAACGAAAAAATGCGTTTGTTGCTATTTGCTATAGGCATTTTTAGTGGCGCTAAATCTGATTTTGAGGTAACGAATTTAGGTTCGTATTCAAAACTAGCAATACCTGTTTCCTTATTCCATGCAACGGCGCCTACAGTTTTACCCCATATTTTCACGAAAGCTGTTGTTATCATTACCAAGTAGAGTTTGATGAATTGTCTGGTTTGTTATTTCTAGCGCGTTGCCTTTTATTTTTGTCCATTTTAGCGAGTTCTATTGGGCTTATTTCTTGTTTTACAGAGAAAATTTCTAACAAATGTAAACTGTTTAACGCCCTCAATATTTGAATTAATGAAAGCATTGTGATGGCTTCCCCATTTTCAATTTGACTGATAGTCCATCGGTTGATACCCGCCTCAATTGCTAATTGTGCCTGGGTTTTATTATTGTTCAAGCGTTCGTTTTTAATGAATTTTCCAATTTCACTTACGATAGCGCTATCGCTCATTGCTATCCATTTAGTGTTGGTATTTCCCATTGTTATTGCTTTTAAATATAATTAGTATTGGTAATTACCATCAAATATAACAAAAATAATTATTATTAAATACTTACTTTATGTGAATTTTAAAAAAATGTTGGTAAAAACCATCTTTAAGTACATAAATAAGGGTTAATGTTAGTTTTTACCATTATTATATTTTTAAAAAATACTAAAATATAAATCGTAGTTTTCATGATTACCTTCATTTTAAAATTGAATAATAGCGTTTAGAAATATAAATTGGTCTTTTGTCAGTTCGAGCGCAGTCGATAGCCCTAATTGCATCTGGACTGCGCTTGATGTGATAAAAAATAATTGGACTTTTTTATGTATCTAATTGGTATAATACGCTAATTCTAGGGTTTTCACATGGAGGCTTTTAGTCTATTGCGGTTTAGTTTCTTAAGTTCAAAAAAAAAATCTTCCTTCATTATTTTATTAATGAAGGAAGATTTAATGTTTTGAAATACGATTTTGTTTAGAATTCTAAAACAAATTCTTCTTTAGGAATTCGTACTTTTTTCATAGGTGCAATCCAATCGTTCTCTATATCGGAATAGCCAATATACATAAGGGAAACACTTTTTAGTCCGTATTTTTTAAGATCCAGTACTTCATCGACTAGTTCATTATTGAATCCTTCAACAGGAGTACTTGCTATTCTCAATTCAGCAGCTTGTGCTAAAGCCAATCCTAAAGCAATGTAGGTTTGGCGAGCAGTGTGAGCAAAATTAAGTTCCGCAGGCTGTTTAAGATATATTTCTTTTAATTTATTTGTGTAGCTTTCAAACCTGCCTCTAGGTAAGTCTCTTTCATCCGTTGTAAAATCGTACACTTTATCAATGCGTTCTGCTGTGTATCTATCCCATGCTGCAAAGATGATCACATGTGAACAGTTCTCCATACACTCTGGGTTTAATGCCCCTTTTGCTAGTTTTTTCTTTATTTCGGCATCTCGTATTACAATTGCTCTAAAAGGCTGTAAACCTGAAGAAGTAGGGGTTAAACGTGCTGCTTCTACTATTTTATCGACGTTTTCTTCGCTAACCTTTTTGGTAGGATTATATGCTTTTACGGCATGTCTCCAATTTAAATTTTCTATTAATGACATTTGTTTTTATTTTTGTTTATTTAAGATTTTTGTAATTATTATTTTTAATTCAATGAGTTCATCTTCCGAAACTTTCATAGATTCCATTAAGCGTTGAGGGATGTATTCTGCTTTTTCTTTCAAATCCAGACCTTTTTGTGTTAGTGATAATTTAACAATACGTTCATCATTTGAAGATCTTTTTCGTATTACCATATTTTTTTGTTCCATTCTTTTTAATAGAGGTGTTAAAGTTCCGCTATCCAGGAAAAGTTTTTCTCCTAACTGTCCTACTGTTTGTTCTTCCAGATCCCACAAAACCATGAGTACTAAGTATTGCGGGTAAGTAACATCAAGTTCTTCTAATAATGGACGATACTGATTGATTACTTCTTTAGCTAAAGCGTAGATAGGAAAACAAACCTGATTTTTAAGATTTAATAAATCGTTCATAATTATAATTACGGAATTAGAATGCAAATATAAGCACAATTATATTTTACACAATATAATTTTGTATAATTTAATCTTTTTATAACTTTTGAAATTATTTATTTGTGATAGTAATTTGTTTATTTGACTTTTCTAATTTTATGGATTTAGTGTTTTTAAAAGGCATTTTGAATAATTAGCATTTTTGTTGGGATTGAATTTCATTATTTTAATTAAATTGCACTGATTTATGATATATTTTGTTTTAAAAATAGAATCAGATTTAATACATTTATAAAAAATACAAAGAGGGATGAGTTACTATAAAGTTGATAATTTAGAGCAATATTTTAAGCATTACAATAAGTCAATTCGTGAACCAAGAAAATTTTGGGGAAAAATTGCCGAAGAAAATTTTACCTGGTACCAGCCATGGGACAAAGTAGTAGAATTTGATATGACAGAAGCTGATGTTCAGTGGTTTGCTGGTGCAAAACTAAATATCACCAAAAATTGTATTGACAGACACTTAAATAAAAGAGGAGAGAAGACTGCCATAATTTTTGAACCCAACAATCCAGACGAAGAAGCATTACACATTACCTATAATGAATTGCATCAAAGAGTGTGTAAAATGGCTAATGTTTTGCGCGAGCAAGGCGTAAAAAAAGGAGATCGTGTTTGTATTTACTTACCCATGATTCCTGAATTAGCTGTAGCTATTTTGGCTTGTGCTAGAATTGGAGCGATTCATTCAGTAGTTTTTGCGGGTTTTTCATCCAAAGCCTTAGAAACTAGAATAAATGATAGTGAAAGTAAAATGGTTATTACTTCTGATGGTGGTTTTAGAGGAAATAAAACTATTGAATTAAAAGAAATTGTTGACGAAGCATTAGAAAAAAGTCCAACAGTTAGTACTGTTTTAGTGGTTAAAAGGACTAATACAGCAGTGAACATGAAAGAAGGCAGAGACATTTGGTTACAACCTTTATTAGAAGAGGCTTCAGATAATAGTGTAGCCGAAATTATGGATGCCGAAGATCCTTTGTTTATTCTTTATACTTCTGGTTCTACTGGAAGTCCAAAAGGAATGGTACATACTACAGCTGGTTATATGGTTTTTACCGCCTATACCTTCAAAAATGTTTTTAGTTATGAAGAAAATGATGTGCACTGGTGTACTGCCGATATTGGTTGGATAACAGGACATTCCTATATTTTATACGGACCATTATTGAATGGAGCAACAACTGTAATATTTGAAGGTGTACCTTCTTACCCAGACCACAGTCGTTTTTGGCAAGTTATTGAAAAACATAAGGTGAGTCAGTTTTACACGGCACCAACTGCTATTAGAGCTTTGGCCAAAGAAAAAATAGAATATGTTCAAAAATACCATTTAGAAAGTTTAAAAGTAATTGGGTCAGTAGGTGAGCCTATCAACGAAGAAGCTTGGCACTGGTTTAATGATCACGTAGGACAAAAAAAATGTCCAGTAGTGGATACTTGGTGGCAAACAGAAACTGGAGGAATTATGATTTCGCCATTGGCTTTTATAACACCTACAAAACCTACTTATGCAACTTTCCCTTTACCAGGAATCCAAGCTGTTTTAATGGATGATAAGAGAAATGAAATAGAAGGTAATCAAGTGGTAGGAAGTTTATGTATTAAGTTTCCATGGCCAGGTATGGCAAGAACTATCTGGAATGACCACCAACGCTATAAGGATACTTATTTTTCTCAATATCCAGGTAAATTTTTTACAGGTGACGGTGCTTTGCGTGATGAAGTAGGTTACTATAGGATTACAGGTAGAGTAGATGATGTAATCATTGTTTCTGGACATAATTTAGGTACAGCACCAATAGAAGACGCTATCAATGAACATCCTGCCGTTGCCGAAAGTGCCGTAGTAGGTTTTCCACATGACGTAAAAGGTAAAGCGTTATATGGATATGTTATTTTAAAAGAGTCGGGAGAAATTAGAAATAAGGAAAATCTTTTTATCGAAATTAACCAACACATTACAGATCACGTAGGTCCTATCGCTAAATTAGATAAAATTCAATTTGTTTCAGGATTACCTAAAACACGTTCGGGAAAAATTATGCGTAGAATCCTTAGAAAAATTGCTGAAGGTAATTTTACAGATTATGGCGACATGAGTACTTTATTGAATCCTGAAATTATTGAAGAGATTCAAAATGAAAAAAAATAAACGAAGCTGTATTGATGAGCAGAAATTTTTTTATGAGGGGCTAGTAAGTCCCTCATTTCTTTTTTGAGAAAAATTTTAAATTATTTTTATTAAGTACACGACAAAAAGCAAAACAGATTGTTTTCCAAAGACTTGATTCCTGTTGAAAGAAATTTCGACAAGTAATCTAATCCGTATTTAAACACGTTTACCGCTCTTCTGCCATGCTTTTTTATTACTATTTTTTTGATGTTTTTATCTAAATAGTCGCCAATTTTGTAGCACCATACAAAAGCAATCATTGTCAATGAGAATAATTTTTCTAATCTTTCTAAATCAGTTACACGTGTATCTTCTATATTAAATCCACTGCTTTTTAATCCTCTAAAAAGGCTTTCAATTTGCCAACGTTGTTTGTAATACTCCATTGCTTGCTCTGGTTTGTTGAACGAAACTATAATTAAAAATTCCATATTTCCGTCTCTGTCAATTGTTTTACTACCAGAGAGATAACATTTTTGTTCGTGTAACTTTATTATTTTGGGATAATGATAAAACTCACCTACTTTCAAATTATTGAACAACCAAAATGCTTTTATTTCTCTTTGCTTTTGGTATGAATAAATTTTGAAATTATTCCTAATTCGGATGTAATATCGAATATTTTCATTGTTCAAGAATTCCAGCCATTTGCTACCAACAAATTCTCTATCGGCTAATAAGCAATTAATACTTTGTTTTCCAAACCACTCAATATATTTCTTAATCAAATCAATTCGCTCCTCTGTGTCGGAATTTCCTTGTTTGTCTAACATTTTGAACATTAACGGAAAAGCTACATTTTTATAACTCACCCCCAGCATTAATATATTGATGTCCTTCGACCCAAATTTCCAATTCGTTCTATCTAAAACCAATACCAAATCATCTTTTATCGGTAATAAATTGAATATCAGACCCGAAATTGTCTTCATCGGAAAATCAACTTCCTTCATAAATCGTTGGATTCTTCTGTAAGAACTATTTTTATCCGCTTTTACCTCAAATCCAGAGGCAAGTCTATCATAATTAATTGTCTTTATTTTACATAAAGCTGTTATAAATAAAACCATGAGCTTGACCCTAGCCAAATTGAATTCGCCTTTAAAATGACCTTGCAATACTGATATTAACGATGTATCTTTATCCTCTAGACTGGTGTTCTTCATTAGAAAAAATTATGTGGTAATAATTCTTTAATGTAATGAATATCAGTCTTTTACCCTAATTTATTATTACTTATTTTATTGATTTTCAATGAAATATATTTTTGTCATGTACTAAAAATTTTAATTTAAACTTTAAATTAAAAACTTCCTAAGAACAAAAAATTCTTAGGAAGTTTTTTTTAATTAAATCTTATCTATTAAAACTTTATAACTAGGGTCTTCCATAATATTCACATCAATAACTCCTTGTGCATTCTCTAATAATTTACGACAATCTTGGCTTAAATGACGTAAATGAACTGTCTTCCCTATTTTAGCATAACGCTCGGTAATTTTGTGTACCGCATCAATAGCACTCATATCGACAATTTTACTTTCTTTAAAATCAATGACTACCTCAATTGGATCATTCGATACATCAAATTTTTCAGAAAAAGTAGCAGATGATCCAAAAAATAAAGGACCATATATTTCATAATGCTTCACTCCTTTATCATCGATGTATTTTTTAGCACGAATGCGTTTAGCACTTTCCCAGGCAAAAACCAGTGCCGAAATGATAACTCCTATTAGTACCGCTACAGCTAAATTGTGTAATAGAATAGTAATAATAGCTACTAAAATACCCACAAAAATATCCTGTCTTGGCATTTTATTGATGATTCTAAGACTAATCCATTCAAAGGTACCAATTGCCACCATAATCATCACACCAACTAAAGCCGCCATTGGTAATTTTTCAATAACTGGAGATGCAAACAAAATAATACATAAAATAGTTAATGCAGCGATTATTCCCGACAAACGCGCTCTGGAACCTGCCGATAAATTTACTAACGTTTGTGCAATCATTGGACAACCACCCATTCCAAAGAAAAACCCATTTAATATGTTTGAGCTACCTTGAGCCACACATTCTCTATTACCATTTCCAGTAGTTTCTGTAATTTCATCTACTAAACTTAGAGTCAACAACCCCTCCGTTAATCCAACAGCTGCTACAACCAAACTATAAGGTAAAATAATCTTTAAAGCTTCTAAACTAAAAGGAATATTCGGAATATGAAAAGGCGGAAAACCTCCACTAACCGATGCTATATCTGCTACTGTTTTAGTTTCGATTCCTAACCCTAAAACCAGTCCAAAAACTACAATAATTGCCACTAGAGAAGCAGGAACTGCCTTAGTTATTTTAGGCAAAAGAATAACAATTGCAATGGTCAAGGCTACCAAACCTGCCATAATTAACATGGGAGTTCCTGTGAGCCAGGTACTTTCGCCATTAATTACTGTTTTAAATTGTTCTAGTTGGGACATAAAAATAATTATGGCTAAACCATTCACAAAACCAAACATAACCGGTTGTGGTACTAATCGAATAAATTTACCCCATTTAAACACACCAATCAAAATTTGGATGACTCCAGCTAAAGCCACAGCAGCAAATACATACTCTAAACCATTCGATTTCATTAATGCAATCAATGTAATTACGGTTGCTCCTGCTCCACCAGAAATCATTCCAGGACGTCCGCCAAAAATGGCTGTTATTAATCCCGCAATAAATGAAGCATAGAGTCCAGATAATGGAGGAAAACCAGCCAAAATTGCAAAAGAAAGTGACTCTGGAATCATGGTCATGGCGACCGTTAAACCAGCTAAAATTTCTGTTTTGTAATTTACCTTTTGAGATAAATCAAATAAGTTAAATACTTTTTTCATAAAAAAAATAAAATTGGTTTTGTGATATCATTTCAAATATTGAAATCATATCGAAAAAAAATTAATAAAATGGTTTTAGGAATTATCCTTAGTGTAAATACAAAAATCGAAGAGAGTAAAATTTTATGAAAGTATACCGTT